>JBAVQC010000415.1:0-8906 GCA_049693715.1 Acidobacteriaceae bacterium | reverse complement strand
CAAAGATTACGGAGCGCCGGAGGCGCGTTACTCCATTCATCCGCCAGTGCCGCGCCTCCGGCGCTCGGAGGGCATTGGGGAATCGATGTCCCAGCCCTCCCGGGCTGGGCTGACGTTTGGCCCCGGCCCTACGGGCCTGTTTCAGCTTTGCAATTTGTTTTCTGCGTTCTCAGACATGCTCTTAGCCCTGAGCCCCTGAGGTACGCTTTTTGCGCCGGTCTTTCATCTTTTCCGCAACCTGTGGCCGTACCCATGCTCTTCGGGCCGTAAACCCGGAAATCTGTTTTGGCGTCTGTAGACGATAGAGTGACAAGTAACTTGCACGGCGACTTGCCGCGGGAGACACTGCCTCTATGGGAAATGGTGGAGATGAAATGCTCTCCATGACCTTTTTCTGTTGATGCGTCTAACGGTTACCCGGTAATGTCGGGTGGACGTTAGAGTACCGTCACCGTGGGCTCCGTCGACCGGGCTCCGACCCTTAGGAGAAAGACCCTTGCGCAAATTTAGTAACCTCCTCTCCGTACCGTTTTCTCTGCTGCTTGGTTTGAGTGGACTTTTCCAGGTATCCCAGGCCCAGGTGGTTCTTCAAGACCGGATTACCCAGCCAATTGATAGCGCCAGCATGTCGCCCCTGACGGGAACTCTGAATCCCATGGCGAAAGCCGAATTTGACCAGGGACTGGCCGACAATTCCAAGGTCATTCAAGGGATGAGCATCGAGTTCAAACGGACCCCCGCCCAGGAAGCAAGCCTCGCGGCTTTGCTCAAGGCGCAGCAGGACGCGGGCTCACCGTACTACCACAAGTGGCTGACCCCGGCGGAGTTCGGACAGCAGTTCGGCATGAGCTCGGCTGACCTGGATAAGGTTACAGGGTGGTTACAGCAAGAGGGATTCACCATCACCTCGGTCGCCGCCAGCAAAAACGCAATCGGGTTCAGCGGCAACATCGCCGCCGTCGAAGCAGCGTTTCAGACGAAAATTCACAATTACAGCGTGAATGGCGAGACTCACTTTTCCAACGCGGATCAGATCTCTGTTCCCAGCGCCTTCGCGGGCACAGTGGGCGGTGTTCGCGGTCTCGATGACTTCCGCTTAAAGCCCCGGGTGCAGTTTCCGAAAAGCAATCCGCATTTTACCTCGGGCATCTCCGGTGCTCATTACGTGGCCCCCGGAGATTTTGCAGTGATTTATGACGTGGTCCCTCTGTATTCAGCGGGAAACACGGGCAAGGGTGTAACCATCGCGGTGATTGGCCAGACGAATATTGTCCCGTCGGACATTACCAACTTTCGCGGGGCGGCCGGCCTGCCGGCCAATAGCCCCACAGTGTTTACCGTTCCCGGCACCACTCCTTTGTCATCCAGCGCCGGTTCGGCCTCTGGCGATCTTTCAGAAACCGATCTGGACCTGGAATGGTCGGGTGGTGTAGCGTCCGGGGCATCGATCGTGCTGGTGAATGCCGGCGACGTCTTCAGTGCCCTCTCTTACGCAGCGCAGAATCCGATCAACGGCATCACCATTCCCATCATCAGCATGAGCTATGGCGCGTGTGAGGCGAATGTCAGCACAGCCAACCTGAACTTGATCGAGGGCTGGCTGAAGCAGGCCAACAGTCAAGGCCAGACAGTGGTGTTGGCAGCAGGAGATTCCGGCGCAGCGGATTGCGACGGCAGCACCGCCACCTCGGCATCCCTGGGTTTGGGCGTCGACTATCCCGGGAGCAGCCAATATGTGACCGATCTGGGCGGAAGCGAATTCACGGGGGACGGCACGGCTCAGAACCCCCAGACGGGCGCCGGTACTTACTGGAGCGCAAACGGCTCGAACGATGTGATCACTTCGGCCAAATCTTATATACCGGAGATGGCGTGGAACGACACGACCTTTTCCCTTGCCAACGGTGGGGGTCTTTCGGCCGGCGGCGGGGGTGTGAGTGCATTGTTCCTCAAGCCGTCCTACCAAACGGGCGTACCAGGTATTCCGGCCGATGGCCATCGCGACGTGCCGGACATCTCGCTGAATGCCTCACCGGACCACGACGCTTATCTCTACTGCACGCAGGTACAGACCGTGGGAAGTGGGAACAACTTCGTCGCCGGCTGCCAGGCGACCAGTTTTCGCTTAAGCGATCCAGGCCAATCTGATAACAACAATATCGTCCCGAATTCCGCGGCCGGCGGAACTTCTTTTGCCGCGCCCAGCTTTGCCGGTCTGCTTGCGATCATTGAACAGCAATTGGGTACAGGCGGCGGCCTGGGAAACATCAACCCGGCGCTCTACCAGTTAGCTGCGAACTCGGCCACATATGCGTCGGCATTTCACGACATCACCCTGGGCAACAACCAGGTGCCTTGCGCCCCCGGTTCGCCTAATTGCCCGACCGGCTCCAACCCGGTAATTGGTTATAACGCCGGTACCGGGTATGACCAGGCAACTGGATTGGGATCAGTCGACGCTAACAAGCTGGCGACGGCGTTTGCCGCCCTGGTCGCGGCAACGGGGACCAAGACGACACTCACCGCGGCTCCGGGGACCTCTGTGGCGATCAATGAGCAGGTGACCTTCACCGCCACCGTTGCGCCGAATACCGCGACCACGCCACCCGCCGGGACGGTCACATTCACTGTCGACGGGGTGGCACAAACCCCGGTCGCTGTCTCCACGACGGCGCCTTACACGGCTGTCTTTACAATCGGTTTCGCCTCTTCCGGTACCCACTCCGTTGCCGCTACTTTCAACTCGGCAAACGCCACCTACACGGGGTCGACCAGTTCCAGCGTTACGATCTCGGTGGTGGCACAAGGTACAGGTGCGACCACCACCACGGTCAGTGCTAACCCGACATCGTTTGCCTTGGGCGGCAGCGTTACCCTGTCGGCTACCGTGTCCGGCCAAACGGCGGGTACGCTTACCGGCCCGATCACGTTCACTACGGGTTCGCCGGCGGTGACGATAGGCACCGTCAAGCAGGTGACGATCGGCGCCGGTAATACGGCGACTGCGAGTCTCACCGTCAACGCCACAGCGTCGCTTGGCTTCGCCCCGGGTACCGATACCATCACGGCCAGTTATGGAGGGGATACCTTTAACGCAACCTCCTCAGGTACGACGACGGTCACGGTAAGCAACCCCGGTATTACGCTTTCCGCCACGAATCTGACGATCTCGTCGCCGGCGCCCGGGAATAGCGCCACCTCGACCATCACGCTCACCTCCACCGGCGGGTACGCGGGCACGGTCGTCCTCTCAGCCCCGACGAGCACTCTCACCACTGCAACCTATGGGTATGGCACCACAGGCGCGCAGACGGCGCAGGTCGCGTTGTCATCGGGTGGCAACGGAACCGCGACCATCACCATCACCACCGGGCAGGCAACGGGAAATTTCCAGAAGGGTGCGGGGGGCAGCTCGCGCAAGTTAGCGCCACGGATTGCAGCGGCAGGAGGAACGGCCGCGGGTTGCCTCCTCTTGCTTCTCATTCCGGGAATACGGCGAAAGCGATGGCCGGTGGCGCTCGCGATGCTGGTTTTTCTGAGCGTGGGCGCGGGGATGGGTTGCGGTGGTGGGGGCACAGCGGGTGGGGACAAGGCCGGGACCTATACGGTCACCCTTTCCGCGGCTGACAGCAGCAACGCAAACATTACTGGTTCCACAACGTTCACCGTCACCATCCAGTGAGCGCTTTGCCGTGAGGGCTGCCTCGAAAAGAGGCAGCCCTTTTTTTATTGGTGCGCCCGGCAGGGCCGGGGATTTACCCCCGGCATAATGTCGTCACCTTGTTGCCTTTAGGCCCCGAGGTACGGTTTTTTCGCAGGATCACCTGGGAAGAGAATCCCTCAGGGCCCATCTAAAGGCCGAAGAGTTTTGCCGGATTATGTACGGGCTTTTATAGCCCCTGAGGGCATCTTTCCAAGCGCATGGTATTTCAACGACAGCAGCTCGAGGGGATGCCGAGTTTTGGCTTTGTATCAGGGCACGACTTTAGTCGGGCCATAATGAATCGGATGGATGAGGGCTTTTAGCCCCTGAGGGCATCTTTCCCTCTCCCTTAGCAGCCCTCAGGGGCAAAGCCGTTCTACCAGAGCGGTGGCTCCAGAAAACCCGCGCATTTCGTATATTTGGATGCTTCCACGCTCTCTGGAATGTAGAAACTCCAGGTTGCGCCCGGCAGGGCGCACTCACTTGGAGGTGAAAGTTCTCTACACACCCGGCAAGGGGAAGTTCTTGGTGGACGTGGGACGAATGATCGCAACGGGTGGAAACTTCGTGCTGAGGAAGTGGGTCGGCTCGGGCATGATGAGGTTGGCCTGCAAGGTGTGCCAAGGGAGCTGCCGGCGGTGTCTGCGTCAGTTCTTGGGATCGCTGTATGTTGCCCTACGTTGAGACTGGGCACGGCTTGAGCAAACTTCGCACCGGGATCGAAATCGGGGTTAGTGATGCTGCGATACTGGGACCAGAAGTTTTCAAGAACGTCCGTCGATTCCCGGATCTCTTGATAAGAGTTTCAAATTTCCGGATGTCACTTCTCCTTGGTCGAATAAGTTGGCTGATCCGTTGACCTCGGGACAGAGCCCGAAGCAAGAAGTCCCGTGCTTAACCAAACTGGTTTGCGCGAAGATCATTTCCACCGAGAAGAAAAAATGTTTTTGTTGACATTCATTCAATTACAATACCCGCGCGATAGCATCACGGCTGCACCCGCTCAAAGTAAAGAAGCATATGGTCCCCGATCGTTCGAACGAACGGCAGGTGCGAAACACGTCTATCGATCAGGCGCAGCAAGCTAAGTACTCGGGGATACTTATGGAGGACCGGTTCCAGATACAAAGGTGGAATCGCTACACCGATCCCCATGCAGGAGCGCATGAGAAAGAATGGTGAGAACGACTTCCTCACTTCTCTCAAGGTCGGGTAATGTATTTTCACGTCCCGGCCTCCCAGTGTCACGGTAGCGATCCCAGAGGATCTGCGGAAAGCGTCACGATATTTGCCATGGGTGAGAAACCAAAGCGTTTCTGAAAGGCAGAACCGGGTAGAAATACAAACCATGAGCGGAGCACCCATGGTAACCACGCAAGACAGATCGCGAGCACTCTGCTGAAAGTCCGTAATACTATGCAATCCCGAGAAGTTGGCCAATGCTCCGTCGAACGTTCTGCCGGAGCGGAGCTCATCGTGGAGCACTCCGTCCGCGGCATCGCCCGCAACTACGGAGACGTCCAGCAGTGCAAGAAAGATCTCGTCTTCCCGAGTTCTGCAATTGAGCACCAGGATGGCATCGCCGGGTCGAAAGACGTCAGCAAGCACTTCCCACACGGTTCCGCGCTGGGTGCCGACCCTCGAGCGCGAAAAGAGGTCGTCATACCGCCAGGCTAGGCTTTCAAATTCCACAAGCGTCTGTTTCTTGCTCCTGGAGGAGGTAGTCACGCTTTCTCCACAGAGAGGGTGGAGAGCAAGCCCGCCAGCGTATCATTTTTCTTGGTACCATCCACCATCGCCTTACTTCGGAATGAGGCAGTCGCGGCTACTTTTTGAACACTTGCGTCATGAGCTGCGCCTGAACCTGGTTCAACTGTCTCAGCGTTGCCTCTAGAGTCTCCCGGTCTTCGAGCGAAGCTCCGCCCAGGATGTCTTTAAGGCGAAAGGATGTGCGCTGCACGAGCAATTCGGCATTCTTTAACTTCTTGCTGTCATCGCCAACACCGATGTAGATCTTCTCCGCATACCGTTGCACCAGCTTGAGGGTTTCCGAGGCCTGCTCGGAGTCACCGGAACTTAACTCGTGGCCGGCCAGGTCTGTCATCTGGCTGATGAGCTCTGCGTAGAGATAGCATCGGTCTTTGGGCTGAGCTTGATCCGCCTTGGCCTGAAGGGTGGCAAGAGCGCTTGGACGCTGGTCCGGGGATGAGGCGGTCGCACAGACGCAAGTCAACGACGTCGTGGAGATGGCTACAGCGGTCGCCACAAACCGCAGCTGCCGCCTCACAAACGTCCAGCCTTTTGGAGATATTCCTTGTCCACCTCGACCCGCGACGCTCGCCTGATGACGGCGTGCAATCGTGCTACGAGTTCCCGCGAACTGAACGGTATCGTCACGTAATCGTCGGCGCCCGTTTCAAGCAGCAGGACCTTTTCCGCGACCCCCGCACTTGCACTGAGAACGACAATAGGGAGACCGGGAATCAACTCCGACATCTGCCGGCACAGATCACGATCCGAGGGTCCAGGATGCTGTATATCGACGATCACTGCCGAGGGCCGGCAAAAGCGAAGCACCTCCAGACCAGCCACGCCATCTGGGACGAGATCCACCTCATATCCCTCCGAGCAGAGAAGTTCGCGCAGAGTCTCCTGTAAAACAGGATTGCTCTCGATGACCAGAATTCGATCCGGGGTTGGATCCGGGGTGGCAGGGCGCACCGCGGAAATCGAAGTGTTCAAGGTTGCTGCCAACCTGGTGGTCACCTCAAATAGCCTCGCTTGATTCGCTCCGTTATCAGGATTCTGTTTCAGCGAAGATCTGTCCCGCTTCGTGTACTTACCGAGCTGTAAACGCAGTTTCCGTGTGGCCCGGAAGAAGGTCATCTTGACCGACCCCTCCGAAGCATTGAGAATCTCGCTCACGCTTTGCAGCTTGAGGCCCTCAAAATGCCTCAGGTCAAAAATCATGCGCTCTCGCGGCGTAAGTTTTTGCAAAGCCTTCACGATGTGCGCGCCCAATTCTCGGTCCAATAATTGTCGCTCGGGGTTATTGCCGGGTCTGTCGTCCGACACCTGGTTCAGCAATTCGTCGTCCGTGATCTCGATCACGTTATTCTTTTTACGAGCTCGGTTCCTCCGCAGGTGATCCAGGCAGATGTTGGTGACAATGCGGTAAATCCAGGTACCGAAGGAGCACTCGAAACGGAAGCCATCCAGCTTCTTGTAAACCTTCAGAAATGCCTCTTGATGGATGTCCTGAGCGTCGCTTGCTGACCCGGTGAGCCGCAAAGCGAGCCGTAAAACCGCTTGATCGTAGGTGTGTACCAATTGCTCGAATGCGGCTTGGCTGCCGCCTTGAGCCTCGCGAACCAGGGAACAATCCTGGATGTAACCCATGCTCTCCATCGGCATTCTCCGAGGCATGTCGACAATCGCCGCGCGGATTCGGCAGAGAGGGGTTGCCAACTCCACCAGCGGCCCGATGCCCATGCCTCTACGGCACACTGCAGTAAACTGCCCGGCACGCGTTTTATTCGCGCTGCCTTAAAAAAAATCGCGCACCGCGAATTCAGCTGGAATAAAACGGTAACCCGCAAGTTCAGCACAGTACGAAGCAAGTAAACATTTGCACATAGAAGGAGACGAGCAGAAATGATCAGGATGACTACCAGGAAAAGGACCGACTGGATTTTTTGTCTAGCGTCCTTTGTAATGACCGCTTCAATCAGTTTTCAGCCGGCCCCACCGGGAGTGGCCGCCGCCTCGGCCGCAGCAGCAAAAGCGGAAGTCAAGATCGATAACTTCAGCTTTTCGCCGGCTGCCCTTAAGGTGAAGGCCGGGACGCAGATCACCTGGACGAACGGCGATGACATTCCCCACACGGTGGTCAGCGACGGCCAGACATTCAAATCCAAAGTGCTGGCTTCCGGGGAGAAGTTCACCTTCACCGCCGACAAGCCTGGGACCTATTCCTACTCTTGTTCGATTCATCCGAGTATGACCGGCAAAGTGGTTGTAGAGTAGGCGCAGAGACAATCGGAGTCCTGCTGCTCTGTTATCAGGCCGTTCACGTCGAAGTGAAACCCGTGCAGGTCGTCACTCAACAGGATCGCCGCGCTCTGCACAAATGTGCCGAGATCGAGCTCCGGCGCTGGGCTCGCATACAGCCGCCGCAGGTACTGACCAGAAATCGTTGGCCGCTCGTCCTTGCCCCGCAGAATGACTGCCTGTACACCCGCGAAGACCTCGCCTGGCCGATTGCCCGGAACCTCTGCCCCGGTACTCCGGGTGAAAGGTTCGAAGAGAGCTAGCAGCTCCACTCGCGGGTCGAGTGTCAGCTTGGACACTTGATTGAAGCCCAGCCGGTTCTTGAATTCGGAGGAGTCAGTCGCATACAAGCCACCATTTTCAAACTGCAAATAGCCGGCCGGCGTCAGGGTTGCCGGCGTTGAGACGGTTGGCCTGGCGGGATTAACTTCCGGCACATCGGAAGGATTGACCTGCGCCCGAAGCAAAGTTGGGCCCTGCAGAAAGATTGCTCCCAGCAAAAGCAGGGTGGGGGGGATTTTCAAGTTGTCCAACAATGAATTGTTATCGTGTCTCAACAGCGGTGTACTTAGACTCCCGATTACCCACCTTCACAAAGAGGTATCTGCCATCATCGCGGAGCTGGAGAAGTACTCCTGGCTGCTGGTGATCGAGCGATGAGCCCTTGTGGAGGGATTTGCTCCAGCCTAAGCTCGCCTTTTCGGCAATGCCATTCTTCGCGCTACTGACCGGAGTCAGGGCATAGAGAATCCCCTCCGACCTAACCATATATTGCGTCTCAGAGACGTCGCTACAGGCCTGTCCCGAGCTGTCAGCGCAGTTATTTCCTGAAGCCGGCATAGAAGACGACACCAGCGTTCCATCGTGATAGCTAACCGGCGCAACAGGTGCGGCGAAGGCTACACCGGAGAATGCGAATACACCCGCTATGATAAGTCTCATTGAGATATATCTCCTCACTTATGAGAACTGATCCAGGACACTTTTATTCTGATGGCCCGCGGCTCAGGCAAATATTGGAAGCATTCAGCTAATTAGATCCATCGGGGGGAACTCGGGGACGGGTTGGACTGCACCCCTGAGTTGAGACACGGCCTAAGGTAATTAAATGGGGGACACCTCGGCCCGCTTTGGCTTCGTTTATCTATAAAGC
>JBAVQC010000414.1:0-3384 GCA_049693715.1 Acidobacteriaceae bacterium | reverse complement strand
GCTGATTTTCTCTGTCCATATCGACCTTCAACGTATCACCAGCGCATTTTCACTTCTACTCTGCACAGGTGAGTGCGGCGAGGTGCGGCTTTTCTTGAGGAAAAGCCGCGTCGGGATCGGTTGCTCTATATGCACCAGAAGTGAAATGCTTTAGTCAGGAACCGCATTGTCTCAATTTGCAGAACCGATGTCGCGGCTGATCGAGGAGCTGCGCAAATTGCCTGGCATTGGAGCCAAGAGCGCGCAGCGCCTCGCCTTCCACATACTCCGTGCCAGCACCGAAGATGCGGGAGCGCTCGCCGACGCGGTGCGGGAGTTGAAGGCCAGGCTGCTGTTGTGCTCGACCTGCAACAACATCACCGATGTGGACCCGTGCATTTATTGCGCCAGCCCGACACGAAGCCAACGGGTCGTGTGCGTGGTGGAAGAACCGGGGAACATTGCGGTGATTGAAAAGACTCGCAGCTACAACGGCGTCTATCACGTATTGCACGGAACGTTGTCGCCCCTCCATGGGATCGGTCCTGAGCACCTGCGAACCGATACCCTGGTGGCGCGGGTAGCGCAGGGGGATGTGGAGGAAGTCATCCTGGCGACTAACCCTACGGTCGAGGGTGAAGCGACGGCGGTTTATCTGGCGGACTTGCTCCGCACCACAGCCGTGCGGGTGACGCGCATAGCGACTGGGGTCCCGGCTGGTAGCGATATTGAGTATGCCGACGAGGTGACCATGACGCGCGCCATGGAAGGCCGGCGGGAGCTTAAGTTTTAGATAGGAGCAATAGAAGGGCTTCGCCTATCTTTCTCGGCCCACGTACGCCGTTGCGAACGAGGGGTACCCGTTCCCGTTTTATAAAAATTGTGGGGATCCGAAAAGCTTTGGAGTTCGCAATGACGCGGCTATGAAATGCTGTCCTGGGTCTGGAGGGGTGCCCCTCAATGTTCGCAACGGCGTACACGGGGCGAAAAAGATGGGCGAAGCCCTTCGATTGCTCTTAGCCTTCGGCTTACTACTCCTGGTCTTGCTCTTCCCTTCCCTAACCAATGCGCAGACAACAGCGCAAGCAGCTCTCTCCTCCGCGCTACGAAACACTCCAGCAACAGGCGTACTTCTCGACCTGAAGACAGGCCGGCGCATTGCAGTCGTTAGACCCGCTGAAGCCGAGAGCCTTCGGAGTACTCCGGGCTCGATCCTCAAACCTCTTTTTCTGGCGGCTGCGCTGCGGCGTCAGCAGGTGCTGCCGCAAAGCACAATCTTTTGCCGTCGCGACCTGCACATCAGCGCCGGCAACCGGGACTGGAATCTGGCCTGCACTCACCCGCAGACGGATGTCGCCTTCGCCGCACAAGACGCCCTCGCCTATTCCTGCAACCGATATTTTGCTAATCTGGCCGACCGGATTACCCCGCAACAGACCATCGCCATCCTGGAACATTACGGTCTGGGCGAGGCAAAAACTCCGGAGTCCCGGGAGGAGAAGGAACTCCTGGTGCTGGGTGTGGCAGGAATCGCAGTTTCTCCCGCCCAGGTAGCCACTGCCTATCGCAAGCTGGCCCAGGAACTCCCTGATAGCCGCGTGGATGCCGTGCGCGAGGGTCTCTACAATTCGGTGCGCTACGGTATGGCCCACAATGCCTTCGTGCCTGGAATGGAAATCGCCGGCAAGACCGGAACGGCCAGCGATACCATGCATGGTTCGAGCCATGGATGGTTTGCCGGCATCGGCACCTTCGACCACGAACAAGTGGTCGCCGTGATCTATCTGCCGCTAGGCAACGGAGCCGACGCTGCCCGGTTGGCCCAACATTTCTTTCTAGCCACAAACCCAGCACGCGTAAGTGCGCGCTCCCTCACCGTCGAGGTCTGGGCGTCGCGATCGGTAACCCACTTCACAGCGACGCCGCTGGGTAACCCAGGCGTGCCCGTAATCGTGGACTGGCAGAATCGCCGACACCTCGAGTTAAGCGGCAGCTATCGCCTGCAAGCAGCGGATGCGCCGGAGATTGTAGCCGCGGGCAAATGGAGCATCACCTGGCAAGCGCACGGGTTGCGCGTGCTGCTGACACTCCCTAGCGAGAACTATGTGATGGCGGCGCTCAGCGGCGAAGCTGCCCCCGACGAGCCCCTCGCCTCGCTCAAAGCGATGGCTATCAGCATGCGCACCTTCGCCCTGGTAAACGCCAACCGCCACCAAACCGAAGGCTTTGGACTGTGCGACAGCACGCATTGCCAGGCGCTTCGCCTGGGCAAACCCCGCCCCGAAGTGGAGCAGGCGGTGCGCGAGACAGCCGGGGAAACACTGTGGTCGGGTGGTGAGCGGGCGCATGTTTTTTACACCCAGCACTGTGGCGGCACGAGCGAATCGGCGAGCGCCGTTTGGCCAGAAGAGAAAGCTGATTATCTTGCCGGGCACAGCGATCCCTATTGCCTGCGCCGAGCCCCTGCCCAATGGCAAACCCGCATTTCGATGCGTCAACTGGGTGAAATCTTCCACGCCCAGGGTTGGCACACTCCTTCTCCCCTGACGGACATTCGGGTCGCACAGCGAGATGCTGCCGGCCGCGCACAATTGCTCCAGATCACGGGGCACGGCGCCCCGGCACAGCTCTCCGCCAGCAGCTTTCGCTTCGCCGTCGACCGGGCCCTGGGTTGGAACCAGATGCGCAGCGACTGGTATTCCTTGACCTTCTCGGGCGCGGACCTCGAAATTCGCGGCAGAGGGTATGGGCATGGGGTGGGCCTATGCCAGGCAGGCGCATTTGAGATGGCGGTGGAAGGCCGCAGCGATCGGGAAATTCTCAATTTCTATTTTCCCGGCACTGTCCCCGGAATCACGCCGTCCGGCGACGGCTGGCAAATACGCACCGGCGCCGGGTGGACCTTACTGACGACAGATCCGGAAGGCGGGTTGCTCGGAGAAGGCAATGCCGCCTGGGCCAGGGCTCAATCGCTGCTGCCATGGCCGTCAGGTTCACCGGCGCCTACGATCCAGGAATTGCCGACTACCGAGCTGTTCCGGCAGACCACGGGAGAACCTGGCTGGATGCTCGCTTCGACTCGCGGCAGCCGCGTCTTCCTGCAGCCAGCCACGGTACGGCGAAGGAACGGGGCCGCCGGGACTCTGCTGCTGCATGAATTTTTGCATGTCCTGGTGGAGCAGCAAGCCGGAGCAAGCGCTCCCTTATGGTTGCGCGAAGGATTGGTCGAGGTCCTGGCCGCCCCGGAAAAGCGGTGGGAGCGGGTTGACCTTGCTGCCGCCGAAGTAGACGCGGCGCTGGCCCACCCGTCGAGTGCGGCCGCTTCCCGCCAGGCCCATGAAGCGGCAGCCGGCATGGCTGCGCTCCTTTGCACCCGCTACGGAATGCCAGCGATGCTGGCATTCC
>JBAVQC010000413.1:0-12129 GCA_049693715.1 Acidobacteriaceae bacterium | reverse complement strand
CACGTGCGCTCAGTACCCAGCCGCGCCTGCAACCTATCGCATCCTCTGACTATCCAACTCCAGCCAGGCGGCCGGCGAATTCCGTCCTTTCGAACGACAAGTTTGCGTACGCTTTCGGTTTCCGCCTACCCACCTGGCAGCAACAACTGAACGACGTACTCGCTGAAATGCAAGTCGAAACCCCAATGAGGGCGAATGGATGAACTCTAAAGCGACCAAAATCCCCGATGTGCTGCTGCTCGAACCAAGGGTCTTCGAGGACAGCCGAGGTTCCTTTTTCGAAAGCTACAACGAACGCGTTCTGGCGGAAATCGGCATTCCGGGCCCCTTCGTTCAGGACAACCAATCCTTCTCCCACAAGGGTGTAGTCCGTGGTCTCCACTACCAGATCAAGCAGCCCCAGGGAAAGCTCATTCGTTGTCTCCGGGGAGAGATTTACGACGTTGCCGTCGATCTCCGCCGCAATTCGCCCACCTTCTGCAAATGGGTGGCAGAAACGCTAACCGCTGCCGACCATAAAATGCTCTGGATCCCCCCCGGATTCGCTCACGGCTTCATGGTTCTGTCCGACGGAGCCGAAGTCCTCTACAAAGCCACCGACTTCTGGGCCCCGCAACACGAGCGAACCATCCTGTGGAACGACCCATCTTTGCAGATCGTGTGGCCCACCAGGGACCGAGCCATCCTCTCGGTAAAAGATTTAGCCGGCTCGACCCTCGACCACGCAGCCGTTTACGAGGAATGGACCGGACTCATGCAGAAAAGTCCCGTCCACGCCGCGGTCAGATAACGCCGAGGTCTGGATGGTAGGTGCGGGCCCAAAGCCCGTACCTACCATCCAGCAACTATTCTGGCCTTTTAGGTCCTGGGGTACGGTCTTCGGTACGTTTCTGCGGAATCATCGCCTGCCGCTACCTCTTGAGTCCCTGTGCGAATCACGGTCCACCGCCCCAAACCTAAAACAACAGACTCAACGCCCGCGCCGACCGCTTCATCTCATACCGTGACCGAAAACAATCAACACCATTCCGGATCATCGTCAATCGCTCCTCCGGCCCCATAGCCAGAAACGCCGCCATCCCCTCATAAGTCCCTTCCGCGGTATCAGCCTTTACAATCCCAGCCCTGTCCTGAGCAATCTCCGGCCAGATATTGACCTTGTCCGAGATAATCACCGGCACCCCGCAAGCCAAGGCCTCCACCACCGCGACGCCAAAATTCTCCTGGTGCGACGGAAGCACAAAAGCCTCCGCACCACGCAACGCACCCCATTTCACATCCCCCTCCAGCATCCCCGACCAATGAACACGCTCGGAAATCCCCAACCTCTGCGCCTGCGCCTCCAGCGCAGGCTGCAACCCCTCCTCATCCGGCCCCGCCATCACCAAATCCAAATCCGCAGCGACCCGCCCAAACGCCTCCAGCAGCAAATCGCAACCCTTCTTCCGATGAATACGCGACAAAAACAGAAAATACCTGCGCCCGCGCAAAGCCGGAAAACGCGCCAAGAACCTCGCCCGTTGTGCTTCCGGCTCGCCACCAGGCTCCAAGGTACCCAGCGAAACCACGACACTCTTCCAACCCCCTGGCCAAAACGTCTTCACCGAGGAGTCGCGCTCAATCGCCGTAGTGAAGCAAACCGCCCGCGCCTCGCGCAGCATCCGCCGCTCTCGCGCCAGCCAGTAAGCCTGTTTCTTGAGGTGCTTCAGCGGGAAGGCACGCTTGAAATACGGGTCCAGCATGCCATGCGGAAACACGACATAGGGAAGCCGCCCCCGCACCATACGGTAGGTGCCATAGCCGTGGTATTGCCACAAACCATGGATCACCACTCCATCGAACCGCGACAGGTTATCCGCCAGCCAAGGCTGCAGTCTGGGTGTCCACCGATAGCCCCCTTGCGGAGGACCCAATGCATGTACTGGGAAACTCTGCCCCTGAACATAGGCGGAACCCGGATCATCCAGGCACACCACTTCCACCGCGCCCACACAGCACTGCGCAAGCTTGCGAATCGCCTCCGTCGTTCCTCCCGCCGCCGGTGCAAAAGAAGCCACCACGTGCAGCAGCCGCGGTTTCTGTCCACCCATAGTCTCTGTCAAGATACCAGCCGTGGTACCCCCTGCCGCGGCTCGAACCCCGCGGGCTTAAAATGGAGCGGAGGAACACTCCTTCTTGAAAAGAGCTTTGATCACCGGCATCACCGGTCAGGACGGCGCCTATCTCGCAGAGTTCCTTCTGAAGAAGAACTATGAAGTCCACGGAATCAAGCGCCGCACTTCCTTACTGAATACCAACCGCATCGACCACCTCTACGAGGACCCCCACCAGGAAAAGCGCCGTCTCGTGCTTCACTACGGCGACATGACGGACTCCAGCAGCCTGGTCCACGTGGTCGAGAAGGTGCAGCCCGACGAAATCTACAACCTGGCCGCCCAGAGCCACGTGCAAGTGTCGTTTGAGGAGCCCGAATACACCGCCAACTCCGATGCTCTGGGAACTCTGCGCCTGCTCGAGGCCATTCGCATACTCTCGCTCGCCGGCAAGTCGCGTTTTTACCAGGCCTCCACCTCCGAGATGTACGGCCTGGTGCAGCAGATTCCGCAATCAGAAAAGACTCCGTTCTATCCCCGCTCCCCCTATGGAGTCGCCAAGCTCTACGCCTACTGGATCACCGTCAACTACCGTGAATCCTATGGCCTCTACGCCTGCAACGGCATCATGTTCAATCACGAATCGCCCATGCGCGGCGAAACCTTCGTGACCCGCAAGGTCACCCGCGCCCTGGCCCGCATCAAACTCGGCCTGCAGCAAAAGCTCTACCTCGGCAACCTCGATTCCAAGCGCGACTGGGGCCATGCCCGCGATTACGTGGAGATGCAGTGGCTCATGCTGCAACAGAAGCAAGCGACCGACTATGTTATTGCCACCGGCGTGCAATACAGCGTGCGCGAATTTGTCACCATGGCTGCGGCATGTCTCGACATCCACCTCGAATGGAAAGGAACTGGCATTGAAGAGCAAGCCTATGACCAGCGCGGCAAATCCGTCGTAGCTGTCGACCCGCGTTACTTCCGCCCCGCCGAAGTGGAAACCCTGCTGGGCGACGCCTCCAAGGCCCGCAAAGAACTCGGCTGGTCGCCCAGGACGGACTTCCGCTCCCTGGTCGAAGAAATGGCCACCGAGGACCTGAAAGCCGCCGAGCGCGATGCCCTGGTCACCCAGCACGGCTACGCCGCTTATAATTTTCACGAGTCCTGAATGGAGCAACCGCCCTGCAGAAAGACAGTCTCCTCTACGTAGCCGGTCACCGCGGTCTGGTAGGCTCGGCCATCTGCCGCAAGCTCAAGCAGCACGGCTTTGATCGCCTCCTGCTGCGCTCACACGCGGAACTCGATCTCACCGACGCGGGCGCTGTGCACGCCTTCTTCGAACGCGAGCGCCCCGATTACGTTTTTCTGGCTGCGGCCAAGGTAGGCGGCATCCTGGCCAATGATCTCTATCCCGCGGACTTTATCCGCGAAAACCTGATCATTCAGACCAACGTCATCGACGCCTGTTACCGCGCAGATGTCGACCGCCTGCTCTTCCTGGGCTCTTCCTGCATCTACCCCAAACTGTGCCCGCAACCGATCAGGGAAGAGTACCTGCTCACCGGCCCTCTCGAGCCCACCAATCGCCCGTACGCCCTGGCCAAGATTGCCGGCATCGAGATGTGCTGGTCCTACAACCGCCAATACAAGACCAAATACCTTGCGGCCATGCCCGCAAACCTTTATGGACCAGGAGACAACTTCGATCCGCAGAAGTCGCACGTGTTGCCGGCCCTGATTCGCAAGGTCGCCGAGGCCAAAGCTCAGGGGCACAAGCAAATCCCTGTGTGGGGAACCGGCAAACCCCGTCGCGAGCTGCTCTTTAGTGAAGACTTGGCAGAAGCCTGCGTCTTTCTCATGAACCTGGACGAAACAGCCTATTCCGCCCTGCTGGACGGCGTGCCGCTGATCAACATAGGCACCGGAACCGACGTCACCATAAGGGAGTTGGCAGAGCAAGTCTGCGCCGCCCTGGGCTACAAAGGCGAACTGGTCTTCGACACCACCAAGCCCGACGGAACCCCACAAAAGCTCCTGGACGTAACCCGCATGGCGACGTTAGGCTGGAAGTCCAGGACCACGCTGGTAGAAGGCATCAAGCAAACCTACGAGGCCGCCCGTCCCCAACTGGAAGCCCTAACCACCCGGTAGGTCCTCAGGCAAAGGACGACCGCGATCATCTAAGGGAAAAACAAACTCACCTGTTCCGCCTTAGGCGGCGGAGTCAGAGCACTCACCACCACCAGACAAAACAGCGCCGCGATCAAAGCCGGGAAAATCGCATCCCGCTGCGCCAGCACCTGCGGCAGATGCCGCTTGACCGCCTCAAAATCCCAGAAGAACGTAACCAAAGTCCCCGCGGCAATAGCGCTCACTGCACCCTGGGAATTCACGCGCCGGCTATAAAAAGCAGCCAGGATCACCGGCGTCAGCGCGGCAGAGTAAATGGTGTACGCATAAAGCGTCTTAGCCAGCACAGAGCTGGTGTTAAGAGCCTGGTAAAGCGCCCAGATCCCAAGCATCACCACCACCAGCCGGGAAACAATCAGCACTCTCTTATTAGAAGCCTCAGGCGCAATGTAGCGGCTAAACACATCGTTCACCAAATTCGTTGAAGGAGAAAACAAGTAGTTATTGGCAGTGGAAATAATCTTGGCAAACACCGCCCCCATCAGCAGGGCTCCCAACCAGGCCGGCAATCCATGCAGCGCCGTATAGGCGATGATCTCTCGAGGCCGTTGCTGCACTTCGCCGGAAGGAAACACCACCGAACCAAATACTGCAAGTGCAACGATCACAGTTTCGAGAACCACCGTCCCGATAATCCATCCCACCACCGCATTGCGCGCGTCCTTCTCCGACTTGGCAGAGAAGAACTTCTGATACATCGACTGGTTCCCCATCATCAGCAGCATGGTGGGCAAAAAAAGCTCAAACGCCTGCGCCAGGTTAAAGTCCCCCAGAACCTGAAAATGGGTGGCCGGCAAAGCATGGGTGACGGCGCCCCACCCTCCCGCCGCGTGCAGCACGAACGGTAAAGCCAGGAGCAGCGTAACCGTCGCCAGCGATCCTATGACCACGTCCATATACGCGACCGAAGCCATCCCGGCGATCGCGGTAAACACGATCACGAATACGGCAATGATGTATTTCCCCAGGTCCGCGGTGATGAGATCGGGAAAAATCAGGTGAAGAATATCGCCACCGCCGATCAGCTGATAGCTGGTGATCGCCGTATACGCAAAAAGGATCGCGATGACCCCCAACACCCGAGCCGTCTGGTTGTACCGAGCTTCCAAGAGGTCTGGGATCGTGAACTGGGCAAATTTCCGAGCCCGTGGAGCGATGAAATAGATCAGCAGCAACCCGGCCCAACCACCGCCTCCCTGCCACAGTGCGGCGAAGCCATGCTTGTAGGCATTCTCCGCGCCCCCCAGCAGCGATCCTGAACCGATCCACGACGACAGCAGCGTAAACACCAGCACGAAAGCCGGCAGGGAACGCCCGGCGACCAGATAATCTGCCTTGGTTTTCGTCTTCTTCAGGCGGGAAAGAGAAACCGTCAGCAGGCTGACAACGATAGCGACGAGCACCCCGGCATACAAAGCATGGCTGGACATCACCGCGAATAATCCCGAGCCCCAAACAAAGCCGTCCCAATCCGCACCTGGGTCGCGCCCTCATCAATCGCAACCGGAAAATCATGCGACATGCCCATCGACAACTCCCCAAACGAAAGCCGCGCATGCGCCGCCGCCAGCCGGTCCCGCAAAACCCGCAGCCGGCGAAAATAAGGCCGCACCGCCGCCAAATCCTCAAGAAACGGAGGCACCATCATCAGCCCCCGCATCTCCAACCCCGCCAAGTCAGGCAACCGCTCCAGCAACCAAGAAAGCTCATCCGACTCCGGAACCAGCCCAGCCTTGCTTTCCTCCGGGCTCAATTTGATCTCGATCAGCACCCCCAACCGCCGCCCCAACCGCCCGGCTGCCTGATCCAGCCGTTCCGCCAGCGCAACCGAATCCAGCGTATCCACGGAGGCAAACAACTCCGCGGCACGCGCAGCTTTGTTCGATTGCAGATGGCCGATCAAGTGAAACTCGGTCCCAGCCTGACCTGGCTCGCCGTGGGGCGGAGACAGGAGGGCGCTCTTCTCCTGAAACTCCTGCACCCGGTTCTCCCCGAACAACCGGATGCCCAACCCCTCGGCCGCGATAATCGCCGAAGCCGGATGCATCTTGGAAACCGCCATCAGGGCCACCTCACCCCGTGGCCTCCCGGCCTCCCGGCAGGCCGCAGCCATCTGCGTCTCGATGCGGTCCAGATTCTCCTTGAGGACCGCCGTCACCGCATCCTGCTCAATGGCCGTGTTCTTCAAGATATTTCTCTACCTCAAGCGCCGCCATGCACCCCGAACCCGCCGCCGTAATCGCCTGACGGTAGCGACGGTCCTGCACATCGCCGCAGGCGAAGACTCCCGGCACCTTGGTGAACACCTGGTCCGTGGTCTTGATGTAACCATCCGCGTCCAGATCGATCAGCCCCTTGAACATCCCAGCATTCGGAATATGCCCAATCCCCAGGAACATGGCGCTCACCGGCAGAACCGATTCGTCCTGTGTCGCCGTATTCCGCAAGCGCAACCCGCTCACTTCCTTCTTCTCCATGCCCAGCACTTCTTCGACCGCAGTATTGGTCAGAAATTTGATCTTGTCGTGAGCCATCGCGCGCTCCAGCATAATTTTCGAAGAGCGGAACTGCTCCCGACGATGGATCACCGAGACCTTGGTCGCAAACCGGGTGAGGAACAGAGCCTCTTCCATAGCCGAATCGCCGCCCCCAACCACTGCAATCTCCTTGCCGGAAAAGAAAAACCCATCGCAGGTGGCGCACGAGCTAACCCCGTGGCCGATCAGCGCCTGCTCGCTGGGCAGCCCCAGCCACCGCGCCGAAGCCCCGCTGGCAATGATCAGCGTCCGCGTATGCACCGGCTCCTTGCCCAAATACAACGTCAGCGGGCGCTTGGAGAAATCCACCGAATGCAGGTGGCCCATCTGGATTTCCGCACCAAACCGGGTAGCCTGCAGCTTCATCTTCTCAATCAAATCGGGGCCCTGGATCCCCTCCGGCCAGCCGGGAAAGTTCTCCACCAGGGTGGTAATGGAAAGTTGGCCGCCCGGCTCATGGCCTTCCAGGACCAGCGGTTTAAGGTTAGCGCGGGCGGCATAAATGGCGGCGGTGAGACCAGCGCAGCCAGTGCCGAGGATGACAGTATCGCGAATATTTTGTGCCATAGAATATCGGACTCTTTGATTCTAACCCGGTGCCAAACGATGCAAGCAGTCCGGCCGACGTAAGATGACGGCATGGCAAATCTCACATTGATCTACGGCATGAGGTTGCTCCCTTCCGAGGAAGCGATCGAAGTGGGCGACGCGCTGGTAACACTGAAGAACGGGAAACAAGCGCATGTAACCATGCACGTGCTGGAGGGGAGCAGGGAAGAGATCGAGAACCAGTTGCGTCAAAGCATCGAGGCCTTCTTCGACTTCTACCCCGAGATCTAGCTTCGGTAGCTTTTTACCCCCGGTCCGTATCTCATAGTGACAGCATCTCAGTTTACGGCGTCCACAACGCCCCAAGGAGAGTGTCTTCATGGCCGAAACTCCCATGACCCCGCCCGCGGTAAAGAACGTACCCAATCGTCCCCGGGTCGTGGTCGTCGGTGGCGGCTTCGCCGGCCTGAGCGCTGGCATGGCACTGGCGGATATGGCCGTCGACGTGACCTTGATTGACCGCCGCAATCACCACACCTTCCAACCCTTGCTCTACCAGGTAGCGCTGGCCGTGCTTTCCCCGGCAGACATCGCGCAGCCTATCCGCACCATCTTTTCCAGTAACAAAAATATCGAAGTATTGATGGACGAAGTCGTCGGCATCGAACCCGGCAACCACCGCGTACTCCTGCACAGCGGCGCCGTGATGGAATACGACTACCTCATCCTCGGCACCGGCTCCACCCATTCCTACTTCGGCAAGGACGACTGGGCCCAGTACGCGCCCGGCCTCAAAACCGTCGAGGACGCAACCGAAATCCGCCGCCGCGTCCTGCTCGCCTTTGAACTGGCCGAGCGCGAGATGGTAGAGACCGGCGCCCACCCCGAACTGAACTTCGTCATCATTGGCGGAGGACCGACCGGCGTCGAACTCGCCGGCGCCATCAGCGACATCTCCAAGCTCTACATGCGCCACGATTTCCGCCATATCGATCCCGCCAAGGCCCGCGTGATCCTGATCGAAGGCTCGCCCCGCATCCTCGCCGCCTATCCGGAAGACCTGTCGAAAAAAGCCGTCGAACAGCTGGCGCAACTGGGCGTCGAAGTCTACACCGGACAAAGCGTGATGGAAGTAAAACCCGGCTACGTGGTCGTCGGCGGCAAACGCGTGAATGCCGTAGTGACCCTATGGGCCGCCGGCGTCCAGGCCTCCCCACTGGGCAAAATGCTGGGCACCCCGACCGACAAACGCGGCTGCGCCATCGTCGACATCTACCTCAACCCGCCCGGCCATCCGGACATTTTTGTCTGTGGAGACTTGGCCCATGTGGAAGAAGACGGCCGTCAGATCCCGGGAGTGGCCCAGCCGGCCATGCAGATGGGCAAGCACGCCGCCCAGATGATTGCCCAGGACATGGCGGGGAAGCCGCGCACCAAATTCCACTATTTCGACAAGGGAGACATGGCCACCATCGGCCGTCACGCAGCCGTTGCCAACGTGCGTTGGCCCATCAAAGCCCATTGGTCGGGCACGCTAGCCTGGCTCTCCTGGGTATCGGTCCACCTCTTCTTCCTGGTGGGTTTCCGAAACCGTCTGTTCGTCTTCTTCTCCTGGGCCTGGACCTACCTGACCTTCAACCGGGGAGCCCGTCTCATCACCGGCAGCCCCCTGCTGCCAGGCTGGGGCCAGCAAGCCGGCATCCGTCCTCAGGTAATACTTCCGCCCATGGACACCACCTCACCCATGCTAGGCGCAGTTCGAGCAGAAGAGCCCAAAGCCGCCATCAAATAGCCCAACGAAGCACAAAAGGAGAGACCTGTGGTCTCTCCTTTTGCCGTGCCGATCAAAGCAGCTACTCTCCACCTGCAACACCCTAAACCGGAACCGGCTGACTCGTATTGACGTTGACATGCGTCAACCAACCATACCGGTCCGGCCGTAGCCCATGCGCAATCCCCAAATACTCCTCTGCCAATTGCTTGGTGATCGGTCCCACCTGCCCATCGCCAATCTGAATCCGATCCACTGACCGGATCGAATGAACCTCAGCCGCGGTCCCGGTGAAGAACGCCTCATCCGCGATATACAACAACTCCCGCGGCATCGCCTGTTCCACCACCGGAATCCCCATGTGCCGAGCCATCGTCAGCACGGAATCCCGGGTAATCCCGGACAGCACAGAATTCGCCAGAGGTGTGGTATACAAAACCCCATTCCGCACCACAAACAAATTTTCCCCAGACCCTTCCGACAAATTGCCGAAGACATCGAGCGCAATCCCTTCGGAAAACCCATTGCTATCCGCCTCCATGCGGATCAGCTGGGAATTCAGATAATTCCCCCCGGCCTTAGCCAGCGCGGGCATGGTGTTCGGCGCCATCCGGCTCCACGACGAAATGCAAACATCCGCGCCTTCATCGCCCGGCACGTACTTGCCCCATGAGTAATTGGCAATAAACACTTCGATCGGAGTGCCCTTAGGACTAACCCCCATCTCCCCATAGCCGCGCAGCGCAATCGGGCGAATGTAGCAAGGGGCGATGCCATTGCTCTCCACCAGGCTCACCACTGCGCTCGACAGCTGTTCCAGTGAATACGGCAGCGGCATGCGATAAATCTTGGCTGAATCCAGCAGTCGCTGCATATGCTCGGGCAGACGGAAAATAGCCGCTCCCTGTGGTTGCGCGTAGCAACGAATTCCTTCAAAAACCGACGAGCCATAGTGCACCACATGGCTCATCACATGGATCTGGGCCTTCTCCCAAGGAATAAGATTCCCGTTGTGCCAGATCTTGGCGGTTGGCTGGATAGGCATCGACAGCTGCTCCCTTCAATTGAAGTAACGATTATAACTGCGCCACACGCCCCTCTGGTTTAAGTTCAGTGGATGTACGGTCCAGCCAGCATAGCCATCAACACCCTGCATTCGAACTACGTGCGCTTCTCCGTGTTGGCCGTCAGTTCCATCTTCTTTCTCGTCGATCCCTTTGCCGCCATACCTGCCTTCCTTGCCATCACAGAAGGCGCCGATCGAAAACGCCAGCAGCGCATGGCGCGGCGCGGAGCCCTCACCTGCCTCATCGTCCTTATGACCTTCGCTCTGGCCGGCAAGCTCATCTTCCGCATGTTCGGCATCACACTCCCGGCCTTTGAAATCGCCGGAGGCGTGATTCTTTTGCTCATCGGCATCGACATGATCGAAGCCCGCCGTTCCCCCACCCAGGAATCCAGCGACGAAACCGCCGAAGCCACCTCCAAAGACGACGCCGGCATCGTGCCCTTAGGCATCCCGATGCTGGCCGGCCCCGGAGCCATCTCCAGTGTGATGATCCTGGTAGGCCAAGCCCTGAAGCCCTGGGAACTGGGAGTCGTGTTAGGAGCCATCACCCTGACCGCGGGCCTAAGCTACCTGATCCTCAGCGGAGCCACTCGCGTCCGGGGCATCATGGGAGAAAGCGGCATCCGCATCCTGGTTCGCATCATGGGCCTGTTATTGGTAGCCCTGGCCGTCCAATTTTTCATCAACGGCCTAACCGACCTCGGCCTGATAGCCAAATCCGAGTAAAGCGCGGTGATCGTTCCCCGATCCCCCACCCCCGTATCGCACAAACCCTTGGTCGTCCGCCCCGTCAGTCCACTCTCCTTGGCGTCCACTCCCCTCCCGTCATTCACCCCCCGTCATCCACTCTGCCTTTGTCACCCCTCTCTCCTTGTCATCCCGACCGAAGCGAAGCGAAGCGGAGGGACCTGCGGTTCCTGCTTCGCTCAAGCAAAATCCACGCCCAACCCACTTTTCAACAGCAAACCACCTTTTCAACAACCCACGCTCTTGCACTCCCTTGAACCGCTTGGTACTCTCACTGAGGTCGTTGAAAAAACAAGCCTTCCAAAATCACCATCACTGGAAGTAACTTGCAAACCCCAAAGAACTTTGGTATGCTTAAAAAGTTGCACAAGTGAGCAGTGGTAACGGTGAAGCTTCGCGGTAGGGCAGAAATAGAACCCACCCAGTGGCAGCGAGCGAAGCGGAAGTTGTTCGACGGGCCGTAGCAGAGCCCATACCGGAAACCTTAATCTGGTCTCAAACTAGGCAGGCGAGGTAAGCCCGTCTAAACAGTTCGGCTGTTTGTCTGCCGAACCAGATCAGCAGGAGCCGGTAGAGAAGGAAAGTCCTTCCAGAGCGAACAATCCATTGCAAGGCGAGGGGAGTATCCCTCCAGGGCAAAATTGCCCGCCAGTCCTATGCGTCAAGCACGCAGAGAATTGGGGCCGATCTTTCAAATTTGGTGCTGCAAGGCGCGCTGAGCAAATGGAAAAATAACCATTGACAGCCTCCCGAAAAATCTATACTTTCGGTAAATGCGCGTAAAACGCTGGAGTCTTCAGAGACCTGGCAAATGCAGCGCAACAAGTTCGAGGACACGCAGCTAAGCTGCGGATTCCTTGATCCAAAGCGGCCCGCTCAGGCGGAATCCGGCGCGGATCTTTGACAATCAGGTTGAACATGCCAGTCGTGAGAATACGATCAAGTTTTAGGTTTGATCATTCTCACAATGTAATGCTTCGCGGAGTTTTCGAGCTCTGCGAGGCTTGTCTCTCCTTCCGGACCTCCGTCCTGGAATCGGAGAGACATCAGGTTTCAAACGAGAGTTTGATCCTGGCTCAGAATCAACGCTGGCGGCGTGCCTAACACATGCAAGTCGAACGAGAAAGTGGAGCAATCCATGAGTAAAGTGGCGCACGGGTGAGTAACACGTGA
>JBAVQC010000412.1:0-7598 GCA_049693715.1 Acidobacteriaceae bacterium | reverse complement strand
GTGATGTAAGGTGAGCCGTCGTGCCCGTTGCGCAATACGGGATTCGCCCCAATCGCTTCCAGCTTCTTCTTGACTGGCCCAGCCGCGAACGGGATCACTTCCACCGGAAGCGGAAAGCGGCCCAGGTGCTCGACGATCTTGTGTTCGTCGGCCACGATCACCAGGCGATGCGAAGCGGCGGCCACGATTTTCTCGTGTAGCAAAGCGCCCCCACCACCCTTGATGAGTGCCAGACCGGGAGCCACCTCGTCGGCCCCATCGATGGTCACATCGGTATAGCTCACTTCATCGAAACTCGTGAGCGGAATGCCCAGCGAGCGTGCCAGCTCCCCGCTCGCGCGGGAGGTAGGTATGCCGCGAATCTTCAAGCCATCGCGGACCTGTTCCCCGAGAAACTGTATGGCAAAGGTTGCGGTCGAGCCGGTACCCAGACCGACGACCATACCATCCTTGACGAATTCCAGGCTCTTGCGAGCAGCAACGGCTTTCTCAGTATCGGTAAGGGTCATGACGCACGCACTGCCCGGGAGTACATCAGGCGGGTGAAGCCGCTCATCAGAAGGTTGATGCCGACGATCGTACCCAGCGCCCACACTGCGCTGGCCGGCCAGCTCTTCCAGATCATCACTGCCAGTATAAAGGTCACGATGCCGTCAAATAAAAGCCAACCGGAACCGGGAGCGCTGCGCAGTTGAAAATAAGTCACGATGTGAAAGATGGCTTCCACGAAAAAAAGCACGGCTAACGCGAGCGTCAGCGAAACCAGGCTCAACTTGGGATGCATGAGCAGGTAAACGCCGGCAATCAGGTAAGCGCAGCCTACCAGCAGCCGCCAAAAGAAGGCTCCGGTGGAGCGCGCGGCAAGCGTTCCTGCCAGGTGGACGACGCCGGCGATGATGACCAGGATGGCGACGGCGATGGCGATCGCAACCCCCGCCTCGAAGGGCAAAGCCAAGGCTAAGAATCCGACAATAATCAGTAGAACCGCCCACCAGGTGGGAAACGAACCAGTTGCTCCTAAGACGCTGCTCGGTGATGTGACCATGATCTCAGCTCCTTAATGGTGCAATAACGAATTGGTGCAACGACGCCGCCACCAGCATAAGCGTTTCCAGCCGGTTGCGGATACTAATTCAGGCAGCACGCGATATTCTGAATCTGATCTACCGTCCCCATGAGGCCGGCCGAGACGCAATACCCACTTAGAAGGAGATTCATGTCGAACGATTTGCGCAGTTTTCTCACGCTCCCTTATGAAGCGCTCGAAGAGTTGAACTTGAAGGCGAAAGACCAGCGGAAGAATCGTGTTCCCCTGGACCAGATCCGGGAGGAACGGATCAAGTACCTGACGGACGAGAAAGGCATCAAGGCCGTCACCGTTCTTTTCAGCGACCTTGAAGGCCGTCTGCACATGCTCGACTACGACAAGAAATTCCTCATCAAGAGCTGGGACAACCTGACCTTTGACGGATCCTCGATCCGCGGCTTTTCTGCGCAGCGGGAAAGCGACCTGCGGCTGGGTATTGACTGGAGCGCGTTTTACTGGGTGCCCGCCGACTTTTTCGGAGCCGGCAAGGTCATGGTCTTTGGCGAAGTCATCGACAAGAGTGGAGCGGTCTACCCTGCGGACATCCGCAGCGTGCTCAAGGCGTATGCAACAGAACAGCACGAGAACAACGGTTACACGCTCAATGCCGCGAACGAGATCGAAGGTTTCCTCTTCGAGGGGATCGATGCCGAGCGGCGCTACCCGGAAACGGGCAAGTTCGAGTACGTCAATACCGGCGGGTATTATCACTCCCTCCCCGGCGACCCGTTGCGCACGTTCATCGACACCACGGCCGAGGTGCAGCGCGCCATGGGCTTCGAGAATGAGAAGGACCACCCTGAGGTCGCGCCCTCACAGTTCGAGATCAACTACGGATACGGCGAGGTTGTCGCCGCCGCCGACCAGATTCAGCTTTACAAGCTCATCTGCCGCCAGGTGGCGACGGGCATGGGCTGCTCCGTTTCCTTTCTGCCCAAACCGGTCATCGGCGTCAACGGCAACGGCATGCATACCAACGTCTCCATCAGCAAAGAGGGCAAGAACCTCTTCTGGGATCCCTCAGGAGAAGAGATGCTCAGCCCCATGGCGTGGTCGTTCATCGACCGCATTCTCTCCAGCGCAAACGATATCTGCCTGCTGCTAAACGCCAGCGTCAACGCATACCGCCGTCTCGATCCGCACTTTGAAGCGCCGAACCAGATCAAAGCTTCGCCCATCGATCGCGGCTCCATGGTGCGGGTACCCATCGGGAACGAAAAGAGCTCGCGGGTCGAAGTGCGATCGGTCGGCCCCGACGCCAACCCTTACATGGCGTTGTATTCCATCTTCCGCACCGGGATCGACGGCGAAATTTCCAAGATCAAGGATCTGCGCCAGGCCAAGCGGTACCTGCCCGACAACGTATACACAGCGATCGACGATTTTCGCCGCTCGAAATGGACGACCACTCTGCTGGGAGCGGATGTGAAGGCCCGTTACGCCGATCTCAAGCAGGCCTCGGCGGATCGCTGCCCGCGCCTGCTCGGGAGCTTGATCAAGGTTCCCGAGATCCAATTCCATCACGATGTCTATAACCAGTTTCTGTGGAACCAGTTTTGACCACGGGGGAACGGCTAAAGTTTGGCGCCTGAGACCGCCCGAGGGCAACAGTTTTCGAGTTGTGTTGATGAACGAAGTGCACGGCTTCAACCGTGCCACATCGGAGTCGCACTCAAGAGGGGCTTTCCAGTAGAGAGAAGACGCTGTACTCCACAGCGAAAAACATTTCCACGAAGGGGCATCAACACAGAGGTCTCTCCGCTCCGCTTCGCTTCGGTCGAGATGACAAAGGGGAGAGTGGCGCGATTACAGGCTGCGGCAAAACCCTCGTTGAGCCCCGGAGTCCCGAAGGGACTCATACGGCATTCTCCGTTACACTGGTGCGGACCAGGGGGACACAGCCATCAAGCTGCTAGGCATCGATGTAGGAACAGGAGGGACGCGCGCCCTCCTCATCGACGAATCAGGCGCGGTTGTCGCATCCGCTATCCACGAACACGAGCCCTTTGCATCTCCACGGAGCGGGTGGGCGGAGCAGGACCCGCACGACTGGTGGAAGGCCTGCCAGGGCGCGGTGCGAAAGCTGCTCGCGGATTCCGGGATATCCGCCTCGGAGATTGCCTGCATCGGGCTTAGCGGCCAAATGCACGGCGCGGTGCTTTTGGACCGCAACGGCGAGGTATTGCGGCCCGCCCTCATCTGGTGCGATCAGCGCACGGCTGCGGAGTGCCGCTATCTCAATGAAACCATCGGCCCGCAGCGCCTGGTGGATCTGACTTCGAACCCCGCGCTCACCAATTTCACCCTGACCAAGCTGCTGTGGGTGCGGACCAACGAACCAGAAATCTGGCAGCGATTTCACAGCTTTCTGCTGCCCAAGGATTACGTCCGTTTCCGTCTCACCGGGGTGCAGGCAATCGACGTAGCCGATGCCTCGGGCACCTTGCTGCTCGATGTGGCGCATCGCCGCTGGTCCGATGCCATGCTCGATGCGGTGGGACTCAGCCCCGGCTGCCTGCCTGCTCTCCATGAATCGCAGGAGATCGCCGGTCAGGTGACCGAATCGGCTGCCGCCAGCACGGGCCTGAAGGCCGGCACGCCGGTGGTGGCGGGCGCGGGCGATCAGGCTGCGGGGGCCACCGGGATGGGCATTGTCCGTCCTGGCGATGTAAGCGCCACCATTGGTACTTCGGGGGTGGTCTTTGCTGCTTCCGACGCCCCGGTCACGGATCCGTTGGGACGGCTGCACACCTTCTGCCATGCCATTCCCGGACGCTGGCATGTGATGGGGGTAACCCAGGCGGCCGGCCTTTCCCTACGTTGGTTTCGCGACAACTTCGCTGCCCCCACCGCGTCTTACGACCAGCTGAGCGCCGAAGCAGCGCAAATTCCTCCCGGCGCCGGAGGAGTGCTGTGGGCTCCCTATCTTATGGGGGAACGGACCCCGCACCTGGACCCCGACGCCCGTGCGGCATTGCTGGGCCTGGCGGCCGATCATACCCGCGCGCACGTGGTCCGGGCGATCCTCGAAGGCGTCGCCTTCAGCCTCAAAGACACACTGACCATCTTCAAGGAACTCGGCATCCCGGCGAAAGCCATTCGCGTGGGCGGAGGCGGCGCCCGGTCGCCCCTCTGGCGGCAGATCCAGGCCGATGTGTACGGACAATCGGTCGAGACAGTGCAGGCAGAAGAAGGTGCTGCCTATGGAGCCGCGTTGCTGGCCGGCGTCGGAGCCGGCGTCTGGCCCTCTGTGGACGCGGCCTGCGACGCGGTGGTGCGGGTTGCCCAGCGAACGGCGGCCAATCCCGAAACGGTACGGGTCATGAGGGAGACCTACGCCAAATACCGCCGCATTTACCCCGCTTTGCGGAGTATTTTCGCGGCCGAGCCCGCCTGAGCCCACTCGTGGCAGATTGGGGACCAAAGAAAAGAATGTTCCTGTTTGCAATACTCTGCGCCTTGGTTGAAAAGGGCCCACGCCTTAAACTCAAGCGATGAGCCTGATTTCAGAACATGAGGGAGGCGCGGCTTAATGGGACCGACGCTGGTTGCCGCCCCTTCCAAGACGGTGCTCGACACCGTGTTCACCCGTAGAAATTTTCTCCGGCTGGCTGCCGGCTCTGCCGCGGCCTTGGCGTTCTATGCGGGTGAAATTGCGCGCCACGAACTCGAAATCGTCTATCTGACGATCACCCTCCGCCGGTTGCCGGACGCATTTGCCGGCATGAAGATCGTGCAAATCAGCGACTTTCATTTCCAGGAGTACACCGAAGCGGCTTTTTTGGATGCAATTGTCCGCAGGGTGAACGCGCTGGCCCCGGATCTGGTCGTGCTGACGGGAGATTTTGTCAGTACCAAGCCGCTCCCGCGGCACCTTACGGTTGGGCTGGGCTACCGCTGTGCAGAACATCTGAGCCGGCTCACGTGCCCACTCCGTTACGCGATTTTGGGGAACCATGACTGCCTGGTAGGGTCGCACGCGATCACCGACGCCTTGCACACCCACGGCATTCCCGTGCTGGCCAACAGTTTGGTGCCCGTCGAGCGAAATGGCCAGCGCATCTGGCTCGCCGGGATCAAGGATGTGCTCGAGGATAGGCCTGACCTGGACGCCGCCCTGCCTGCCGGCAAGTCCGAACATGAACCGGTGATCCTGCTGGCGCACGAGCCCGATTTCGCGGATCATGCCGTTGGCCGGCAGGTTGACCTCGTACTCTCCGGACATACCCACGGAGGACAGATTCTTCTTCCCTTGTTGCCGCCCTTGTTCCTCCCCGATATGGGAATCAAGTACGTGCACGGGCTGTTCCGCATGCGCGATGGAATGCAGCTGTATGTCAATCGAGGCATCGGTGCAGTCACCCTGCCGTTTCGCTTTCGGTGCCAGCCGGAAATCACGGTTATCACTCTCGCCCAGGGATGATGTGCGTGAGCGACAGCACCGGAACTTAGCTTCAGATTCAGACGAGGATCGGGTTGCAACACTTTCGGCACTCTTTCGTCCACTCTCCCGTGCCTGATTCTCACTTACTTGGGTAATGAAGTTGGGGCGAAAGGCGCCGAAACAGCCCCGAACCATCCCCATTTCGGAACTGTCACAGTACCGTTCCGGGCCTTATCGCGAGTTACTCGACCAAAGTTGTACATAACTGTTGAGATACCCGCCTCTCTTCCCGCTACACTCAGTAGCTGAAAGGGGACACCATGGGCATACAAGCACTTCCAAATTTAGCGGGGCAATCGATGAGGCCGGAGTTGCGCATAGTGCGCACAGAAAAGTCCATAGTTTCCCTGAATGTCGCGGATGTGTGCTCCGACGATCCGGAGCAAATCTATTACGAAGACAAACTGGGATGCGCACGTGGCATCGTTTTCGCCCTCGCGTTTCAAGCAGGATTAGTAGCGGCTGCGGTTCTTTGCTGGAGGCTCTTCATCCACTAGACATGACGCGCGTTTGTGGTTGCGCGGAACACCTCGTATCGCCCTCCCCCCTTCAAGCAATCCGCGGTCGACATGGGTATCAACCGACTCCCCCGGTAACGCCCTCTCCTAAGATCTGATCGAAAAGAAGATCCAGTCAGATCGCCTTCTCCATCACTTCGGCATCGATGGTTCCACCGTAGTACCTGGGAATTTTTCCCCGGGTCACAAAGCCAAGGTTGCGATAGAAGTAGCGGGCGGCGGTGTTGTTTTCTGCCACCTCTAGCGTCATCCATTCCGCGCCTTCGTGCTTCATCTGTTCTTCAGCGGTTTGCATCAGGAGCGTTCCCAAACCGAGGCGGCGCGCAGCAGGATCCACATCGAGGGTCACGATGTGCCCGGCAGGACGCCCGCGAAGGCTGGCTTGCTCGATGATGACAAAGCCAACCAGCTTGTTGTTGGGCTGCTCCGCGACCCAGCAGGAACAGCTGGGGTGGGTTAGAAAATACTGCAATTCTGCTTTGGAGTACGCAATTCCCCGCGCAAAACAGGCTTGATCCAGCTGGTGCAGCGCAGGCAAGTCGCCCGCTTCAAAACTGCGCAGCCGGATCACGCCCGAACAACTTTAGTGGGTCTGGGCAACGGCCACTTTTGCCGTTGTCTTTTGCGGCTCCACAACCACCCCGTTGTACAAGGTCGCGGCGACCAGACGCCCGCTCATCGAGCGGACATGCCGTACCTTCCAACCAGGGTCATAGAACTTCCAGGTGCGATCCGCGGGGTCCACCGCCAGCACCCAACTGGATGCCCAGGAAGTGATGACGACGCGTTTGAGATCGGAGTCGTAGCTGAGCCCACTGATGTCCGAGATGGGTAGGGTCGAGAGCTCGGTCCAGTTCTGACCGCGATCCTCACTGTAGAAGACGCCCTCACGGCCCCCCAGCCAGACACTGCCATTGGCGGCCATGGAGATGGCTTGCAACCACGTGAGCTTGTGCGGCATGGCCAGCGGCTGCCAATTCTTTCCGCCGTCCTCCGACCAGGCGAGCGCGGTACGTTGCGCCGCGACCACCATCGATCCTGAAGCAGCGACCGCACGGTATTCCGTCTTGTCGAGGACCGGGCCACCTACCCACGTAGCACCCTGGTCCGTGCTGGCATACACCCCGTTGGCGGTTGCGGCGTACCATGTGCTGCCGGAAGCATCGACATCACTGACCCGCACGTCCATCTGGCCACCCGGCACCATGGTGGTTTTCTCCACCTTGGTGCGCTTGCCTTTGCGGACGACGTAAGAGGTCTTGGTCTCCGGCTTGACGATCTTTCCATCCGGCTGCCAGTTGGTACCGTCCCAGCGGAAAATGCCGGCGTTGGTTCCGGCGAGAATGACGCCGTCGGCGGACTGCGACATGTCGAACACATCGCGGCCCTGGAGGCCGTTGCTTTGCTGAGCCCAGGTGGCGCCGTTATCGTGAGAAACGAACACGCCGCCATAGATCTTATCGTTGACCACGCCAGCCAGGATGGTTTGTGGGGTTTTGGCATCGATCAACAGGCTGGCCACCTGACGTTGCGAGAAGCCGGTGTTGGA
>JBAVQC010000411.1:0-10590 GCA_049693715.1 Acidobacteriaceae bacterium | reverse complement strand
TGGCGAACCTCATGCGCCTTTCCTTAAAAGAAAGGCGCACACGCAGCCGTGTCCAGCGCAGCGTAGCAGGAAATCCGGGTCGGGATGACAGAAAGGGGAGAGTGGTGGGGAGGGAGAGGGCGGCTGCTAGAGGACAGGGTGGTTGTCAGTTGTCAAAGGACAGAGTGACTGTTAAAGGGCAGCTCGGTTGTCAAGATGCGAAGTCAAAACAGGCTCCGAGGAACACGAAGCGCCCCGGTAACGGGGCGCAGTCCCTGTCACATTGCTACGTAACCGAGCTTAAGGAAATCGAACGGGTGCCCCTCGCACCAGCGTACCTGGGCCGAAAACGATGGGCAAATCTGTACGCAAGAGAGAAAGACGACTCCCTACGAGCCTCTCCGGGCATCGATCAACCTTTGATACAGATCAATCGTTTGATCCGCAATACTCGTCCAACTAAACTTCTCTTCCGCACGCTTTCTGCCGGCCTTTCCGAACCGTCTGCATTTCTCCGGGTCAGCAAGCAATTCGGTCAGCTTAGCCGCCAGGTCCCTGGCAAATTTCTCCGGATCCCGTGGAAAGCTGGTCGCCGGATCCTGATCGAAAGCCACCAAATAGCCGGTCTCGCCGTCGACCACTACCTCTTTGATGCCGCCAGTGGCGCTGGCCACAACCGGCGCCTCGCAAGCCATGGCCTCCAGATTGATGATGCCGAAGGGCTCATACACCGAGGGGCAGCAAAACACAGTCGCATGGCTATAGAACTGAATAGTCTCGGGCTTGGCCAGCATCTTTTCAATCCAGATCACCCGCGGGTTGAACGCACGTGCTTCCTGCACTTTTCGTTGCAATTCCGCAGCAATTTCCGGAGTGTCCGGAGCACCCGCACAGAGAACAACCTGGATCTCAGGGGGTAGGTAACGAATCGCATCCACCAGGTGGGTCACACCCTTCTGCCGTGTGATACGCCCGACAAAAAGCACATAGGGGATTGCGGGATCGACGCCATGGGCCGTGAGGGCAGAGGTCTCCAGGGCCGGCCGGTATTGATGCAGATCAATCCCGTTGTAGATCACGTGAATCCGCTCTGGGTCCACGGGGTATGCGCGCAGGATGTCGTCCTTCGTACCGCTGGAAACCGCGATCACCGCATCCGCGTCGAGAATGGCCGTCCTCTCGATCCATGAGCTCAGTGCATAACCGGTGCCCAACTGTTCCGCCTTCCATGCACGGAGGGGCTCCAGGCTATGCGTCGTGAGCACAAACGGAATGTCGTACAACTTCCTGGCCAAAAAACCCGCCATGGACACGTACCACGTGTGCGTGTGCACAACATCAATTCCGCGGAGGGCCTTTACCTGGGTCAGGTTCAGTGACAACGCTTCCAGGGCGCCCTTGAACTTCTCTTCGGTTCCTTTGGAGATTTCCTCCCATGGCTCCTGGCCGCGCACATGCAGGTTCTCCTGATGGCCATGCTGGCGGCCCCAGCAGTAGACCTCTACCGGAATCTTGCGTGCCAACTCTCGGCTCAGATACTCGACGTGCACTCCGGCGCCCCCGTACACATTCGGCGGATATTCCCGTGTGAAGAGTCCTACTCGCAAGCTGTTCTCCTCTGGTGAACTTACACCATGACAGTCGACCTACAGTAGTATGACCGGGATGGAACATTCAAGCCGCCGTTCTTTTCTGGCACAACTCTCGGCTCTGGCCCTGGCTGCACGCACCCGGTCATGGGCCAGCGAACCAACCGGACTCATCTTTGCCGGGACGTATACCAACGACAAAGGCAGCACGAGCCAGGGGATCTATGCCTTCCGTTGGGATGCCGATGAGGGCACATTGGCGCCCCTGGGACTGGCGGGCGCCACCGTCAACCCCAGCTTCCTGACCCTTTCGCCCAACCGCCGGTATCTTTATGCCGTCAACGAGATTGATCAGTACCGTGGGCAAAACAGCGGTTCGGTCTCGTCCTTTGCCGTAAAAGAGGGTACCTTGAAAGCCATCAATACCGTCTCCTCCGGCGGCGGGGGGCCGTGCAAAATTACCCTGGATATAACGGGTAAAGCAGCCTTTGTCGCCAACTACGACGGCGGCAGCGCCGCCTCTTTCCGGGTGTTGCACAACGGGGGACTCAGCAGGGCAGTTTCCCGCTTTCAGTACAGTGGTCACGGAGCCGATCCGCAACGCCAGGCCGCTCCTCATACGCATTGCACCACAGTTTCCCCTGACAATCGTTACGTGCTGGTGAACGATCTGGGTCTGGATCGCATCTCCGTTTACCACCTTGACCCCCTCACCGCCGCTCTGAAACCGAACGACCCCCCTTTTTACGAGGCATTGCCGGGCTCTGGTCCAAGGAGCTTCGCCTTCCATCCCAGCGGAAAGTGGGCCTATTCGCTCAACGAAATTGCCAATACCGTGGATGTCCTGGAGTGGGACGCTGAGCGAGGAGTGCTCACCAGATTGCAGAACATCTCCACCCTCCCCGAAGGCTTCAACGGATCGAATACCACGGCGACCGTGGCGGTCGACTCTTCCGGCAGGTTCGTGTATGCCTCCAATCGAGGCGATAACAGCATCGCGGTTTTCTCCATCGACGATCGCGACGGAAAGCTCAAACCAGCGCAGCATGTGGATTGTGGAGGCAAGACTCCCCGGCACTTTGCTCTTGATCCCGGCAACGAATGGCTGCTGGTCGCCAATGAGGACTCTTCCAATATCGTCGTCTTCGCGCGCAACACCCGCTCCGGGCTGCTCACCCCAACCGGCAGGGAATACCCCGTGAGCCATCCTGTCTGCATCGTCTTCCGCTAAGGGAACGATAGCGGTTGCAGTTTCTTTCTCCCACGCCGGCGCCGAGAAATCTATGGCACGGCTTCAGCTAATCCCATTCAACTCGTCGTTACTTTACCGGGGTCGTATTGCATAAGAAACTTGCCCACCGAAAGACCGCGGGTAAGTGTGATGTGGTGCGACCCTATCACCTCGGTCCTTTCCAACCCATCGCTGGGCCACTTTTCTATGAGAGAGGACATCCGTTCCAGGTCCAGCATTCGGCTCGCCAGCGGCGAGCTTCGCAATCGCTCAATTTCCGCGCCCATTCTGCCGCGTACTGCCGTGAGGTTCAGATACCAGTCAGCGGATTGACGCCCTCGCATTCTGCGCTTCAGCGTGCTCGACGGCAACCGCCCCACCATGGCGCGACGGGCCAGAGAACGAAGCTCGCCGCCGCGGACAAACTCCTCCAGGGGAACCGTGAGGCAAAACTCCACTACCCGCCGATCGTAGGTCGGGTCGCGACTATCCAGTTGCCAACCTCCCTGGGGCGCAATGTTGGTGTCGCTGGTGTCGCCGTATGTCAGCAGAGTGCGCAATGGATACCGTGCGTCCAAACCGTTCCCCGACATATCGCTCATAGCGGCCCGCCGTAAACCCAGCCGCTCCACAATTTCGTGACGCAGTGGCGTGTAATCAAGCGTGAAGCTGCGCATGTGTGGATCGGTCATGCGGCGCAGCCAGAAGGGAAGCGAGGGCCACACTGCGTGGCGAAGCATCAGCCGTAGGGAAGCGCTGTGCGCGCTGCGAATTTGCCGCACAACTCGAGCCAGCGTCCCCCACTCGCCGCTGCGGAGCCAGGTCGACAACGCAGGAAGTCCCTCGTAGCTCAGTGTCGAGTTGCCGCAATTTCCGTTGAGCAGCAGAGTGATTCCCCGTTCCCGTGCCTGCGCCATGATGGCGTTCGACCAGACCTCGTTGCTGGGGCCGAAGCACGGATGGTCATAGAGATTGTTGTTGAAATCAAGGATATCGAGGAACGAAGTTGCGCTTGATTCCACCATGACATGGCGAATATTCGGGTAGAACGCAGCAACTTCAGCAGCGGCCGGTCCTTCGTCGCCGAAATGAGTCGAGCTGGCGGCGCCTTGAAAATCGGGGCGCGGCACCGCGGTAAAACAAGTGAGCTCACGGCCGTCAGCGCCGAGCAAACGAGCTGCGGTTGCGGCGACTGCTGCGCTGTCGAGACCGCCGCTCAGTTGCGCACCAATGCTTCCACGCGTCCGCAGCCGCACGCGCACGGCGTCATCAAACCGCTCTCTGAAACAATCGAGATACTCTTCCGGTGAACCGAGACGCAGCTCCGGCAGATGGTCGGTTTGCCAGTAACGCCAGAGCCTTTTCTTTTCGCGATGGACACTGAGCGCATGGCCGGGCGGAAGGCGCTCGATCCTGCGAAAGATGCTGCGCTGGCTTGCAATATTGGTAAGCATCAAATAGCGAGCGACGTACTCCTCGTCCACTTCGCTGCCGACAAAGTCAAGTGGATGCAAACCCTTCGGCATGGACGCAAACGCGAAGCAGTTTCCCGTGGAAGCATAGACGAGGGGACGTTCCCCGGTGTGATCGCGCGCCAGGAAGAGATGCTGTTCCTGCTGGTTCCAGGCGGCAAAGCTGAAGGCGCCCGAAAGATGCTCGACACATTTTTCCTGCCAACGTTGCCACGCGGCCAACAGTATCGCGCTGTCGGCCATCGCAGCTGTTTGTTGGCTGGAAAGACCCAGCTCCAGGCCAAGTTCTAAGCGGTTGTCGAGACGTGTGTCCGCGACCAACGCGGTGACCCCAGCTGCCGACAGCGGTTGTGCATCGAAATCATCTTCCGGTAAGAGGCGCAGAAGGCATCGTCCTAACGCTATCGACGAGCCGGAGTACTGCGCGGTGTCATCCGGGCCATATACATTGAGCGCCTGAAGCATGGTCCGGCAAGCCAGGGAGACCGCGACTCCGCCGTCAAAAGACCAGATGCCGGCAATCGCGCTCACGGCAAGACCTTACTGCATTTTCCATGAGTGGGCAGACGAATGCCCAGTCTGGAAATCTTTAATTGGGTTGTAATCATTGCGGGCGGGAAGGCCCCTGATCGAAGATGTGACTCCGTCCCTGTGGTGGGGTGTCCTTACGATTTACCACGGCCCGGGTGGCCGCCAGGCCCATCTGGAGCAAGGTGTTGGAATCCACTTTCCGCGCTCTTAAGGGCAATAATCTGCAGCGATGGAGTGACCCACGGCTGCTTCGTCTGGCCGTTGAGCCGGTCAGTTGCGCCGTGATCTTTTATGGTGTCGCCGTTCATCGAGAGCTCCTGGAACCCGTTGATTTGGAAATCGCACCCTGCCACTCGCCACAGCTAGAGCCTAACGCAGGAGGGGGGCACCGTCAATGCGTTTTGCCGTGTAGTCGTTACTGAAGTAGATACTAAACCTTGTATTTGGGGTTTTCTACACTCGAAAGGTTAACTTGGTATAGTCACGCCTTACACTTTTTGGGGATAGTGAATGAATCTGGTTGCAGGACTGTATCTGATCGGCGGGATTACTCTTATCTCTGAAATAGCACTTCCCGAACTGCCCCGCGTACAACAGCAGAGCGCTACAGCGCATCCCGTGCGGGTTCGACTAGGTGACGTGCCCAACCACCTGCCCGGCGCGGTCGAGTTGGATCCGGACTGCTTCGCGACCCCTACGCAATATCTTTTAAATATTCAGGGGGTCGCGCGTTACCTGGTAACCGACGGACGTGAGATTGTCGTACACCCCGAAGACGCCGCTCCCGCTCTCGACGTGCGAGGGTATCTGTTGGGCTCTATCTTCGTGGTCCTTTGCCAGCAACGAGGATTGCTTCCACTGCATGCGAGTGCGATTGCTGGTACATCAGGCGTGGTTGCTTTTTTGGCCAACTCCGGTCAAGGCAAATCGACACTCGCAGCGCACCTTGCTCGGCGTGGCTTTCGTGTGCTGGCCGATGACGTCTGTCTCATCGACGCTCCTCAGCCAGGCTCAGCCATGGTGATCCCTACCGCTCCATGGCTGAAGCTCTGGCGCACTTCTCTGGAAAATCTGGGAAGAGAAGCGGAGGGATTGGATCGCGTATTCACCGACGATGACAAGTATCGCCTGCCGCTTGCGCCCGTATTAACCCCCGAGCCAATTCGCAAACTGGTCTTTCTTGAGGCGAATGAAATTGCTGCTACCACCATCGAGATGGAAGAAGTACCTCGTGTGCAAGCCGTCCCGTTGTTGATGAATCTTACTCATCACTCGCATGTACTGGAGGCGACTGGTCAACTGGAAGAAAACTTCCTGCGTTGCGGCCGGGTGTTATCCCAGGCCAGAGCCTACCGCCTGATCCGGCCCTGGGGCCTCATGCATCTGGAGTTGACAGTAGACGTACTCAAGAATCTCCTGCTCGAGGACTAGATCGATCGCGGTAAATATGTCACGGAAAAGTGTGGAGAACAGTGAATTGCGATTCGACCTCTCCGCCCACCACGGTGCAATCACCAACCTTAACCCAGGTGTGTGCTGTCAGCTGATCCGCCCCATGCGCGACACCATAGAAAAGTTTGCTCACGATGCGGCGGCGTCGAAGCATGAAGTAAGCCGCGAGTGAACGAGGAAAACACACGAAGGTAAGCGGGCCGTGCCGTACCACAGCGTCGATAGCCCATTGCACCCGGTCGATCGTCCGGCAGGCCATCGCCGGCGGAATAGACGGCTGCCTGCGATCGTATCGGCCCATCCACGCAGTCAGCCGTTGCGTTGGCAGGAAGTTAAGTGCCGCGCGGAAGAAGGTAAGCATGCAAGCTGCTTCGGCCGCCAAGGCAATATCGGCAGGCCGCAACTGCCTGATGCGACGCAAGGTCAAAGGTGTATGCGGCGCCCGCGGGGTGCTCGGCGAATGCCGCAAAGCAGGCCTGAGTGTCTGCCAGCGATTACGGACGTGGAAAATCACAAATTCAAATGGACTAATGAGCGCGTAAAGAGGGAAAAGCTTGTCCGGCAGATTCAACCAACGCCAGACCCGAGGCCGGAACAGAGATCGCAGGACAAGATCCAGGCGATAACGCAGCGAGGTGTGGAGGCGGAACTCATTTAGAAACCACTGCGTCGAGGGTATTTGCTCACGTACTGGACGATATTCGTTGGACGTGAGGAGGCGTTTGCTGAAACGCATGATGTGCGCGACTCTCTCATCGTTGCGTTCGAGACCCTCTGACAGCGCTGTATCCGCGTTTAGCAATTCGTGGCCAAGCAATTCGTGGCCAAGCAGGTCGTGGCCAAGCAGGTCGTGGTCAAGCAGGTCGTGGTCAAGCAGGTCGTGGTCAAGCAGTTCCTGGCAGAGCAAGATGGCGGCGTTGAACAGCGGTAATGCCTGCTGCTCCTTCGCCATGCTCACCGTGGACGCAAGCTGCTCACGCGTCATCGCGTGCATCAGCGCGCTGATATCGCTGAGCCACTTGAGACGCAACCAGCCGTCCAGCGCACCGTGCACGCAGAGGTAAAGCAACAGCCGCGGTGCGGGCAAGGTTGCGATGCGCTCTGAACCAACATCCACCCAGTCCTCGCCCACATCGGCGAGGCCCGCATTGGCGGGCAGAAACGGATTTCGGAAAAGTCGCCAATGAAGATCGATGATCAGGTCCGACAGGGGATGGCCGTACGAAAAATCCTTTTGGTGGGCCACGTAGGAGCTGAGCCTGCGTCGGGTGAGACGCGCCTGCGGATCGAGGCGGACATAGCCTTGGATGCGCAAAATCTCTCCGGCCCTGAATATATCTCTCTCCGAGACCAGCAAATCGATGTCACCGGCATCGCGCAAGGCGGGATCCTGAAAGGCGGTGATGGCCAAAGGAATGCCTTTGAAGATTCTGAGGTCGATCTGTTGCTCGCGAAATAAGCGATTGAGCAGCAGGACTTGCGAGGTGCGGCGGAGGCAGGTCTCGTCGTTTGCTGCTCCGGCGGCACGGAGAGCGGCGGCGGCCTCGTCCGGCATGCAATCGGGCGCGAAGCCTTCGAGGTTGCGTAAAAATAGCGGAACCACCTTGTGGTGGTGGAGGATTTCCAGCAGGTAAGGCCAACGGATCGGCTGTCGGGCGAGCGATCGGATGCGATCGCCGTCGACTGTTTCCTGCGGCCATCGCAGGCAAGCCAGCACAAGCTCGAATTCGATTGGATAGACTGCCTGTCCCGGCTTCATGGATGTCTTGTAGAGATTATGTTCTATGCGCCCGCCACCGCCAAGTCCCGCGGCCGCTTCCTATTGCGGGATTCTCAGGAGAGGGCCGGCAGGATCACTGGCTGATTCCGGGCGGGTGGGGTACCCTCGGCCGCAGCAGTGTAGCACCCTTGCCTATCAGCTCCAGCACGACCGCCACGATGGACGGGGATGACTGCGATCCATAGTAAGTCGCTGTCTTCTGCTGGCATTGCTGGGAGCCCCCCGCAAACGAGGCAAACACATTCCCGTAATTACCTACAGGGCCCAGGGTTGAGCCGGTCACCGGCAAGCTGAATACTCCACCGGGCGCGCATTCCTGCGTTTCCGCCCCCAGAACTGTGTTTCCGGAGTAGAAGGTAACCGTACCCCCCAGGACGGGCTCGTTGTCCTGATCGGTCACCGTCGCCACCAGGTTGACGCTTTCAACCGAGGTAATGCTGGGAGGTTGGGGTGAAAGCTTGACGCTGGTCGTCAGTCCACCACCTGCCCACTGGGGTGCGTTCACCAGGCTATAGACATTCGGACTGCCCAGGCCGGTGGCGAGATCGTAGCCCGGCGTTGCCGGATATGCAGGGGAAGAGGCATTTTCCGCCGAGGAGAGCACCCCGTAATAGTCGGGGGTGGTGGTCAGCGAGGTTCCGTTGGTAGTCACCGTAATTTGGTATCCGTAACAGTTTTCATTGTTGGAAGCTGGGTCGGTGCTGGCATCGGTGAAGGTCCCGGGGGCGGTTGCGGTGCCGGTGCAGGGAATCGATGTATTGCCGGTCAGGAACGGCGTCGCTGGGGAAGCACCGGGATTTGGCGTGGCGCTGATGTCATGGAAATAGCAACTACTGAGCACCCGGGTGCCCAGGTAGGCAGCACAGTTTGCCAGGCTCGGCTGGGTTGGGCTGGCATAGGTGACGTACTGCTCCGCGGCCAGCGGGTACAGAACATAGTTCGCCTGCCCCTGGCGGTCGCCGCTTTTCTGGTCAATCAGAGCCATGATCCCCGCGAAAGCGGGAGCCACCAGGGACGTGCCTCCCTGGAGATTGTCGAAAATATCGTTGGGGTTGGAAAAATCGCATCCCGTCCCGGCAGGCATGCCTGCTAGAGCCGAGTCACACATGATCAGCGTCTGGCTCCAGGTAAAGCCGGCGGAGGCGAACATGGAGATGTCGGGAACCGCTCGTCCGCCTTGCTGCGGAATCCCGGGGACGCCCGTCTGCCACGCCGGGCGAGCCGATACCTTGCTTAGTCCACCGCTCCCGGCAGAGGGCAGAAAATAGGGCGGGTAGCCAAGGTTGGGATCGACCGGCTGTTGGGCTGCATAGGTGCAAAATCCATCAGCCCCGTAGCTGTTGGTGAAGTTCTGGCCGAACTTAGCCAGCACCAGCGGGCTGCCGCAGCTTTCGTTCCAGGCCATCTCCGGGATATACGATTGCGCGCTCAGGAAGTTGGCGCCGTTGGTCGCCGACCAGTACTGCCCCGCGGTTCCGCTGAATACATCGCTGAAGTCGGTACCGCCCGCGGCTATGTTGTAAGGAGTGGAGGCTGCATTATCCACCGAAAGGCCATCGGTTGCGAGGTAATAGACGTATTGGCACCCGTCGGCGCCTGTATCCGCCGCCGCGACGACGACCGTAATGCCCTCAGTGGCGGCTTGTTGCCACAGCGAAACGTAGAACTGGCTCGCTTCACTCTGTGGCAGGGCTTCGCAGTCGCCGTAACTGGTGCTGAGTACTGAGACCCGCTGTACGTGCGCCGGATCTCCAATGATGTAGGCGGCCGCCAAATCGGCGCCGAGGGTTACACCCTGGTCTCCGCAAGCGACATAATCGACGGTCGCGTCCGGAGCCATCGCGCCGGCCCATTCCGCGTCCAGATAGCCTTCCGGATAATTAGTGGAAGGGTCGGGAGCGGCACAAACCGTAGACGGAGGATTCTCCGTCTCGACCGAGCCGTTGGGGCCGAGGGCGGTAATGCCAAATTCGTCACGGAACTTTTGGATGTCCGCGCTCTCGAGGTTGGTCCCTCCCACCACGGCAATGGTCTGGCCGGTACCGACGACTCCTTCCTGCCACACCTGGTTGACTCCATAGATGGTGGCAAAATCCTGAGGCCCGGCGATATACAAGGCGTTCGCACTCGAAGTTAAATGGGAGCTTTCCCCATTCGCGCGCAACGATTTGCCCGTTTTTCGGTCCAGATGGGCAGTGCCGGCGTGAGCGGCCGGAGGCCGGGGATGGAAGTCGTTGAGGGAGCGAAAGCCGGAGACAACGGGCGCCAGGGCATTAGGAATATAAGGATCGCCGGCATTGGCGTAGTGATCCTGTCCGTTGATGCGGTAGTGATGGATTTCCGTATGGAATGCCTGTGCTACCAGGCCGGCGGTTCCGCTGAAGTCCACAAAAAGGCCACCAGCCGGGACGTTATTGATCCTGAACCCTTGTTGCGTGAGCCAGTGGGCAACCTTCCCGATGTCCTGGGTCGACGGCCCGAACCGCTCGCCGAATTGCTGCGGCGTCAGCCAGCGATGAAAGTCGGGTGAGTGGGGATCGTATTGCCCCCTGATGA
>JBAVQC010000410.1:0-22903 GCA_049693715.1 Acidobacteriaceae bacterium | reverse complement strand
GCCGCACCCAATGCCAACCGGACTCCGAACTCCCGCTTCCGCCCCGCAGCCCGCACCAGCAACAGGTTCGCGATGTTCACGCAGGCAATCAGCAGGATCAGGCTTACCGCTCCAAGCAATACGTTGAGCAGCGGACGCGCCTGGCGCACGGTTTCTTCCTTGAGTGATCTGAAATATGCCTTTAGGTGCAGGTTGGCGACCACCGTGTATGCCGGCTGAATTCCTGCGATTACGCGGTCAATGTCGAACTGTGCCTGCGCTGTGCTCACATTCGGTCGGAGGCGAGCTACCAGGCCATAGTCGTAGTTCTCGCCTTCCGAGTTCTTTTCGACCGGGGTCAGGCTCAGGGGAACCCACAAATCGCGATGGCTCAAGCGGCCCGCATCCAGGGGAAACTCGAAGCTCTGCGGCATGACTCCGATGACGGTGTAGGGCCGCCGATCGAGATCGATCGCCTTGCCCACTGCATCTCGATCGCTGTGGAACTTTTCTCGCCAAAGCGCATAGCTGATCACGGTCACCGGAGCACCCTTTGTATCTTCTTCCGGTGTGAATGTGCGGCCCAGGAGTGGTTCGATCCCGAGAACGGGAAATACCGAAGCGCTCACCCTTTCTGCCGCCGCATGGAATGGCGCACCTGCCCCGGTTACGTCGTAGCCGGCAGAGATATACCCGCCTTCCCCGGAGAAGGCCTTGCTTTCACGCTGAAAGATTAGAATGTCAGGTGCCGTCACGTTGAAATCATGCGGATCTTCGCGAATCCATTCATGCAGGCTGACGAGTTGCCACGAATTTTTGAACGGCAGCGGGCGTAGCAGCACTGCCTCGACCACGGAAAACACCGCCGTCACACCGCCAATGCCCACCGCCAACGTCAGGATCGCTGTGACGGTAAAACCGGGAGACTTACGCAACTGCCGCAGCGCATAACGAATATCCCTTGCCAGCGCTCCAAGGTACGGCAGCCCGCGCTCCATCCGATATTGCTCCCGCGTCTGCGTCACACCACCGAAGGAACGCAACGCCGCCGTGCGTGCTTCCTCTTCCGGCATGCCGCGCTTCTTGTTCTCCTCGGTCGCGAGCTCGATATGAGCCAGGAGCTCCTGGTTTAGGTCTGCGTCGAGTTCTTTGCGGTGAATCAGCGCCGCGCAACGGCTTAGCAGAACCCGTATCCAATCCATCGTGCACTCCTCAACGGGATGGCGCCAGAAAGCGGGCCATGGTCGTGGCAACCCGTTCCCAGTTCTCAGTCTCTGTTTCGATCTTTTGCCGTCCCAGTTTGCTCAGCGAATAGAACTTGGCGCGGCGGCCGGTCTCCGAGATGCCCCACTGGGCCTTGATCCACTTGCGCTGCTGCAGGCGCAGCAGCGCCGGGTAGATCGTCCCCTGGTTCATGATTACGGTGTGATCGCTGACCTGTTCGATACGCCGGGCGATTGCGTATCCGTGCAGCGACCCCATCGACTCTAAAGTCTTGAGCACCATCAGATCCAGCGTGCCCTGTAAAACATCCGGCTTTCCGTCGCCCATTGTCCACCTGTAGAGAGTCAACATATAAACTAGCGGCTCCATACGTAGAATGTCAACAGATAGCACGGCGTTCCGGTTACGGCCCACGCGATGATTATGTTTGGCGCCGGCCGAACAGAAAAGCGGAGTTTCCGTCAAGAAAGCGGATGCTCGAACCGGGGACGCTTGTCGTATACTCCGAGGCGTAGTGCAATGCCCGCAACCCTGAGGGGAAAAAGTTCTGGATTGGACCGTTTGATGGCAGCATTCCCAGGAGCGAAAAGAGCAGTCGGCTCAAGCCACCCTCACCATGCTGTTTTGCTGCGGTACCGCAGGTTGTCAATGGGTCCGATGAGCAACCACATGAGCTTGACGTTGATCTGAATGAGATTAAGACCATGGGTTTTGCCGGGCGCCCGGCCACGTCTAACTTTCAGAACCGAAACCAGCAGTTGACCCATCCTGAAATGCAATGAAGCAATTTGGCTGCTTTCAACTCGACACCAGGAACGAATGTCTGTGGCAAAACGGCATCCGGATCGACCTGACTCCGAAGCCGTTTGCCGTATTGCGTTATCTTGTCGAAAATCCGCAGAGGCTGGTAACCCACGATGAGCTGCTCGACAAACTGTGGCCCGAGACCTATGTGCAGCCACAGGTGTTGCGCACCTATGTGCAGGAGCTGCGCAAGCTGCTGGGAGACAGTGTCGAGAGCCCGCGATTTATCCGCACTGTTGCCGGGCGCGGCTATTGGTTCCTGGCTGAGGTCGAAGAGGGCAACGCGTACTTGGTGGACACGCCGGGGCTGCAGCCTGGGCGCATCGTAGGACGGCGCCAGGAATGCGAGCAGCTTAGCGGACTGCTGCGCCATGCCCTCCAGGGCGAGCGGCAGTTGATTTTCATTACCGGCGAGCCCGGCATCGGAAAAACAGCGCTCATCGATCTCTTCTGCCGCCAACGGTGTAGTGAAGACCAGGTGCACGTCGCGCGCGGCCAGTGTGTGGAAGGGTTCGCCGGCAAGGAAGCTTATTATCCCGTGATCGAAGCCCTGGGGCAGCTCTGTTCTCACCCTGAGGGCAAGAAATATGCGCACGCGATGCAGCAGAGGGCCCCGAGCTGGTATGCGCAGCTGGCAGCACTTCATGGCGATGGTCCGGTGCCGGTGGCTATTCCGGTGCGCGAGCGCGTGTTGAATGAGATATGCGACGCCATCGAGACCATGTCGTCTGAGAAGACTCTGGTTTTTGTATTCGAGGACCTGCACTGGGCAGACCTTTCGACGCTGGACTTGATCTCAGCGCTGGCGCGGCGCCGCCAGGCCGCAAGGTTGTTTCTGCTGGCGTCTTACCGGCCGGCGGAGGTGAGTGCCGGCCAGCACCCCCTGAAGCGGCTCAAGCAGGATCTGGTTACGCACAAGCTGTGCGCCGATGTGTCCCTGCGTCCGCTGGAAAGGGACGCTGTGCGGGAATACCTGGTCCAGGAATTGAAACAAGAGACACTCCCCAAAGAGTTGCCCAGTTTCGTGCACCAGCATTCCGAGGGCAACCCCCTGTTCATGATTGCCATGCTTGAGCACCTGGTTGCGCAAGGTTTTCTACGCCAGGAAGCCGGCCTATGGCAGCTGCGGCCGGCGCTGTCGGAAATCGACATGGGGGTGCCCACGGCTCTTTCCGAGATGATCGAAATGCAGATTGACCGGCTCGACGCAGCCGATCAGCGTCTGCTCGAAGCGGCGAGCTTGATCGGCGTGATTTTCCCCGCATGGGCAGCTGCGGCGGCATTGGATGGCGATCTGGAGGATATCGAAGATCAGTATGAGAAGCTGGCGCGCCGGCTGCATTTCCTCCATCCGGCAGGGCACGACGAATTGCCCGACGGAACCCAGTCGGCCTCTTACATGTTTGCCCACGGGCTATACCGCGAGTTGCTGCGGGCCAGGCAATCTCCCGCTCGCCGCGCCAAACGGCATTTGCGCGTGGCGGAGAAACTGGAGAAGCTGTTTGCCCAGCGTGAACTGGATGTTTCCAGCGAATTGGCCATGCACTTCGAGGCTGCGGCCGAGTGGGTACGTGCGGCCCAGGCTCTCTGTACTGCGGCGAGGACTGCCGTCCGGCGGGGGGCGCGTGATGAGGGCGTGAAACTCACCGAACGTGCGCTGCAGCTGTTGCAGAATTTAGGCGAACCCGGCCGCGAGGTGGCAGTGAGAGAGACTCGCCAACAAATTTCGGCAATGATGAAGCGTTGACGATCTGCTTCTCCACAAGAGTTGGACGAAAACTCGACGGCAATTTGACACCTGAAGGCATAGCGCGGAGTTAGCGTGGTTCTCGGAGGACAAACCCATGCTATCGAGCTTCAGGAATCTGGTTCTTATTTCCGCCGCCCTTTCTACCACCGCAGCTTTTGCGGCCGAACAGAAAAGGGTGGAGGTGCCGTTCAGCTTCGTGGCCAAAAACCATGCTTACCAGGCGGGGTCATATACAGTCTCAGTCGACTGGGCGAAGTCGACGATGACGTTAAACCGGGTCGGGACGCCAGACCGGCCGCTGGTCTGGATCATGGTGCCCGGGCCCAACGGTCCTGGTCTCTCCGAAGTCAGTCTGACCTTTGATGTCGCCGGGACGGACCATGTGCTAAAGACGATCCGGTACGAGAAGTACATCACGCCGAACCTGGATTCTAAGCGGGATGCGCGGCCAAAGAATACGGTTGAGGCGGCCACGACCACTGGCGATTAGCTTCGACCCAAAACGTTCAAGGTCGATGGGCCCCTTTGTTCATAACCGCAAAGGGGCCCTCTCGTTTTTGTACAGAATCAGGTGAGACAGGGGAACGTCGTGTGCAGGTACATGGCGGTTGGTGACGGAAACAGCGGGAGTTCTCTGTTGGATTATCAGGCGATAAAAAACGACGAGTCGAGCCGGGCCTTCTACCTGGAGAGGGAAAATGCCCGCCTGCAGCGTCTGGTTGCAGAGCTATTGGTCAAGAATGAGCAATTGCGCCAGCGGTATGTGGCATCCTTGGCGTCATCGACACTGGGGCCAGATTCCCAACGAACTTCCACGGGAGGATCCTAGACCGATCCAGTCCCGAAGGTGCGAATTTTCGTTACACCGTTTTCTGGATTACTGCTTGGGGATGAGCCGCGTATTCTGCCCAGGAGCCGTCGTAAAGCGTGACTTGCTTTGCGCCTGCTGCTTCCAGACCGAGTGCGAGCACGGCAGCCGTGACGCCGGAGCCGCAGGTGGTGGTAATAGGCTGTTCCAAATCAACTCCCTTCTTAGCGAAGAGCCGGCGGAGTTCATCGACGGGCTTTAAGCGGCCATCGTTGACCAGTTCCGTGTAGGGAATGCTGGTCGCTCCGGGCATGTGGCCGGAGCTTAGGCCGGGGCGTGGCTCCGGTGAGGTCCCGACGAAGCGGCCGGCCGAGCGGGCGTCCAGAATTTGTCCGTGCGCTGCAATTATCTGCTGTATTTCCGGGAAATGTTTCACCGCGTCTTGGTCGAGTGTGGCGTGAAAGAGGGCCGGGGCGCGGTGAACCGGTCCAGAGTCCGTAGGAAGACCGGCTTCCATCCAGGCGCGGAGCCCGCCATCGAGAAGGTAGACGTTTTGCGCTCCGAAGGTCCTGAGGGTCCACCATGCTCGCGGACCGGAAAAGACGCCCTCCTGCTCGTAGATGATGATGTCCATTTGATCGCCGATCCCGAGCGCCGACACGTTGCGGGAAAACACATCGGGCGGGGGCAACATGTGGGGCAGGGGGTTGGGGCGGTCGGAAAGCTCTTCGATATCAAAGAACACTGCGCCGGGGATATGCCCGGCGTAGTAGCGCGCTCGGGTGTCCACCGGTGGGGTGACGCCGACCGGGGGAAGCGTAGCATCCAGGACGACCACGCCCTGATCGTTTAGTCGACCATCCAGCCGGCCGGCCAGCCACGAGGTGGTAACGAGAGAGCCCATAGACAGAGCTTAAATGGTCGGTACATCCACACCGAAGCCGGCGAATGCTTGCGCAGGGACGTGCCCGATCCGGTACATCATGAAGTTACGGGTGTAACGGAGATGGGTTTTCGTCATATAAACTTAAGACTGCGCAGGGCATGAGAGCTATCAAAGGAATTTCCTCCCCCCACTTCCGGATTCTGTTCCTTCTCCTTCCGATCCTCCCTTTTGGCTGGCAGGCGGGGGCCCAGGACTGGGTTCGCACGGGTACGAATCTGGGCGCGGCACGCATTCGTCTGGCCGCCGCAGACTTTAACCCCGCTTCCACCGATCCGCAAACTGCAGCACCGAAAACCACGTTCGACACCACGCTTTACAGCGACCTGAGCAACGCCGGTATTTTTGACATGGTGTCCAAGAGTATGGCTCCGCCGCTCATGCCGGCCTCGCCACAACAGATGAACCTTGCCCAGTGGGCCGCGGCTCCCGCGAACGCAGCGTTTGTCGCCTTTGGATCAATTTCCGTGACCGGCGGCCGCCTGGCCGTGTACGGCTGGCTCTTCGACGCGAAGAATCCCGATTCGCCGCAGATTCTCGGCAAGCAGTACAACGAAGCTGCCAGCCAGGACAATGCGCGCCTGATCGCGCATCGCTTTGCTGACGAGATCATCACCCGCCTGGGAGGCGGGATTTCCGGCATCGCTGAGACGCATATTTTCTACGTCGCAGCCCGAGGCGGGAACAAAGAAATCTGGCAAATGGATTACGACGGGCAGGGCGCTCACCAGGTCACCCACCTGGGCACCATCTCCCTTTCTCCGCGCGTCTCCCCGAGCAACGACCGGGTTGCGTTTGCCTCCCTGGGACGCCTGGGCTGGTCCATCCGCATGTATTCCCTGGTGCTGGGCCGCGCGGTCAGCTTCTCTTCGATGGTGGGAACTACCCTTTCCCCGGCATGGTCGAGCGATGGCGCCAAGCTAGCGTTCTCTGGTTCGCGTTCCGGCGACCCGGAGATTTATACCTCCGATGCAAACGGCGGCAGCGTAAAGCAGCTCACCACTTTCAAGGGACCCGATGTTTCGCCTACCTGGAACCCCAAGACGAGTTCGCAGATAGCCTGGTGCAGCGGCCGGACCGGATTGCCGCAGATCTACACCATGGACTCGGATGGAACTAACGTACAGCGCCTGACCGACGGCGGCTATGCCACCTCGCCCTCCTGGTCGCCAAACGGGCAATTCCTGGCGTTTGCGTGGAATCGCAAGTATGGCCCCGGCGCGCCGGGCGGGCAGGACATCTACATTATGGACATTGCCAGCAAACGCTGGACCCAGCTCACCCATGACGAGGGACGGCAGGATTTTCCTTCCTGGTCCCCGGATGGACGGCACATCGTATTTCAACGCGAAAAGGGTGGGGGATCCGAGATATGGACCATGCTTTCCGATGGTACGGAGCAACATCGGCTCACCCCAAGCGGCGGAAATTCGATGCCCAATTGGAGTTGGAAGTAACGTGACTGGCCTTCCCTGGCTTTCAGGCCGATGCAACAGTCACGAGTCCCCGGAAAATGAACTAGACAGGAGAATATTGTGAAGACTCCGCAACACAGGCATTTCGCTTCGCTCATCGCCGTCGCTACTCTCACCTTTGCGGCTGGGTGCCACAAAAAAGCGGTGCCACCCCCACCGCCACCCCCGCCGGCAGCTACTTCGCCCTCACCGACCGCTTCGATCACGGTGACCCCCGACAGCATCAATCCAGGCGGAAGCGCCGTGCTGGCGTGGAAGACGACCGATGCCACCGAGATCTCGATTGACGGCATCGGCACGGTGAATGCCTATGGCACGCAGAACGTTGCCCCGACTGAGTCCACCACGTATCACCTGGTGGCGCGCGGTGCGGGTGGTTCTACGGACGCGACCGCCCGTCTCACGGTCAGCGCGCCCGCTGCTCCTCCACAAGCCGCCGAGACCATGAACGAGCAGATATTCGAGCAGAATGTGAGGCCGGCCTTCTTTGATTACGACAGCTATGAGATTCGTCCCGACGCCCAGACCGTTCTGGCTCAGGATGCAAGCTTCCTGGCTGCGCATCCTACTCTGAAGGTTGTCATCGGCGGCTATTGCGATGACCGCGGATCGGCGGAATATAACCTCGCCCTGGGCGAGAACCGTGCCAACGCGGCCAAGCAGGCCCTGGTGAATGGGGGAGTCAGCCCAGATCGCGTCCGCACCGTGAGCTACGGCAAGGAAAAGCAATTCTGCACCCAGGCCGACGAGGCTTGCTGGCAGCAGAATCGCCGTGCCGGCTTCTCGCTTGATCAATAGGGGCGGACTAGACTTAATGGGGAGCGGTTTCGGCCGCTCCCTTGAGCGTCAAGACCGAGGTTCGTCACGGGGGAGCATCATGCGTAAACACATCATCCGCTTCACTGCCCTTGCCTTTTTTGCTTTACCGGTTTCATTGCCTCATGCGTTTGCGGTTTCGAAGGAAATGGTCCAGCTGCAAACCCAGGTGCAGCAGCTACAGGACATGGTGCAGCACCTGCAGACATCGAACGACGAGCGCATGGGCGTCATCGTCAACCTGGTGCAGCAGAACACTGACAATGTGAACCGGATGATGGCTGCGGTCAACGCTTTGCAGCAGACATTGAAAGCGGAGAACGAGCAGCGGGGCTCTGGTACCACACAGCTCTCCAGTCAGATTCAATCGCTGAACGACTCGGTTGACGAATTGAAAACCCGCATCGCCAACCTGACCACGCAGGTGCAGTCCATTCAGGGCCAGCTGCAGAATGTGAATGGGATACCTGCGCAACCCGGAGGCGCTCCTCAGCCGACTGGCGGGATACAACCAAATCAAGGTCCGGGAGGTCAGGCAGCGGTGCCGCAAGCGGGGCCGCAATTGACCCCCGCGACTCCGGCCGCTCCTCCCGTCGATCAGCTTTATCAGAGTGCTCTGCGTGACTACAACTCGGCCAAATACAACATCGCATCTTCTGAATTTGGGGACGTCATCCACTACTATCCGCAGGATCCGCTGGCGGGAAACGCACAGTTTTATTTGGGTGAGATCAACTACCGGCAAGGCAAATATGCGGCGGCGATTAAAAATTACGATGCGGTTCTCGAGCAGTATTCCGGTAATCCCAAAGCCCCGGCCGCCGAACTGCGCAAGGGGCAATCGTTAATTGAGATGGGACAGAAGGATGCCGGGGTCCGTGAATTGCGGACCTTGGTGCAACGCTATCCGCAAACCCCTGAAGCGCAGGAAGGCCGCAGCAAGTTGAATGGAATGGGCGTGCGTATTTATGCGGCCAAGCCGAGTGCATATCCTGCGACATCGCCTTAAGCGTTTTGAAGATGCCAGGACCGTCAATGAGTCCCGCTCACTCGCCTTTTTCCAGGGGGACCCATCCCGCTTCCAGTTCGCATCGGGAGAGATGCTTTAACCGACTCCCGCTCAATTACGAGAGTTCTTCTGATTTTTACCCTCGCTGGACTGCCGTTCCTGTCCGGTGATATCGTTGCCAACGGCGTTCTACGTCGACAGCGTTTCACCCCTAAACACATTCCCGTCGACCGCGCCGGAGGTATTTAATGGCAACCATCCCCGTTGATTCACGAGTGAATTCGAAAACTGCGGAATTTTTCTCCCGCCAACATCGCATGCTGATCGATGGCCGATTTGTTCTGGCCGCATCCGGCAAGACGTTTCCGGTCTACAATCCGGCCACCGGCGAAGTGGTGGCACAGGTACCGGAAGCTGAAACGGAAGACGTGGACCGTGCAGTGATCGCCGCGCGCCGGGCCTTTGATGAGGGGCCGTGGACGCGTAAGATGTCGACCTCGGAGCGCGGACAGCTGCTCTGGAAGCTCGCCGATCTGCTGCAGGCGAACCTGGAAGAGTTCGCAGAGATTGAATCGCTCGACAATGGCAAACCCCTATCCGTGGCGCGGGTCGCCGATGTTCCCTTAGCCGTTGACATGTTCCGCTACATGGCCGGCTGGGCAACCAAGATCACAGGTTCCACTCTCTCCTTTTCGGCGCCAGGCGCGTTCCATTCCTACACCATGCGGGAGCCCATCGGCGTGGTCGGCCAGATCATTCCCTGGAACTTTCCGCTGTTGATGGCGGCCTGGAAGCTCGCTCCGGCCCTGGCTGCCGGTTGTACCGTTGTCTTGAAGGTTGCCGAGCAGACACCAATGTCCGGTCTGCGGCTAGCCGAGCTGTTCGATCAGGCAGGCTTTCCTCCGGGCGTGGTCAACATCCTCACCGGCTTTGGGGAAGGCGCAGGCGCGCCCCTTGCGGCGCATCCGCTGGTCGACAAAATCGCCTTCACTGGCTCTACGGAAGTGGGCAAGCTGATCGTGAAAGCTTCTGCCGGCAACCTGAAAAAGGTGAGCCTGGAATTGGGTGGTAAGAGCCCGGCCATTGTCTTTCCCGATGCCGATCTTGACCGCGCCATCGCGGGCACGGCCAGCGCCATCTTCTTCAACCAGGGACAATGCTGCTGTGCCGGTTCACGGCTGTTGGTGCACGAAAGCATCTATGACAAGGTGATCCAGGGCGTTAGCGACATTGCTTCTGGTATTAACATGGGCTCCGGTCTCGACCCGCAGACAGCGATGGGACCGCTGGTCAGCGAAGAACAGTTCGACAAGGTGACCGGCTATATCGACTCCGGCGTGAAAGAAGGAGCACGAGTGGCGGCCGGCGGTAAACGGCACGGAGATCGGGGATATTTCGTTCAGCCTACCGTGCTGACCAATACCAAACCGAGCATGAAGGTGGTGCGCGAAGAGATCTTCGGACCGGTCGTATGCGCGGAATCATTCTCGGATGCGGATTTGGATCGCATGGCGCGCGAGGCCAACGACACCACTTTTGGACTCGCCTCCAGTATCTGGACGCGAGATCTTAGCACTGCGCACAAGATGGCGCGGCGCATTCGCTCCGGCACGGTGTGGATCAACTGCCACAACGTCTTCGACGCTTCCCTTCCCTTTGGCGGATATAAACAATCCGGCTGGGGACGTGAGATGGGCGAGGAAGTGCTTCAGAATTACACCGAGGTGAAGGCTGTCACGGTAGCTTTATAACGGAACTACCCTCGGGGCCGGAAGATCTCCGGCCCTGAGGACAACGCCGCAGCTGATTTCCTCATCTTTTCCAGGACAATGCCAAAACAAGAACACCCAGACAGCGACTTGCACAAGGGTGCAGTCGAAGAGGAAACCACTGTGCCCGCCACAAACGGCGAACCGTACTTGCAAGGGCAGCTAGGTCACCGGAACGAGGATGAGTTGCTCAAGGACTCGGACACTGACTTTCCTGAACCAGGCAATAGTCCGGAGCACAGCGGAGAGCCGGTAGCTTTTTGCCGGGTGCCGCTGTCCCGTCGTTGGACAGTTAGCCGATTTTCGTGAGTTGGCCCTGGTTTAGTTCTTTCCAGTTCCGCCCGTTGTCTTCGCTGAACTCGGTGCGGAAGTGCATCACCTTGTCGGAAAGAAATTCGTCGTTGGTCAGGAACAGGATGGTCTTGTCCTGGCTCTGCACCTCAGTGCCGAAGCTCCAGACGTTCCCCTTGACCTGCATGGGCACTTCCCGGGGGGAATCGTCTTTGTTGACACCGAAGAACTTGTAGGTCTTGGCAGACTCGTCGTAGGTGTACACCGACAAGCTATTGCTGATGCCGGTGGGGGCGTTCACCAGGTGGTCGCAAAGGATAAAGCCGTGATGGGGCGACCAGGTGCAGGTCATCTCCGAAGTCATGGAGGCGGCTTCGCTGTAGGGCGTGGTCATGACCTGGGTTTGCGACTCCCAGGTGCCGACCCAGACGTCCATCCTGCTGATTTCAGGGGCAATCTTTGGGACAACCAAATGATCGCTGGCCAGCGCCAGGGTGCTGACTGCCACGACCGACAAGTATATCCCACGTAGGAAATTCTTACGCATCCCTATCCCCTTGCTTACCGCTCTGTTTGCAGAAACGAGCTGATGATACAACTTTTAGGGGATGGATGAACAACTATTGCTGCAACTTATAGTACCCATTTCGTCCCGGGGGACGGTGTCCCCAGGTAACTTTGTGTCAAATTTACCCGGGGATCGTTGGATTCGCCTACTGATGCCTCTGCATAATCTGGTCGAGGACCTCGCGCGGGGGCCGGGTGCGGGACTCGGGGAGGGTAGCCAGGGGCTCGTCGACCAGGTTCAGCATGTCGGTGAAACTGGGCTTCCTGGTATCGACGTAGAAGACGCCGGTCAGCACCTCGCCCTGCTGATGAGCTTCCATCAGGGCGCTCACCGCACCAATCCGGCTGGTCGGGTCATATTCCGGGTGCAGCTTGCGCAACCGCATGTGGGAGCCGTCGTGCATTTCCACCACGGTGGTTGTGCCCGGATCGTAGTCGACCGAAATGTCTTCGAAAGAAGGCACGAAACCGACCTCGTTCACCGCTTCTTCGTGCTCCTGGACATATTTGTAGCTCTTGGTGGAGCCCTCATGGTCGTTGAAGGTGACGCAGGGCGAGATGACGTCGAGCATCACGGTACCGCGATGGGCAATCGCCGCCTTGAGCATCGCCAGCAGCTGTTTCTTATCTCCGGAAAAGGAGCGGCCCACGAAAGTCGCACCCAGCTCGACCGCCATGACACAGGTGTCAATAGGCGGGAGGTCGTTAATGACGCCCGTTTTCAGTGTCGAACCGAGGTCGGCGGTGGCCGAGAACTGACCCTTGGTGAGGCCGTAAACGCCATTGTCTTCAATGATGTAGATCAGGGGCAGATTGCGCCGCATGAGATGAGCAAACTGGCCGAAGCCGATGGAAGCGGTATCTCCGTCACCGCTGATCCCCAGCCCCATCATGGTGTGGTTAGCCATGAGCGCACCGGTGGCTACCGAGGGCATGCGCCCGTGGACGCTGTTGAAACTGTGGGCCCGGTTCATGAAGTAAGCCGGGGTCTTCGAGGAGCAGCCAATGCCGGAGAGCTTCATCAAGCGCTCGGGTGCGACGCCCATTTCGTACATGGCATCGACGATTCGCTCGGATATGGCATTGTGGCCGCAACCAGCGCAGAGCGTGGTCTTGCCCCCGCGGTAGTCCAATACCTGCAGTCCCAGACGATTTGTCTTGGGGCCCGGAGCCGCGGGCGGATTGCCTACGATCGTTGCCATTAAATTTCCTCCTGAAGGACCAGCTTGTCGGTCACGGTTCGCGCATCGAGAGGCAAGCCGTCGAAGTGGCGGATGCTTCTCAGCCTGGTGACGTGCTCCGCGGGCAGGTCGAGTTTGAGCAAGCTGAGCATTTGCCCATCGCGGTTCTGCTCGATCACGTACACCCTCTGGTGGGCGGCCACAAAAGCGTGCACTTCGGGGGAAAAGGGGAAGGCCCTTACACGCATATAGTCGGTTTCGAGGCCATATTCCTTGATGAGCTGATCGCGGCTCTCGCGCACCGCGAAATCAGAGCTGCCGTAAGCAATCAAGCCAATGTTGGACTTGCCGGTTTGCACTATTTCCGGTGCAGGGACCATAGTGCGGGCGGTCTCAAACTTCCGCGCCAGGCGCTCCATCAGGTTCTGATAGTCGTCCGGCCGCTCGGTATAGAGCGCCTTTTCATTGTGACCGCTGCCGCGAGTAAAGTAGGCAGCCTTGGGATGGTCCGTTCCCGGCAGGGTGCGGTAAGGAATCGCGTCCCCATCCACGTCTTTATAGCGTTCGAAGCCGCCCAGGCGGTCCAGATCTTCCTTGGAAAGGACCTTGCCCCGCTTCAATGGCTTGTCGGGATAGACAAACGGGTCGGACATCCAGTTGTTCATGCCGATGTCGAGATCGGAGAGAACGAATACCGGGGTCTGTAATTGTTCGGTGAGGTCAAAGGCCTCCATGGCGAACTGATAACACTCGTTGACGGAACCGGGGAGCAGCATGACGTGCTTGGTGTCGCCGTGGGAAAGATAGGCGATGGCGAGCAGGTCCCCCTGCATGGTGCGGGTTGGCATTCCGGTGGAAGGGCCGACGCGCTGGATATCGAAGATGACTCCGGGCAGCTCAGCGAAATAGCCCAGGCCTGCGAACTCCGCCATCAGGGAGATACCCGGGCCTGAGGTCGAGGTCATGGAACGCGCACCCGCCCAGCCGGCGCCCATCACCATGCCGATCGCGGCGAGTTCATCTTCTGCCTGCACAATGGCGAAACTGGCTTTGCCATCTGGTTCCACGCGGTGCTTCTTCATGAAGTCGATGAGGCTTTCGACCACCGAGGAAGAAGGCGTAATGGGATACCAGGTCACTACGGTGACCCCGGCGAACATCGCGCCCAGGGCTGCGGCGGCGTTTCCGTCGATGATGATCTTGCCCTCAGTCGCATGCATGCGCTCGAGCAGCAGCGGATCCTGCTTGGTGAGAGAGCTGGCGGCGAAATCAAAGCCGGCTTTGATGGCCCCCCAATTGAGATCGGCGGCTTTCTGTTTTTTGGCGAACTGGCGCCGCACGGCTTTCTCTACTTCCTTGAGATCCATGGCGAGCAACTGCGCCACCACGCCCACGTAGATCATGTTGCGCACCAGCTTGCGCAGCTTGGCTTCAGGACAGACCGCTGCTGTGAGCTTGTCGAAAGGAACCGGATAGCAGATAACATCGTCGCGATACTGCTTGAGGTTCTGACTCTCGTCGTAAATGGCGGCGCCGCCGGCGGGGAGGGAGAGGATGTCTTCGCGCGCCGTCTCAGCATTCATCGCTACCAGCAGCTCGATCTCTCTTCTGCGTGCGACGTATCCCTGTTTGCTGGCGCGGATGGTGTACCAGGTGGGTAAGCCAGCGATATTCGATGGGAAGAGATTCTTTCCGCTGACCGGAATTCCCATGCCGAATATGCTTTTAAGCAGCACCAGATTGGCGGATTGCGACCCGGATCCATTTACGGTCGCTACCTGGATGCTGAAGTCATTGATGATCCGTTTAGAAGTTGGCGTCTGTAGTGCCGCTGAGCTACCCGCTCCGGGTGCCCCTACGGCAACGTCTCCTGTCGCCATTTGGCCGGATTCCTTCCCCGTGTGAATTGAGCGGCACCACTGTTGGCCAGACTTCTGTTTTTTTCAGTCTGGATCAAGAAGAAGCACCTGATCTCCGCTCTGAACATTATAGTTCAGTAACTTTGCCCGGCTTTGCATGGGTCATCTAATGGCTCTAAATTGCCACTGGGCGGAGAAATCCTGATCTAAGACGCACTTGACGGGCCGGAATACAATAAAAGCATGCTGCTTGAGGGCATTTTCGCCGCCGTAACGACGTGCTTTTATCCTGATGGGCGCCCTTATTGGCGCAAGCTGGAAGCAAACATGGATCGCTACTCACTCACGCCGATGAGCGGAATGGTGCTGCTGGGTTCGACGGGCGAGGCGGTCATGCTGAGCGACGAGGAGTCGCGGGAAGCGTTGCGCGTGGCTCGGGACGCTACTGCGCCGGAAAAGGTTTTGCTGGCGGGCGTGGGACGCGAGAGTGTCATTGAGACGCTGCGCCTGGCAGACTATGCTGCCGGACTCGCCTATGACGCCGTCCTGGTGCGGACCCCGCATTACTACCGGAAGCAGATGCGGAACCGGGAGATGTTGACCTATTACCAGGCGGTCGCGGACCGTTCTCCGTTGCCGGTTCTTCTGTATAGCGTGCCGAATTGCACTGCTTATGACCTGCCCATCGAGGTGGTGGCCGAACTGGCGATGCATCCCAATATTTTGGGGATGAAGGATTCGAGTGGGAATGTGGAACGGATCGGGGAGCTGGTGAAGGCGACACGCTCGGCTAAAAAGCGCACGGTTACGGTAACGACGGTATTTGCTCCGGTTACATCTCGGATGCTGTCCCCCAAAACGGAACAGGGGGCGGACGGCGGGGCTACGTTTGTTGCAGCGGGGCAGCTGGTTTCGGGTGCGACCGCTTTGGCCGAGGCTCCACCGCGGCCACCGCTGAAGACGCGTACGAAGGAAGTCGGATTTCAGCTTCTTTGCGGTTCAGCTCAGACGCTGTATCCGTCGCTGGAGGCAGGGGCCACGGGTGGCGTGCTGGCGCTGGCTACGTTTGCTCCCCAGGCTTGTTGCGAGGTGTATACGGCCTGGGCGGAAAAGGATCCGGTGCTGGCAGCGGAGAAGCAGGAACGGATTGCCAGGGCGGGGATTGAGATTGCCGGGAAGATGGGAATTCCTGGGGTGAAGTATGCGCTGGATGTGAATGGGTATTACGGAGGGCGGCCGCGGATGCCGCTGCTCCCGTTGACTGGCGATGAGCAGCGGGTGGTTGATGAGTTGATGCAGGATATTCGTAACTGAGACGGATTTGTTTGTGAGGGAAGTGGAACTGCAGGGGCTCCACCGGATTTCCGGGGAGCTCCTGATGACATAGATGCGAGCGGGCCAGAGTTAAGTGCCGCGCCTACGGCGCTCAGATCAGCTTGCGATTGGTACCCAGCCCTTCCGGGCTGGGCTGATGTTTGGACGACCGGCCCTCCGGGCCTCGCATCGATGGCGCCTTGCGATGTCGTTCTTCTCTTAACTTGCCGCGGGCAGGCCTCTAGTGGGCGACTACTGGCTCGCGGCGGAGTTCCTGTAGGGCGTTGACGGTGATCTGGCGGCGCTGGATGGCGGCAATTCCCTCTGCTGCTGCCCTGGCGGCTGCGATGGTGGTGATGGTGGGAATTCTCTGGGTCACGGCTGCTCTGCGGATGGCTTTTTCGTCGAAGAACGGGTCCTGGCCGTGGGGCGTGTTTACGATCAGCTGAATGCGCTCTCCCTTGATTAAGTCCACAACGTTGGGGCGCCCTTCTTTTACTTTGTAGACGCGCTCCACAATCATGCCGGCCCGCTCCAACACATCGGCGGTGCCCTGGGTCGCTACCAGGTGAAAGCCTAGCTCGACATACTGCCTGGCGAGGTCCACGACCACCGCTTTGTCACGATCATTGACGCTGAAGAAGACAGTTCCCTTCACCGGCAATACCTGTCCGGCTGACAGTTGCGCTTTGGCGAAGGCTTCGCCAAAGTTGTCGGCCACTCCCATGACTTCTCCGGTGGATTTCATTTCCGGGCCCAGCACGGTGTCGATACCAGGGAACTTGTTCCAAGGGAAAACCGGCGATTTCACGTAGAAGTGACTGCCAGTGGCGAGATCGGTGCGCTCGGCCACCTGCTCGGACATCAACTCCCGCAAGGTGCGTCCGGTCATCAGGCGCGCTGCTATTTTCGCCAGCGGCACTCCTGTCGCCTTGGAGACGTAGGGGACAGTCCGGGAGGCACGCGGGTTCACTTCGATGACGAACACCTTGTCCTGCTCGCCGGAGCGGCGCTGAATGGCAAACTGCAGGTTCACCAGGCCCACCACGTTCAGAGCAAGCGCGAGCTCGCGGGTGTACTCACGGATGGTCTCGAGCGTCGACGGCGCGAGATCGGCAGCCGGCAGCACACAGGAAGAATCGCCAGAGTGGATGCCCGCTTCTTCAATATGCTGCATGATCCCGGCGATCACGACGTCTCTGCCGTCACAGAGCGCATCCACATCGACTTCGACCGCATCCTCGAGGAAGTGATCGACAAGGACTGGACGCTCCTGGGAGTACTCGACGGCTTCGCCCATGTACCGGCGTACCGCGTCGGCGTCGTAGGCGATGACCATTGCCCGCCCGCCCAGCACATAGGAGGGCCGCACCAGCACCGGATAACCTACACGGTCTGCGCCTTCCAGGGCTTCTTCGATGGTGGTGACCATGGCTCCCGGTGGCTGAGGAATCTTGAGGTCCTCGAGCAAGCGGCCGAAGCGTTTGCGATCCTCGGCGAGGTCGATGGACTCCGGAGACGTGCCCAGAATCTTAATGCCGGCCTTCTTCAGGGGGAGGGCAAGGTTCAACGGCGTCTGGCCGCCGAACTGCACGATCATCCCGATATCGGCTCCAGAAGAGGCCTCGTGTTCATAGACGGCCAGCACATCTTCCAACGTCAGCGGTTCGAAATATAGGCGGTCACTGGTGTCGTAGTCGGTCGAGACCGTCTCCGGATTGCAGTTGATCATGATGGTTTCGTAGTCGTCTTCACTCAGAGCGAATGCGGCATGGCAGCAGCAGTAGTCGAACTCAATTCCCTGCCCGATGCGGTTCGGTCCGCTGCCCAGAATGATCACCTTGCGGCGAGGTGTGGGTGGCGCTTCATCCTCTTCGTCGTAGGTCGAATAGAGGTAGGGCGTGTCGCTATCGAATTCTGCAGCGCAGGTATCCACCTTCTTGAAGACCGGCGTGACGCGGAGGCGCCGGCGTAATTCCTTCACGGCGGTTGCTCCATCGACGGTATCCATGCCCCACACTTCAGCGATGCGGGCGTCGGAGACACCCATTCGCTTGACCTTGCGCAGGAAATCGGCCGGCATGGTTTCGAGCGAGTAGTCGGCAATTTTCTGAATGACATCGGTGACTTCTTTGACTTGATAAAGGAACCACGGATCCATGGAGGTCATCCGTGCTACCTCTCGTACCGAAAGCCCACTGCGCAAGGCGTAGCGGACGTAGTTCAACCGCTCGGGCTGGGGGGTGACCAGACGTTGCGTCAGGCGACGCGGCTCGATCACTTCTGAACTGATGCGTTTGCCGGTGTCGAGCGAGCGCAGCGCTTTGAACAGGGCTTCCTTGAAGGTGCGTCCGAGCGCCATCACTTCACCGACCGATTTCATTTGCGGCCCAAGGCTCTCGTCGGCTCCGGGGAACTTCTCGAACTGCCACTTAGGAATTTTCACCACTACGTAGTCGATGCTGGGCTCGAAGCACGCGGGCGTTTTGCGCGTAATGTCGTTGGGGATCTCATCGAGCGTGTAGCCGACAGCCAACTTGGCGGCGATCTTGGCGATGGGGAAACCGGTCGCTTTGGAAGCCAGCGCAGAGGAGCGCGAGACGCGCGGATTCATCTCGATCACCGTCATCCTTCCGGTCGACGGGTTGACGGCGAACTGCACATTGGACCCGCCGGTTTCGACGCCGATCTCGCGCATGATGCGGATGGCTGCGTCGCGCATGGATTGATATTCCCGGTCCGTCAGGGTTTGCGCCGGGGCGACAGTGATCGAGTCGCCGGTGTGGACTCCCATGGGGTCCATATTCTCGATGGAACAAATGATGATGACGTTGTCGGCGAGATCACGGATGACTTCGAGCTCGTATTCCTTCCAGCCCAGAACCGACTCCTCGATCAGGCACTCGTGGACAGGAGAAAGATCAAGGCCGCGGCCCAGGATATCCATGAGTTCTTCGCGGTTGTAGGCTATGCCGCCGCCGGAACCGCCGAGGGTAAAGGAGGGACGGACGATTACGGGGAAGCCGATCTTGGCTGCGAATTCGGAACCGTCACGAATATTGTTTACCAGCGCGGAGCGAGGAACATCGAGCCCAATACGCGCCATGGCGTCTTTGAAGAGGAGGCGGTCTTCGGCTTTCTTAATGGCTTCGAGGCGGGCGCCGATCATTTCGATGTCGTATTTTTCGAGAACGCCGGCGTCGGCAAGATCTACGGCAAGGTTCAGGGCCGTCTGTCCACCGACGGTTGGCAGCAGGGCAAATTTGCCCTTGCGATGCCCGTTGCTATCGGTCATTCGCTCGCACTCGCGGCGGATGATCTCCTCAGCATACTCCGGGGTCAACGGCTCGATATAAGTGCGATCCGCGAGTTCCGGATCGGTCATGATGGTGGCCGGGTTGGAATTCACCAGCACCACCTCGTAGCCCTCAGCTTTGAGAGCCTTGCAGGCCTGGGTACCCGAGTAGTCGAATTCCGCAGACTGCCCGATCACGATCGGCCCAGAGCCAATCACGAGAATTTTGGTTATATCGTTCCTGCGTGGCATTTTATTCTTCCGTTCGATTCGCGCTGATTCTTGTGGTGCTTTGAGGGCGCTCAGACATTACCGGTCTTTGAAGGGGCGGGACTTCAGCCCCGCCATCGGACCCACTCAGAGTAATCGGCTTTAGCCGCTGAGGGATCGGGTCTAGATTCACCGCAAGGTACCGGTAGTCCTCTGAAGATGAGCAGAGCTTGTTCTTGACTGGATTGTGCCGGATATAGGCGATATGACTGTCGCAATCCGCAGCATCTCGGATGCGATGATCTGAAAAGCCTGGCTGCCAAATATTGTGTTTCCAATCGAAAGCAGACTTTGCGCGAAATGAGAAGCCCCCCTTAACCTTCTGCATTGCTCTTTCAAGGCTTTCCTTGGGGGAAAGGATCATGTGGAAGTGGTCGGGCATGATGACATAGGCATGAAGTAGAAAGGAATCGCCTCGATAGTGTTGAAAAATCTCCTGCATCAACGTTGCCCATCGATCATGGCGAAAGAATGGCCGCCGCTCAACAGTCTGAGTGCTGACAAAGTATGTCTGCCCGTTGCTCCTGAATGTTTCTCTTGGCGGCCGACGCATGGTTGCCCTCAGTGGCTAAAGCCACACGGTTTGGTTAGTTAATGGACGGGCTGAAGCCCGTCCCCTTCAACTGAAGCCCGTCCCCTTCATGAATGCAGCTTCATCGCTTCCATTCTTCCATCATTTTTCGGAAGTCACGAAAGAGGTAGTTGGAGTCATGCGGGCCTGGGCTCGCCTCCGGATGGTACTGCACGCTGAAGAGCGGCATGGTGCGATGGCGCAGACCTTCCAGAGTATTGTCGTTCAGGTCTACGTGGGTGAGCTCGACTTCGCTTTGGTTAATCGATTCCGGATCTACCGCGTAGTTATGATTGTGGGCGGTGATTTCCACTTTGCCGGTTTGCGTTTGCTGCACCGGGTGGTTGCCGCCGTGGTGGCCAAACTTGAGTTTGTAGGTCTTGCCACCCAAAGCGAGACCGATCAACTGGTGGCCAAGACAGATGCCAAACATTGGCCTTCGCCCAACCAGTTTGCGGATATTCTCCTGGGCGTAGGTCACCGGCTCCGGATCGCCCGGCCCGTTGGACAGAAAAATGCCGTCGGGATTCAGGGCCAACACATCCTCTGCCGAAGTTTCCGCCGGCACCACGGTGACACGGCAGGCCTCTCGCGCCAACATGCGCAGAATGTTGTGCTTGATGCCGAAGTCGTAAGCCACCACGTGAAGATCGGGTTCCGGCAACCTGAGGCTTTCATCTCCCTGCAACAAAGGATCGCCGTCGAAATTTCGCCGGTCGTGGCAATCCCACTGGTACAAAGCTTTGGTGCTCACTACCTTCGCCAAGTCCGTTCCATCCATCTTGCGGATGCCGCGAGCTTTGAGGATGAGCTTGTCGGGATCGGTCTCAATCGAGGAGATGACCCCGCGCAACGAGCCGTGGGTCCGCAAATGGCGAACTACCGCGCGAGTGTCGATCTCAGCGATCACGGGGACGTTGAACCGTTCGAGATATTCTTCCGTCACTTGCTGGGAGCGCCAGTTGGAGCTGACGGGCGAAAATTCGCGCGCGACCAGCCCCTCGATATAAGGCCGGCTGGCTTCGTTGTCGGCGGCGTTGGTGCCGTAGTTTCCGATTTGCGGATTGGTCAGGACAACAATCTGTCCGGCGTAAGAAGGATCGGTGAAAATTTCCTGGTAGCCTGTCAGGGCGGTATTGAAAACCACTTCGCCAAAACATTCTCGTTTGGCACCATAGCTCTCACCGCGGAAGATGCGCCCGTCTTCGAGCGCGAGGATTGCCTGCATGGCTTCTCCGTCGAGTGGATTCAGTCAAGTTTAACAGGTATTTCGCGGAGAATCAGTGGATGATTCCCATGTCTTCGGCAGGCCAGTAAACAAAGGCGGCTTTGCCGTAGATCAGGTCGCGTGGGACTGGTCCGAAATCGCGGCTGTCGCTGGAAATGGAACGATGATCGCCCATGACAAAATACTCGCCGGGCGGAATGATCATTACATCCTGGGAGCGGCTGTCGTGAAATCTTCCGGGCACGTACGGCTCGAGAAGCAGCCGCCCGTTGATGTAAGTGCGGCCATCATCGATGCGCAGCTCGTCGCCCGGCTCCGCGATGACGCGTTTGATATAGCTCTTCTGGGGATCGCGCGGGTAATGAAACACCACCACGTCGCCGCGATGGATACTGGCGAAGTGGTAGAGGAATTTATTGATGAACAGGCGGTCCTGGTCTCCCAGGCGAGGCAACATGCTGGTGCCTTCCACCCGTACCGGCTGATAGAGAAAAGTGATGATGAAAAAAGAGACCGCGAGCGAAAAGAGCATATCGCGACCCCAGAGCCAGAAACTGCGCCCGGGCAATTCTACCGGTGTGTGCTCGGGCACCTGCGGTGGCTCCAGCTGGCTCATCAGTCGCAACCTGGGCTTCCGAATGGGCAGAGAATTCTCTGCTTCCGCTTCGGCAACGGTTGCCGTTGATTGGCGGGCGTCAACTGCGCCTGTCCGCGGCCATCATCCGCGCCAGCGAGTTGTGATTCCTGCAAAACGAGCGGCCGTTGCAAAACCATTTCCACCGATGTGCCCGTAGGTATGACGATCTCGTTGCCACGGGTAAAAAGAGTGTAAATGGCGCCGGCGACAGCTCCAGCCGCTGAGCCATAGCCGAGTCCTTTGGCAACGTCTCCCGAAGCAGCTCCGCCAATCACGCCGCCTTCGGCCCCGATAGCGGCGCCTTTGAGCACATTGGCTACATCCCGGCCTTTGTTTCCAGCCTGCTCTACGGTGCCCTCATTGCCCTTCACCTTAGGCCCGTCGGACCCGGGCAGACTATTGAGGACTCCGGGTACCTCCACCACCTGGCCGTTGGGGAAGATCATGGTGGTGAAGTGCAGGTCAAGTTGCGCCCGTCCTTTGACGCGGCCCGGGCGGATTACCCGGTCAACGACACCCTGCACGTAGACACCGGGGGGAATCATGACGCGCGCGTTGCCAACGACGGGGAAAGAGGAAACCAGGTAAACGCCGTCTCCCTGCTGTGCGGTCTTGGTGTTGATCGCGCTTTTGAGCGATAGCAGGACCTTGGTTCCCGCGGGAACGGTAAAGGTCTGCGGCGTTGGGGGTGCGGCAGGGGTCTGCGGCGATGGGGTTGCAGTGGGCTGCAGTGCGGGTGAGGGCGTGGTGGTGGTCTGTGCCTTTCCTTGGGCAAGGGATATGACGGTTAGCAGCGCGACTGCAGCGACTCGCCCCTGAATATTCATCGCGCCTTCCTCCCAATCTGGAAAAAGCGTGCCTCAGGGGCTAAAGCCCTCATCAGTGTCAGCTCAACATGGCACGGCTGAAGCCGTGCCCCTTCAAAAGCAAAGCCAAGCCTTGGTCACAAGTATAGACGGGTATGGAGAGGCGTCGGCGAGCACCTTTTTCGGATTTGTGCCGAAGTGGAACGCAGTGAGGACGCAGGTCGGGTAACATCGCTGGTGGTTACCATGCCTCCGCCGCAGGTCTCATTGCCAGCCTCCGCTTCCGCGCAGCGTGCCCAGTTCGCCG
>JBAVQC010000409.1:0-8955 GCA_049693715.1 Acidobacteriaceae bacterium | reverse complement strand
CGCGCAAGCGTGAGCAGGATATCAACTTCTACCCCGCGGGCATTCCGCTTACCACCACGGTCGATGGGGTCGCTGCGACGAACTATTACGGTTTCACTACCCTCATTGGTGGAGCCAACGGGGATTCTGTGGCCGGCCAGGCGGTCCTCAATTTTTCCGGCGTTTTTCCCAACACGGTAGAGCGCGTCACCAATCGCGACCAGGTCTACTTTCAGAGCGACTACCCGTTTACCCAGCACATACTGGGCAGCTTCACCTTTCGCTACGAAGACGAGCGGGGCGCGAAGAAGTCGTTAGCCCTGGGGCTCGATCAGACGCTGGATCGCCGGAATTATGACTACACCGCGCAAATCCAGGGCAACTATAAGTACCGGCTCTACTACTCGCTCGGTGGAGGGGCGGAGAAGAACCAGCTGTTTGGGACGGTCGGCACTCCGCGGATTGGCCTGGCTTATTATCCGGTTCGTCCCGGGCCGGGGATTTTTCACGGCACCAAGATCCGCTTTAACTTTGCCAATGGCTACCAGGAGCCGTCGCTCGATGAGCAGCTCGGCAGCCTTTACAGCTTCCTTCTCACCCAGCCGGGGGGCCGGGACTCGATCGAGCAATTCCACATCACACCGGTGGTTGCGGAGCAGTCGCGCACTTACGAGGGTGGCGTGGCGCAGAGCTTTCTCAACGAGCATGGTCTGTTGAAGGTCAGCTACTTTCACAACCAATATGGCAGGCAGATCGAGTCTGTGCCCGCGACGGAGGCGCCTGCGCTGCTGCCGCAATTGAGCCCCAGTGAGCAGCAGGAGCTGGAGGGAGTGCTCAGCAACGCCGGTGATCTCGATCTCAACTCGCAAGCGTTTCGCGCCCAGGGAGTGGAAAGCGAGTTCGATTACACGGTGATCAAGAATCTATTTTTGCGCGGCGGTTATACCTATCTGGATGCGGTGGTGGAGCGATCGTTTACTTCCGACGCGTTGCGCCCTTCCTTTAATACCGGTCTGCCCGGTGAGCCGGCGCCGCCGTTTTCCACGGTACCGATCGGCGCGTTCGACCCACTTCGCGGGGCTCGTCCGTTTAACCGGCCGCCGCACACGGGTTATGGTGCGGTCAGCTACAGCGGCGAACAATACTGGGTGGGGTTCACAGCTTCGTTTGCCACCCGAAGCGACGATTCAACATTTCTGGCGGGCCGTGACTTCGCGGGAGGGAACTCGCTGCTGCTGCCCAATCGCAATCTGGATTTCGGCTATACCAAGCTTGATCTGGGTGGAAGCTACCAGTTTATTTCGTGGCTCGCTGCCTACGCGCAGCTCGACAATCTGACTAACAATAAGAAGATTGCCCCTGTCGGCTATCCATCGCTGCCCTTTACTTTCCGGGTGGGATTGCGCCTGGCCATTGGGCATTCGGGGAAATAAGTAATGCCGGGCGAGTGGCCTTATTCGTCTAGAGGTCCGTTATGGCGTGAAGCTGGATTTGGTGACTAAAGCGGCTCGAAGCGACCGTTCTTTTCGTCGTCTAACGCGCGACAAATCGCATTGTCGAGACGGGCCGCCGCGATATGAATTTCGCCTCTGTTTAGCGTTAGCTACGGCAGACATCCGCTAGCTGCTATCACCGTATGACTTCCAGCAACGCTGCTTAGGTAAACATAGTTGCCATCCAGAAAGACATCCCCAAAGTTCATGCCGGAAAGAACTGCCTCTCGCCCGCGACAGGTGCTCCACACCTGCTGCCCATCGATCGAAATGGTGATCGGCCTACCGCCCGTGGGGATACCGTAGCGTCCTGCTACGCCGTTCGGTGCCGTGATGGTCTCGAGAAATGAGCTGCCATTCTGGGAATACTTCCAGGAGGTGGAGACCGTGCCTGCGGGGAGGGAAACAGTTGCGGATACCTGCGTCAAATCAGCTGGATGGGGGATAACGTAAAACGGCACCGTTGAGGACAACTCCGGACCAATGCCGGCAACGTAATTCGTAAGAGCCGAGGTAGGCCCAGTCGCCCACCCGTGCGCGAGACTCATAAAGGGTGGAGTATAGTCGAATGTGCCATCCTGAAGGTACCCTTCCCAGAATGTGCTCCCTGTGCCGTTCGGGCTCGACAGCATATATCCCCACTGGAGACGAATCAGGCTTAGAGCGGTTGCATCATCGCCTGCGACAAAGTGCGCCATCACCTCCATAGAACCTGGGAAGTTCGCGATAGCATTCGGGCGTTCTGGTGTCGCCGCGCCAAACTGATTCCAGCGCCCTTTTAACGCCGTGGAGATGGAGACGCTCTTTGCCGTCGAATCTGGGACCTCGAACCAGACCGCCAGAGAGTTTCCATCCTGCGGGTGAAGCGAGCTGCCCGGCACATCCATATACATTCCCACGCCTGCATCCCAAAGATAGAAATTGATCGCCGAGCGGACAGAGGCTGCAGACTCGCCATAGAGAGATTGGGCCGTGGAATCTCCTGCAATCGAAGCCAGGAAACTCGAGCCTTGAAGCACTCGGAAGAGTAGCGCATTGGCGGATATCTCCTCTCCACCCGCAACATCCCGACCCCAGTCAAGCGGCAAATTGACCGAAAGCAGCCCGTCAGCTCCGATCTTCGCAGTGGAAAAGGCAACCGCTTTCTTGATCTGCGGCCAATGCGAGATAACCCAGGAACGATCACCGGAATAAAGGAAATAGTCAATCACTCCAATCAGAGTCCATAAGTGATACGTGTCGGAGAAAATATCGCCGACGTCGCCCGGTGGGCCAGCATAGGGAAGGCCTCCCGCGCTGTTCTGGTGAGCGAAGAGAGTATTGAGATCGTTCGTCACTGAGAGGGTATCGCCAGTGGAAACATACGCCGTCAGCCCGGAGATCCCGAGATCGCCAGGCCAGACCCATCGGTCTCGCTTCGCGCCATCGACCAGTATCGTCGCGCCCGAGCCACTCACTGCATTGTTAAGCCAGCTTGAAGGGGTCGCCGGCCAGGCCTTTCCCTGAAGTGGGTCGATGGTATCCATCTGCACCGTGTAGGCGCCGGCGTACCAAACACGATTCAGTAGATCGTCATTCGATCGGAACGAGCCGCGATAGGCGCGCAAATCCGAAAGAGTGGGAGCAGGGGTGAAATAAATCGTCACTCCCGTCAACTCCACCGACCCGCTCGTCTGCAGGCCAACGGTGAGATAACGGAAGCCACCTCGCAGCTTCTCCGGGGGGACACTGTACGTCCCGTTCGCAGTGACGTTAGCACTGAGACTGCCGTCCGGGTGTCCTCCGACGGACAGATCGCTCTGCGGCCCCGTGTAGAGTACGGATTCACTAAAAGCCAGGAACACGCTCTGTGCACTATCACTCACAGCACCGAACTGCAGTGAGGTGATGCCACCGACCTCCTTGCCAAAATCGAGGACGATATAGCTCCCCATGCCTTTGATCGTCGTTGTCCCGCCGCTGAGTATCTGGTCGGGCGAACTGACCCCGCCGTAGATCCGTTGCACGGCAACGGGCGCGAGCGTGCGCGAGGACGGCGAGAGGTTGTAGTTATCATCGGAAAAAGTGACGGAATATTGGGAACAGGCCCCGAGCGATAGCATCGACCCGAGTGTGACCAGAACGAAGCAATAACCCAGAGGAGTTCGGGGACGCACTTACACAATATATACTTTCCCCCAAAAATGTTTGCTATCTTTCGACGTCGATGGCCTCTCATGCACACACGGGTCGCCTCCCTGTTGACCACAACTTAAAGGTTTGCGTCTTGCTGCCGATAAACAAATGTACGGTTGGGAGCAAGTATCCGGCCAACCTAGATACGCCAGGAATCACGGAGGTTTGTGGATGCCGACCTATCAGGATGAAAGCGGCTGGAAAGAGGGTCACGGCTGCATCGGCGAAGGTCACTTCTTTGCTCCGGTCAAGCAATTTGAACCTGCTTCTGGATTGTTGTCTTTTTGGCTGCGAAAATGGAAATCACGACGGACCGCTGACCGATTCAGGACCTTCGTCGTGCCACACATGAGACCTGACTTGCAGGCCACCAAAAAAGCATATTGCAGACAGGATAGGAACCGGACAGTCTGGGTCCTCTAAGCATTCTTCCTGACAGCCACCCGCCTCGGACGCCCCTTATCCTGGCAATTCTGAAGCAGTCACTGCCCGCCAAGGCAGAGCTGGCAGTATGGGTGCGGACCTTGCCACCGCGCTCAAGAACGCGATGTAATGCTCGGATATGATCTCTGTGTTTGGCGATGAAAGCCACGATGAACGATCAGGCTGTCCCCTTTTCAAGTCCTTTTCAAGTCTCCCGATTACAATACCTCGTACAGATGGACGGCTATTGCGGGATGGGGAGTCACCTCAGTTATTTATAAAATTCGATATTTTCGAGTCTTTTTTGGCGTTTTGTGCGATTAGCAACGCGGCGTTTCCCGTTGAATGTATTTCTTCTGGAGTCACGCATCCCTGGGAACCTCTCGGCAGCCGATTGAAGTTATTTATAAAATTCGATATTTTTCGATCTTTTTGGGCCGTTTTTCAGATTTGCAACTTAGCGGGTTGCGGGGAAGCAGGGACGATTGCTTATTCTTGGACAGGGATCGGGTGTGACACCGGACAGCGGTAAAGACTGTCCTTCGCTCGCGTTTAGGCCGTGGACTACCGACAACTGCCGGCTAGGGAACGGACGCGCGAGAATCTGATCCCTGCCGAAATGGTTTTCTGTCGGATTAGATACAGCGGCCTGGAGCCGAGTGTTGGCGCGGGGGACTTTTTTTAGTCGCCGGTTATCATTCGGAGGTTACTTTTTGGTCAGAGGCTCCAGAATGGGCCGGGGTTGAGTGCCGCGCCTACGGCGCTCTGCAATATTGCGTATCCGTCTCCCAGCCCTCACGGCTGGGCTGCCCGAAGCCCGAATAGACGGGGAAATAGAGCCGCAGGGGCTTAAAAAGCCCTCGTCATTTGCTTCTGTTTTCGGCCCGACTAAAGTCGTGCCCTGATACAAAGCATTCTCGGAGATTGGCTCGAACGAGACTGACTCGGAAATTCATTTTGCAGGCATCCATCAAGCCGGAAATAATTGCAATCACTTACGGACGGCCTGAAGGCCGTCCCCTTCAACGAATTTAGTTTTTCCGCAGGCTGTAACGCCCGGTCATTGCAAGATAAAAAATGTAGAACTCCAGACAAAGAGGCCACCCTTGCGGGTGGCCTCTTTTCGTAACAGATACGTGATGCTTAGTACATGTCGCCCATACCGCCGCCGTGACCACCACCAGCCGGAGCAGACTGCTTCGGCTCGGGGATGTCGGCAACCATCGCTTCGGTGGTCAGCATCAAGCCGGCAATCGAAGCCGCATTCTGCAGCGCAGTGCGGGTTACCTTGGTCGGGTCGATCACACCAGCCGCAACCAGGTCTTCGTACTGGTTGGTGCCGGCGTTGTAGCCAAAGTGCGGATTGGTGTTTTCGCTGATCTTGCCCACGATCACCGCACCTTCCTCACCCGCATTGCCAACGATCTGGCGAAGAGGCTCTTCCAGTGCGCGACGGACGATCGTTGCACCGATCTTCTCGTCACCCTCGAGCTTCTTGATCAACTCGTCCACGTCCTTACCGGAGCGCAGCAGAGCCACACCACCACCCGGGACAATGCCTTCCTCCACCGCAGCGCGGGTAGCGTGCATGGCATCCTCAACGCGAGCCTTCTTCTCCTTCATCTCGGTCTCTGTTGCAGCACCCACCTTGATCACAGCCACGCCACCTACCAACTTGGCGAGCCGCTCTTGCAGCTTCTCGCGGTCGTAGTCGGAAGTGGTCTTCTCTACCTGGTTGCGGATTTCCTTCACCCGGCCTTCAATGGCCTTGGAGTCGCCGCGGCCTTCGACGATCGTGGTGTTGTCCTTGTCAATGGTCACGCGCTTCGCCCGGCCGAGATCCTCGATCTTGACGTTCTCGAGCTTGATGCCGAGGTCTTCGGTAATCGCGTTGCCGCCGGTCAGCTTGGCGATGTCTTCGAGCATTGCCTTGCGGCGATCGCCGAAGCCAGGAGCCTTCACAGCCGCTACGTTCAACGTGCCACGCAGCTTGTTGACCACCAGGGTCGCCAGTGCTTCGCCGTCTACGTCCTCAGCAATGATCACCAGCGGCTTGCCGTTGCGGGCAACCTGCTCGAGCAAGGGCAGAAGATCTTTCATGGAGCTGATCTTTTTCTCGTGGATCAGGATGTAAGGCTCTTCGAGCGAGACTTCCATGCGATCCGGATCGGTTACGAAATAGGGGCTCAGGTAGCCGCGATCGAACTGCATACCTTCGACCACTTCCAGCTGGGTCTCCAGAGTCTTCGACTCCTCAACCGTGATCACGCCGTCCTTGCCGACCTTCTTCATGGCCTCGGCAATAATGTTGCCGATGGTGGCATCGCTGTTGGCCGAAATGGTGCCGACCTGGGCAATCATTTCTCCAGTTACCGGCTTGGAGAACTTTGCCAACGCTCCGCCAATCACGGTGCCATGCTCGTCGCGCTTGCCGACGACTGCCTCCACTGCCTTGTCGATGCCGCGCTTGAGCGCCATCGGGTTGGCGCCAGCGGCCACAGTCTTGACACCCTCGCGATAAATCGCCTGGGCCAGAACCGTCGCTGTCGTGGTGCCGTCACCGGCTACGTCCGAGGTCTTCGACGCTACTTCACGAACCATCTGCGCGCCCATGTTCTCGAGCGAGTCTCTCAGTTCGATCTCCTTGGCGACCGTGACACCGTCCTTGGTGATGGTCGGGGAGCCGAACTTCTTTTCGATAACCACGTTGCGGCCCTTGGGCCCAAGCGTCACCTTCACCGCGTCGGCGAGCGTGTTTACGCCGCGCAGAATTGCCTGACGCGAATCTTCTCCGTGCAGAATTTGCTTTGCCATTCCTGTTTCTCCTTAACCATGTGCGCCGCCTTATGGCAGCAAAAAAAACGCATCCGGCTTAGCCGCGATGCGCTTACTTCTTCTTGAGAATGCCGAGAACCTCTTCCTCACGCATAATGAGGAATTCCTCGCCATCGATCTTGATCTCGGTTCCGGAATACTTGCCGAACAGAATGCTGTCGCCGGCCTTGACGTCGAGCGGGAAGACCTTGCCCTCGTCATTCGACTTGCCTTTGCCAACGGAAATGACTTCACCCTCCTGGGGCTTTTCCTTGGCGGTGTCAGGGATGATAATGCCACCCCGGATGGATTCGCCCTCTTCCACGCGGCGCACCAGGATGCGGTCGTGAAGCGGTGTAAAGCTTGTAGCTACGGAAGCTGCTGCGGTAGGCATTGCGTTACTTCTCCTTGGCGCGAGGGTCACCTCGCGGCGTTACCGATGAAGTTGAGGTTTAATTAAGAGCGACACGGCGAGCCGTTTGAGAAGCGGGTTAGCACTCTCGCTCTTCAATTGCTAAGATAGTCGGAGGTTTCCCTCTTGTCAAGGCACCCAAAGCAAAATGTGAGTGAAAGTCGCTCAAATATTGAGCTAATGTGAAGGTCTGCGACCTGAATTGAAATCATCTATACTTTCTGCCATGGGCTTTTGCCGCAAGATTTCGAGTGTAGTGCTGTTGTTGGCGGGCTTTTGGTCGCTTTGTGCCGCGGCGGATCAACGGAATGGGCGCAAATACACCCCCCCGCCGGCCACCTGCACCATCAAAGTCACGGTCCTGCGCGCGACCAACGGTAAGCCCATCGCCAATGCTGCCGTCGTGTTCCACCCCGTGGAAGGGGACAAGGATAAAGGCGCTCTGGAACTCAAGAGCGATGAAGACGGCAAGGTCACCATCGACGTGATCCCGATTGGAGATACGGTGCGCCTGCAGGTGATCGCCGACGGCTGGAAAACCTATGGCGATGATTACAAGATCGACAGCGGCAGCAAAGAGATCGTGGTGAAGATGAAGAGGCCGGGTGAGCAGTATTCGCTATACGGCGATAATCCGGGCACGACTCCCAACAACACTACCCCGAAGGGCGAATCGAACAGCGCCAAGCCCTCTCAGCAAACGCCCTTGCCGCAATAGATTGGAAAGTCTACATCCCAAAACAGCACTGGTTACTGGCGCTGCCAAACGCATAGGCAGAAGCCTGGCTTTGAGCCTGGCCGCCGCGGGAGCGGATGTTGCCATCACTTATCGAGGCTCCGCGGCGGAAGCGCAGGCCACGGTGGAAGCTCTGCGCAAGCACAAGGTGCGGGCCATGGCTGTCCAATGCGATGTGCGCAGCCAGGAAAGTGTCGCCGTAGCGGTGGCGAGCGTGGTCGAGCAGTTCGGCCGGCTGGATATCCTGGTCAACAACGCTGGAATCTTTGAGACTGCGGTGCTGCAGTCGATCACCGTGGTGCAGTGGGACAACATGTTTGCGACCAACACTCGCGGACCCTTCCTCGTTTCCCAGGCTGCGTACCCGCACTTGCGTAAGAGCACGGGACGCATCATCAACATCGGTTCCCTGGGCGGCCTGCACCCCTGGGCCACTCATGGCCACTACTGCACCTCGAAAGCCGCCCTCCACATGCTCACGCAGACGATGGCCAAGGCCTTCGCGCCGGAAATCAGCGTGAATTGCGTCGCGCCGGGCATGGTTGTGAACGGGGAAGTCGACCCTGCCTACGAACATTTCGCCAACAAGACGCCGATGCAGCGCAATGGAACCCCTGAGGATGTAGCGGAGGCGGTTCTGTTTTTCGCCCGGGGTCCGCATTTCATTACGGGACAGATTCTGGCCGTCGACGGCGGATTAGGGCTGTAGGAACCAGCCAGGCGAGTTTGGGTTCAACCGGTAGATTCGGGCCGACCGAAGGGCGCACCGCAGGTCCCTCCGCTCCGCTACCCCGGGTTTCCTGTTGATGTTGGTGGCGCTGGCGAACTTCATGCGGCTTTCCTTACTGAAAGCCGCACACGCAGTTGTCTCCAGGTCAGCGTGGCAGGAAATCCGGGTTCGCTACGGTCGGGATGACAAAGGG
>JBAVQC010000408.1:0-18361 GCA_049693715.1 Acidobacteriaceae bacterium | reverse complement strand
GTCGCAATACTCTATCTTGCCAGCGTCGCTGCGCTCCGACCTTGATCGGAATCGCAGGAACACTGATCGCTTTCACGCTGTATCCCTGATCGACGTCACTGGAATCCGCAGCCACGGCCGAACGCCTGAGTCGAAATCAGCAAAAACAACTTACTGCGACGGAGCTACATCACCCCGGGTTTACTCTCTCCCCAACTCGGCCACGCCGCTAATGAAAGCGACCTTATCATCGGCAAGACCGCGCAATTCATCGATGCTGACCCGCCCTTCCCTAACTAACTAACTGCCCAAACACGATGGGCAGCACCGAAAATCGATAATCGTACTTACGATTGATCTCTTTGCGGCTCTTGCTCAGATACTCTTCCAGCTCCCACAACTCCGCAGGTACTTTAATCCCGCTCGCTCTCCGCTTGACCTCTTGCGTGATCGAATCAAGCTCGCGTCGCAGGGCTCCGTCGAATGCTTTGCGCGCGACGCCCTTTTCCGCGGGCGACCATTTAAGGTCGTGCAGGTTCACAGAGCGGTAGGCTGCTGTCGAGGACTGCATGCTCTCCATGGATCGATCCTCCTTGCCGCCATTCTATCCCCGGAGGACCGAGCACGCCGGCACTTGGTCTAAGGAGTTTGCAAACGCCGGACTACCTCCGCGCCGCACTGCGCATAGTGCCGCGTGTTCCAGCTATAGATCGTCTCAGCCCCAGCTTTGAGCGCACAATGCGCCAGCAGCGCATCATAAATCCCCCCACCAACCATCCTCAGCGAAGCCGCAGTTCGCAACGCCTGAAAGTACTCTTCGCCATCCAGCACGATGAGCGAAAGCCGTTCGCGGACGTCACCAAGGAAGAGCATCGCCTGCTCTCCGCTAATACGGTGTTTGCCCGGCATCCGGGTCAAGGTGGAGTAAACCTCAGCCAGGCTATGCGCGCCGCAACATCCCGTGGACGGATCGAATGCGATGAATCGCCGCAGACTAGCCTGGTGGTGAACATGGTCCCCATAGAACACCGGTACCAGCGCCGACGTATCGAAGAACGCCTTCATTGGTTAGTTCCAAGATTGTCGAGATTCCGTTCCTCGCGGAGTTGCTGCAGCAATTCATCCGTGGCCGAAGCCGGCAGGGGCTGGCCTGCATGAAAGACCCACACGCCGTGTTCCTTCACCAGGGGCCCGGTTCCCCGAACCGGACGCAGCGTGATCGCCTCTCCGGCACTTTCCATTTCCAGAGAATCGCCAGGTTCCAGGCGTAGCTTTTCTCGCACCGACTTAGGAATCACGACCCGCCCCGCCTTATCAATCGTAAGGTGAGTAGCCATAATGGCATTATATGGTGGATCAACCCAATATTTCATACCAATCGGCCGCGTTGGGGCCGGCACTCGAACCTTCCTCCAGAATCCTGTCTCGCAAGAACCCGAAGGGACAGGATGACTCGGGGACACGATACACATTTCCCATGCTTTAGAAGGTAAAAGGGACCCAGACCGGACCTGACCCCGAGGACGATGCGGTCATCGGACTTACATTGTGGCACCGTTGAAAAGAACTACCGGTATCGGGTCCAGCCCCGTCAGATATACTATGGTCAACGTATATCCAAGGAGCTACCCGTGCAGGTATCAAAGTGGGGAAACAGTCTTGCCATTCGCTTGCCCGCCGCGGTGGTCGACGCCCTCGACCTGAAGGAAGGCGACCAGATCGAGGTGACGATAGCCGGCGCCCGGCAGTTCGAGATTCGTCGCGATCGCAGTCGGGAAGCAGCCATCGCACGCCTGCGCAAACTCCGCCGTCTCCTTCCTCCCGGTTTCACCTTCGACCGGGTTGCGGCCAATGAACGGTAAGCCCTTCTTCGACACCACCATCCTGATCTATTCCATTTCTTCGCAGGATCCCCGCTCTACCGTCGCCGAAAACCTTCTCGTTGCCGGCGGATATATCAGTGTGCAGGTGTTGAACGAGTTCGCCGCGGTCGCCCGGCGCAAACTGAATATGTCCTGGGAAGAAATTAGCGATGCATTATCCGCCATTCGCGTCCTCTGCGAACCTCCAATCGCCCTCTCCGTAAACATCCACGAGGCCGCAATGAAGGTCGCTGCGCAATACGGCTATCACATCTATGACGCACTCATTGTCGCCGCAGCTCTGGAGCAGGACTGCGACCTTCTCTACTCCGAGGACATGCAAAATGGCCAACGGTTCGGAGCGCTCACCATCCGTAATCCATTTCACGGTGCCGATGTGGCCACTTAACGCGCTCCTTACGCACGAAGATGGAAATTGACAACCCTCAGCCAACAAGACTAGATTTGGCACTCATCACCAGCATCAACAGAGCGACGCCTTTCGCTACCTCGCCCATTCCCGTGGGCTCGTTTGTCTTTTACCCTCCGGCCCAGTAGCGCGAACACGTATCCCTGTGCCCGGTTGTCTGGTGATCCACTTCATCCGTCCTGAGGATAACCATGCACGCTCTCGTCCCCAAGCTTCTCACCGGCTGCTTCCTGCTGCCGCTTGCCGCCGCCCTCTCACCCCTTCTCCACGCGCAAAATCCGCCAGAGGACGGGCCGCCCAACGTCCTGGTCATTCACCGCGAATACCTCAAACCCGGTAAGGGCGGCATCCTGCATGACCGGTCAGAAAGCGCGTTCGTCCACGCCTTCGACGAGGCAAAGTCCCCCTTTCACTACTTCGCCATGGACTCCCTCTCCGGCGTCTCCCGTACGCTCTTCTTCTTCGCCTACAACAGCTTTGCCGACTGGGAAAAGGAGAACGCCGCCATAGCCGCCGACAAAGACCTGGCTGCGAAAGTCGACCACGCTACCCTGATGGATGGCGACCTGCTCTCCAGCTACGACGCCTCCGCCATGACCCTCCGTCCCGACCTCAGCCTCAACAAGGGCAGCATCGATGGCACCCGGTATTTTGAGATCACCGTCTTCGTCGTGAAACCCGGCCACGTGCACGACTTCACCGAGCTCGCCAAAATGTACATCGATGCCTACCGTAAAGTCGCTCCCGATACCCATTGGGACACCTTCGAAGTCATGTATGGAAACCCCTTACCCACTGCCGCCGGAGGAGGCATCTTCCTCGTCTTCAACCTGATGAAGTCTCTCGCCGAAACCGACAAGAGCATCAAGGACTCCGACAAATTCGAGAGTGAAGTCGGACCGGCCGGCTTACAGAAGATCAGCGAGCTCACGGCCGCCAGTGTGGAAGCCGCCAGCACCAACCTGTTCGCGATCAATCCCCGTATCAGCAACCCGCCCGCCGAATGGGTCAAAAAAGATCCAGGCTTCTGGAAGGCGCAATAAGCCGAAGCCAGGCCCTAGGCGATCACCCGCCCGGGGCCTGGCAAACCCTCACGCCAAAAAAAGAATTAAAAAACGACAAGAAACACCACCAATCCGCATCTACTCGGTGGGCGAATTCCGTTCCGGACCACCACGTCTCCCTAAATAACTTAGGGGGGCGGAGAAATAGAAACTTTGATCATCTTGATAAAGCAAAGGAATTACCACGCGCCGGCGGCTTTTTGCGCGTTTTTTAGGGGGGTTGAAAAAGGGGAAGGGAACACACGTGCCCGAGGGGAATGAGGTACACCGCTACGCCAAACTGCACACCGCGACCTTTGCCGGCAAGACCATCTGCGTGGAATCGCCCAACGGCCGCTTCTCCGGCGCTGCCTTGCTGACTGGCCGCAAGCTCAAATCGGTGACCGCGCACGGCAAGCACCTGGCCTACGACTTCGGCCGCGATCGCAAGCTGCACATCCACCTCGGCCGCTTCGGCGACTTTACCGAAGGCAAGATGCCCTTTCCCGAAGTGAAGGGTGTGCTGCGCATGCGTTGGTCCACCACCACCGACTGGCTGGAGTTGCGCGGCGCCACCGACGTTTCCGTCTATTCCGATGCCCAGTGGCAAGCGGTCGAAGCCCGCCTGGGTGCCGATCCGCTCGCGCCCAACGCCGACCCCTCTGCGGCCATCGCCTACATACGCAAGGCCAACACGCCCATCGCCGCCCTCCTCATGGACCAGGCAATCTTCGCCGGCATCGGTAACATCTATCGTGCCGAATTGCTCTACCGCGCCCGTCAGAACCCATTCACCCCAGGCAAGGACATTCCTGAAAAAGCCCTGAACGCCCTCTGGCGCGACGCGGTGAAATTGATGACCGACGGCATGGTAGACCGCCGCATCGTGACCATCCGCGCCAAAGACCGGCCCCACCCAAAAGGCAAAGCCCAGCCCAGCGAGGTCCACTACGTCTACCGCCGCCACGGCCAACCCTGTTTCGTCGATGGCACCACCATCCAGCGCCAGGACCTGGCTGGCCGCACCCTCTACTGGTGCCCAACCTGCCAGGCACCCAAAAGGTGAAAAACAGAAGGGTGCCCCAGGTCTCGCGCTTGAGACCTGGGGTCCTCCCGGTCAATGTTCATCATGTCCCTGTCATCACCCCAGGGACACGTCGCCCCCCACTCGCGCCCTCCTCACGCGGGAGCGATCATCTCGCTCCAAGCAGAGAAAACCTACGGCCCATGGGGAAAGGTAGTGGAGGCCCGCGTGACCATGATCGTTGCAATGCTGCCGCTTGCTCGCGCCTTTGCCCAGCCGAAGTCCGCTCGTGTCAGCACAGCAGGCGCGATCCGCGCGCGATACCAGGGCAGTCCACGTAGAGTTCTCTTCAAAGCCACCTCCATCAACCTTTCCCGGAATGCTCGCTCGAGAGCGAGTGAAGGAGAAAGTAATCGCCATAGTTGCCATGCGCCAGAGTACCAACGGGTCACAACAGGGGATGAGACAGCGAAACTACCCCCAATTGCACCCGCCGCTGTGCGTTTAAGCCCGTGCGAGACATTACCGACGGCACCCCTCTCCCCAAGAGAACGAACGCGTTGAGCCCACCGCCTCCCCCGTGTACGCTGGATAGCATGGTTGTACTGCGCGCACGCAGGTCCCTTCCCATCGTCTGCCTGGCCCTTTTCCTCCCCACCCTCCAGGCCCAATCCGGCACCTACGCCAGTTCAGCCGAATACCAGGGCATGCTCGAAGAACTGCACGCACCCGCGCCGTCGCCCATCTATCTCGCCACCGGACAAAGGCCGCTCCCCGACGGCTCCCTCAAAGTGAAGCTGCAAAACAGTCGCACCGCCCTGATCCTGAAAACGCAATCGCTCGAAATCACCATCGACCGCCAGACCGCCGCCCTCACCCTGTTCAACCTGCAAACCCACGCCACCTGGGTATTCTCGCTTCCGGATCAAACCTCACCCACCGCCAACATCACCCGCCAGCAAAACCAATGGGCAATCACCACCGCTAACACCACCCTCACCCTGCAACTCATGACCGCCGGCATGGCCCGGATCACCATCGCGCGCCCCACCCCTGCCTTGGCCCAATCCCCGCAAACCATCCACATCGCCGGATCCGATCCCTGCTTCGGCCTCGGCGAGCGCTTCTACCAGGCCGCCCTCTCCAACACCCACTTCGATGTCCGCCCCGCTGACCGATCGGGAGAGCCCGGCCACAACTGGAGCTACGTAGCCATCCCCCTGGTCTACACCCCCACCGGCCTCGGCCTCTATGCCGACACAGTATTTGATACGAATTTCCACTTCAACGCCGCCGGCTCCGCCTTCGATCTCCGCGTCGCCAACACCCCCGTCACCCTCTACTTCCTCTCCGTCCCCAACCCCAAGGCCATCCTGGAGCAGTACACCGCGCTCACCGGCCGCCCCGAAAACCCGCCCCTGTGGACCTTCGGACCCTGGATCACCGCCCTGCAGGGTAGAGACGCCGTCCTGGAGGAAGCGCAAAGAATCCGCACCGAAGGCATTCCCGCCAGCGCCCTCTGGGTCTTCGACGAGCTCGATGAGCCCAACAACCTCGGCTGGCCCTTCTGGTTCTCCAGCTACTACGGCGACGCCCGCGCCTTCAACGACATCCTCCACGCCCAGGGCTACAAGGTCCTGGGCTACGTGCATCCCTATCTCCGCGAGCGCATGCTCCCATACCCAACGCCAAGCCCCACCTGGGAAAAAGGAGTAGCAGAAAAACTCCTGGTCACCGGCATCGACGGCCTTCCCCACGGGCCACTGTTCGAGCCCGTGCGCACCGGCAATTTCGACTTCACCAACCCCCGCGCCGTCGACTGGTGGCAGGAAATGCTCACCCACGCCGCGCGCGACCAGGCGTGGGACGGCTGGATGGAAGACTTCGGCGAATACGTCGACGACAGCGATCACCTCGCCGCCGGCGACGGAACCCGGCTCTCCGAAGTGTATCCGCTGCTGTATCACAAGATCACCAGCCGCATCGTGCTGGCGCTCAACCCCAACCTCGTCTCCTTCGCCCGCTCCGGCTTCGTAGGTACCCAGCAATTTCCCATGTTGTGGGGAGGCGACCAGTCCCACGACTGGAAGCGCGACACCGGCTTGCCCTCGGTCATCACCGCCGGCATCACCGCGGGCATGTCCGCCTATTCCACCTGGGGGCCAGACATCATCAGTGACGGTTACGATAGGGAACTATGGCTGCGCTGGGCCGAGTTTGGAGCCCTCACCCCAGTCATGCGCGACCATCCCTGGTCCCGGCCCAAGTTCTCCGTAGACCTCTGGCACGACCCCGAAACCACAGCCCTCTTCCGCCGCTACGCCATCCTGCACACATCCCTGCTTCCCTACTTCGCGGCCTACGCCGCAGAGGCCCATCGCACCGGGGTGCCCATCCTCCGCCACCTGGTACTGGAATACCCAGAAGACCCGCGCAGCGCCACCGCCGAGTATCAATACCTGTTAGGCGAGAGCCTCCTGGTAGCCCCAGTTATCGAGCAGGGAGCAGCAACCCGCAAACTCTATCTCCCAAAAGGGGACTGGCTGAACTACTGGACCGGGGACCATCTCACCGGAGGAACCGACGTCACCGTGCCTGCGCCGCTCGATCAGATCCCCCTCTTTGTAAGCGCCGGGTCCATCCTCCCCTTCAAACCAGAGAAGCAAACCGCCACCCTGAACTGGAGCGACCCCAATCTCCTCGCCGGCCCCTTGGTCTGGAAGGCCTACCCAAGCAAGGCCAACAACACTTCTACCTTCACTCTTCCCGACGGAACCACCGCCCAACTCCAAACCACCGCAACCAACCTGACCATTACCGGCGCCTCGCCCACCGAGCGGCCCTACGAAGTGATCATCACGACAATCGCCGCACCAGCGACCGTGCTATTGGACGGAAAACCCCCAGAAAACTGGACCTACGACCAAACCACTCATCAACTACACGCCACCTTCACCGCGAAAAACTTCACCCTGGTACTAACCCATTAACCGAACCCGACGCGAACCTGATGGTTGTTTCGATCCGGGGCCATGACAGGTCAGTTCCGCGGACCCTTCCTGGAAATCTTTTTCTTTTCCATTCCCACGCAGACACTTAGGTACGCTTTAGCTGCTGAACTAAGACCCGTCGGCTCGACATCACCCCCATCAAATCGCTACCCTATATCCATGCCAACCACCCCTGAAGCCAAAACCATCGCCCCCACCTGCCGGCTCGTCCGCGCCGGCGAACCCTACCAGGGTAAGCAAGGCCTCATGTACGCCCCCGCCATCTCCGCGGAGACCGTAGGTTCGCAAGCCATCCACATGCAGCTGCTCACCATCCCACCGGGTGGCCGCGCCAAAGCCCACAAACACGCCTCCCACGAGAGCGCCATCTACATGCTCAGCGGAGTCGGTGGCATGTGGTACGGCGATCAACTGGAACAACACGTCCTGCTCGGCCCAACGGACTTCCTCTATATCCCGGCAGACATGCCTCACCGCCCCTACAACCCCAGCGCGACCGAAAGCGCCATTGCCGTCATCGCGCGCACCGACCCCAACGAACAGGAGAGCGTGGTCCTCCTGCCCCACCTCGACGCGCTTCACGGGGAATAGAATTCCCTTTATGGATACAAGCCGTTAGTCCCCGAAAACATCCCATCTCGAATCATCTGACTTCCGCAATCATCCCTGCCGATACTCCCCAACATAAGGACATATAGAAGCGGTATCTGTGCCTATGCCTGTTGCGTAAGCCTTAAGAGGGAACCGCCATGCCTTCTCCGTTAAAGACCCGTCCGATCGTCGTGGTCTGCCTGCTCGCCTCACTCTCGTCGATACCCGATCCACTCCGCGCTCAGAGCCAGCCTGTGTTCCTCTCGTTCCAGGTGCCGGGAAGCCGCGCCACTTACCCGCTGGGCATCAACGAAGCCGAGATCGTCACTGGCTACTCCATCAGCAACTCTGGAGTCAGCAGCGGTTTCGTCCGCTACCAGGACGGGCAAATCATTACCTTCGATGTCCCCGGCAGCACCGCGACCATCCCTGTCAGCATCAACACCGCGGGCAACATCACTGGCTACTACAACCGCCCCAGCACCACGCCCGTCGTGTTCGACATCCCGCAAGGCTTCGTGCGCATCCCCGATGGTCAGATCACAACCTTCGGAAACCCGGTGAGCACAGCCAGAGGTTCGAGCTTCTGGGCCCAGCCGGTCACCATCAACGTGGCTGGTGAGATCATCGGGAACTTTCCCGACGTCTCGTTGGCTTCGTTGGTATTTCTGCGCTCGGCGGCCGGAGTCGTCCTCACCTTCACCCTGAGTCTCGGCGCCGAATACTCCACCGTGGCTACCGCGTTGAGCGCGAGCGGGGCCATCGTCGGCTACTCCAGCAGCCAGGGCATCGATTTTGCCGACGGCTTCTTATGGAGCGGACAGGGCCCTCCTCCTGGTCTCAACGGCGGCTTCACGCCCATTACCGTACCTGGGAGCACCGGAACCTTCCCCACCGGCATCAACGCCCACGGGACCATCGTGGGCTGCTACGCCGCCGGCGGCCTCTACCATTATTTCGTGCGTGCCCGCGATGGTGTCATCAAGACCCTCTACCTTCCCGGCACGGTCCCAAACTGCGTCGCTACCTTCACTCCGGGCTTCATTGCTGTCGTGCCCGAACCCATATCCGTGAATGATCAGGGGACGATCATTGGCTACACCACCAACGCCCACATCGCCACCGCCTTTATCCGCCTGGAAGACGGAACGGGCACTACCTTCAACTACCCGGGAGGCAAGCAGACCATACCCACCAGCATCAACAACGGCAACGTGATCACCGGCTACTATTCCCAAGGGTCCGAGATAGTAGGTTTCATCCGCGAACCTTGACCAGGCACTATAATCGGCACCCATGAAGACTCCCCTCCACGTTGTAGGAGCCCTGACCCTCGTTCTAACCCTCCACGCTGCCGGCCAAACCCCAGATTCCGCCGTGCTCGCACCGATCGATGCCATGTTTCACGGCATGGCGGACCGAGATCCAGCCGCCATCAAATCCGCAGCCTTGCCCGGAACCATATTGGTGCTGATGCGAGACGGCAAGCCGGAGCAGATGACCATTGACGCCTTCGCCGATCACTTCAGCAAGCCGGTCAAGGCCCACCTGGAAGAGCGCATTCACGATCCCCTGGTGCGAACAGATCATGACCTCGCCGTGGTCTGGGCGCCCTTCGAGTTTCTGGTGGACGGCAAACCAGACCACTGCGGAACCGATCTCTTCAACCTTGTCGAAACCGGCGGCAAGTGGCTCATCGCCGGCATAGCCGACACAGGAACGAAGACCTGTGCCGTGAAATAAACCTGAGACATCGCTTAAGCTAACTGTCAGGAGGAGAGGGAACTGATCGAGCCTAAGCGCCACCCATTCGCCGTCCTGGCCGTCCTGGTCTTGCTGGCCGGCACCGCTCACGCACGGCCCAAACAGCCCAGCCGGTCCAGCCAACAACTTCTCATTGCCTCAGACCTTCACTTCAACCCCTTTGCCGACCCCGCCCTTGTTCCCGAACTGGCCTCTGCCCCGGCGCGCAAATGGGAGGCGATCCTCAACCGTTCCAGCTCCACCGCCTACAGCCCCTACGGACAAGACACCAACTGGTGGCTCTTGCGGTCCGCCTTGGACGCTATGCGCAAGACAGACCCCGATCCCGCACTGATTATGATCACCGGCGATCTGCTCGCCCACGGATTTCCCCAGGCTTATGCCAAAGCCACGCATGACGCCAAGCCGGAACACTATCGCGCCTTTGTATCCAAGACGGTTGCCTTTATCGCCGCCGAGCTGCGCCTGCGATATAACAAGCCGCAAATCCTGCTGACCCCCGGCAACAATGACGATGAATGTGGGGACTACGACATCGAGGGCGGTGGGCCGTTCCTGAAAGATTCCGCCAGGCCGGCTGGAAATCTCGCCCGGACGCATGGCCAGTTCACCGCCGGCTGGAAAGCTCTCGGCAGCTTCACCGTCCGGCCCCGGTCCACCCCCGGGGTGCGCATCATCTCCGTGAATTCGGTCTTTTTTTCGAACAAATATCAGGCGCAAAACTTTGCTGACTCCTGCTCACCAGTCGACTCCAAAGCCGCAACCCGAACCTTCGCCTGGCTGGAGTCAACCTTGTCTCGCGCCGCGCAAAATCACGAAAAGGTCTGGCTCATGTTTCATATCCCGCCGGGGATCGACGGTTACTCAACCATGGTCAGCTATCGCTCGCTCTCCCAGGCCGCGGACGCCCCCGCTGCCTCAAAACAGGATTTGTGCAGCCGGGCCATCGTCCCGATGTGGAAGCCCTATTGGACCGGCCTCTTTACGCATCTCGTGTCCGACTACCAAACCACCATCGCCGCCATGTTCGCCGGCCATGATCACACCGATGATTTTCGCGTCATCCATGGGAATAAAAACGAAGCGCAATTCGTGCTCATCGATCCACCCATCTCGCCCATCTACGGCCAGAATCCCGCCTTCCGCGTTGTGACCTTCGCCGCCGGCGGCCAACTGCTCGATCAAAACACCTACTATCTGACCAACCTCCAGGTTGCGCAGAGCGCCGTTCCAGGCGTATGGGCGCAGGAGTATAGCTTTCAAGAGAAATGGAACAGCCCACGCCTTGACGCGGCCAGCCTTAACGCCATCTACGATCGGATAACAAGCAATGCGGAAGCCAGTACGCAATGGCTCACCTTGCTCAACGTCTCCAGCGCTCACGACCACGTGCCCGCAAGCGGTGTGCGAACCCTCGAATGTGCCACGGAAGCACTAGACCCTGCTACCTATAAGGTGTGTTATTGCCCGGCCCCATAGACTGATATTCTGGACTTTTGCACGCTAACCCTATGCTCCTCACCGTCCGGCAAGCCATTCCCGGGGACGTCCCGGCGCTGCAAGAACTCATCCGCGTGTCGGTTCAGGGCCTGCAGGCCGCCGACTATACGCCCGAGCAACTGGAGGCGGCGCTGGAACGCGTTTTCGGTGTAGATACGCAGTTAATCAAGGATGGAACCTATTTTGTAGCCGAAGCGATGGTTGATCAGGCGCAGGTTATCGCCGGCTGCGGAGGATGGAGTAAGCGCAAGACCCTTTTTGGAAGCGACCACTGCGCCGGCCGCGAGGATGCTCTCCTCGACCCTGCACACGATGCGGCGAAAATACGAGCTTTTTTCGTACACCCTGCGTGGGCTCGCCGCGGGGTCGGCAGCCGCATCCTCGAGGTCTGCGAGTCAGCCGCCGCAGCGGAAGGTTTCCGCCGTCTCGAAATGGGAGCCACGCTTACCGGGGTGCCGTTGTACCTCGCTCGCGGCTACGTGGAAAAGGAACATCGGGAGGTTCCGCTTGTACCCGGTCTTTCTCTGCCCATCGTTCACATGGAAAAGCAGCTATAACTGTGTCTTTTGGACCGCTGGCGGCTCTTGTAGACCGAGCGGAAAGGTGTGGTCTGATTCTTACCGGGATTTTGCTTTTCTTCCTCCTCAGTTCGTCTGCAAATCGCGTTGCCGCCAGGCCGCTACGATCGATACCCCTTTGTTCCGGCGTGACACTTTCGGCAAGCTACCTCGCGTTGGTTGGCAGGGATCAGGGTTCAGGATTTCGTTTCGTCCTGACCAATCACACGGGCCGCGCCATCAAGCTGGCCGAGCCCGTGCCCTCCAGTTCCCATTGGTACGCGCGTTCCCATGGCCGTTGGCTATGGAGGGCATCCAATGGTGCGGGGGGAAGCCTGGTCGATGCGCGCAACCCGCAGGGCAGGGTGGCTGTCTATCCTGCCGTCGCAGGCAACGATGAAACGAAATGGGTCACATTGGCCCCGCACCAGGCCCGGGAATGGACCGAAATCCCGCAGGAGAAGCCGGTTCTCGAGTACAAACCTGGCTGTGCCCGGTGTTCTTATCCCGGCGAGAGCGAGTATCAGGTAGTGTTTGCCTATGCGTATATCGCCCCCGGCGGGGTGCAACCTGGCCAGCTGACCTGTGGATTACGCTCGGCTCCGGTCCCTATGCCGCCGAAGAACTGAACTCCTGGGGCAGGCTTTACGTCAATTTCTGATGAAGGGGGTGTATGCGAGCTGGTTTCCCCAGCAACCGTGCGCCAAACAGCGTGTTCCTATCACTGTGGTAGATATGCAGGAGAAACACCCATGAAGAACCAGTTATGTCGTATAGCCCTCAGTGGTTTGTTGGCCACTGGGCTCACCCTGGGGACGGCTGCCGCGTTCGCGCAGCAGGATAGCCCCGACGCTTCCCCCCAGCAACAGGGACCTGGCGGCGGCCGATTTGGCCGTGGGCAGGCAAATCCCGATGAGCGGCTGGCGCAGATGACCAAGCGCTACAACCTATCCGCGGATCAGCAGACGCAGATCAAGCCGATCCTTGCCGATCAGCAGCAGCAGATCACCGCACTGCGGCAGGATAGTTCGCTGTCCCGCGAAGACAAATTTGCCAAGATGTCGAGCATTCGCGACGCTTCCAACACCAAGATCTCGGCGGTCCTGAATGATAGTCAGAAGCAGAAATTCACGGAGGATCAACAGAAGTTCCAGCAACGTAGGCAGCAGCACGGCGGTGGCGGACCTCCCGCAGACGCACCTCCAGCCCAGTAACCCACCGGTTGCCGGCGAGCTCGTACCTGGGCTCGCCGGTGATCAGCTGAGTAGATCCATGACCGGTTTCCACTCTCTGCCCAGCGATTGCGCCACCCCTTTATACGTAAGTTCCCCGGCGTAAGTGTTTACTCCTTCACACATACCTGGATCCGCTTTGATGGCTGCTGCGGCGCCGTGTTGCGCCAGGCGCAAGACGTAAGGGAAAGTCGCGTTGGTGAGTGCCAGCGTCGAAGTATTCGGAACGGCTGCGGGCATGTTGGTGACGCAGTAGTGGACCACCCCGTCGACCAGGTAGGAGGGATCGCTGTGGGTTGTGGGCTTGGCGGTTTCGATGCAGCCGCCCTGGTCGATCGCTACATCCACCACGACGGCTCCTCTTTTCATGCGGGAGACCATTTCGCGGGTTACGATCCGGGGCGCGGAGGCGCCGGGGATCAGAACTCCACCGATGAGCAGGTCGGCGCCTTGTACTGCGCGGGCCACGTTGTAGGAGTTTGAGGCCAGGGTGTAGACGCGACCGTTGAAGATGTCGTCCAGTTCGCGCAATCGATTGAGGTTTAGATCAACGATAGTGACGTTTGCGCCCATCCCGAGGGCGATTTTCGCGGCGTTGGTGCCTACGATGCCGCCTCCCAGAATGCATACGGTTGCTGGTGGAACGCCGGGGACTCCGCCCAGGAGCAGGCCGCGGCCGCCTTTTTCTTTTTCCAGGTAGGTGGCGCCGACCTGGACGGACATTCTCCCGGCCACTTCTGACATGGGGGTGAGCAGGGGGAGAGTGCCTGCCCGGTCGCGGATGGTTTCGTAGGCGATGCCGGTGACTTTGGTGGCGAGAAGCTTGTCGGTGAGGGCGGGGAGGGGAGCGAGGTGAAGGTAGGTGAAGAGGACCAGGCCTTCGCGGAAGAAGGCGTATTCTTTTTCGATTGGTTCTTTGACTTTGACGATCATGTCGGCGTGGCCCCAGACGTTGTGCGCCGCGCCGACGATCTCGGCGCCGGCGGACTGGTATTCGTCGTCGGAGAAGGCGGAGAGGTCGCCCGCCTCGGTTTGCACCAGGACGGTGTGGCCTGCGTCGACTAACGCTTTTACTCCGGCGGGGGTAATGCCCACCCGGGATTCATGGTCTTTCACTTCCTTAGGAACGCCAATAATCATCGAAAATTCGCCTCGCAATGAAATGCTAGCAAATGCGGGTTGCTAAGGTTCGTCATCCCACAGTAAAGGAACGCGTGTTCGGCTAGCCATCATATACACGAAATAGTGATGATCCCGCCTTCTCATTACCCATCACTCACCCGTATCAATCTGCGCCCGTTGCAGCCGGTCAGAGTAGTCCACATACACCGCCTTCCACGAGCTATAAAAATCCAGCGCGCCCGTGCCGCCTTCGCGGTGTCCGTTGCCGGTGTGCTTCACTCCCCCGAAGGGCAGATGCACTTCCGCCCCGATCGTCGGCGCATTCACGTATGTAATCCCGGCCTCAAGGTCACGCATCGCCTTAAATGCCAGGTTCACGTTGCGGGAATAGAGCGCTGTCGATAACCCGTATTCAATGCCGTTGGCAAATACGATCGCCTGATCGAAGTTCTCGCATTCGAGCACACTCACCACCGGCCCAAATACCTCCTCCCGGGCTATGCGCATCTCCGGACCCACCCCACCAAAGACCGTAGGGGCAAAGAAAAATCCCCGGCTTAGCGCATCCAGGCGATTCCCACCCGTCAGCAACTGGGCGCCCTCCTTCTGCGCGATCGCGGTGTAGCGGGCAGAGGTCTCCACCTGCTGCAGGTTTATCTGGGGCCCCATCTCCACCTGGCCGTCCAGGCCATCCCCCACCCGTAGCGCCTTCGCTCTCTCCACCAGCCTGCGGGTAAACTCCCCGGCAACGCTCTTTTGCACAATGATCCGGCTGGTCGCCGTGCAGCGCTGCCCAGTGGTTCCGAAAGCCCCCCAAACCGCGCCATCCAAAGCCAGGTCGAGGTTTGCATCCTCAAGCACGATCATGGCGTTTTTGCCGCCCATTTCCAGCGAGCAAGGCTTGAACAAACCGGCTGCGGTCTGAGCGACAATCCGGCCTACCTCACTCGAACCGGTAAACGAAATAGCGTCCACATCCGGATGAGCCACCAGGGGTGCCCCGGCATCCGGACCGAAGCCGGTGACAATGTTGACCACCCCGTCCGGCAGCCCCGCCTCCATTAACAGTTCCACCAGGTTGATGGTGGATAACGGAGTATCTTCCGCCGGCTTGATCACGCAGGTATTGCCGCAAACCAGGGCGGGAAACAGCTTCCAGGAGGGGATAGCCATGGGGAAGTTCCAGGGGGTGATCATGCCGCAGACCCCTACCGGCATGCGGACCGACATGGCGAATTTGTCCCGCAGCTCCGAAGGCGTCGTCTGACCGAAAAGCCTGCGCCCCTCGCCCGCCATGTAGAAGGCAGTGTCGGCCGCCTCCTGCACATCGCCCCGCGTCTCGCTCAGCACCTTGCCCATCTCGCGGGTCATCTGCCGGGCCAGTTCCTCTTTGCGCTGCAACAGCAACTCACCGGTGCGGTAAAGCATTTCGCCCCGCTTGGGCGCCGGGACCAGCCGCCACTGGCGATAGGCTGCCCGGGCCGCCTTGACCGCGCGATCTACGTCCGCCTCACTGGAGGCCTGAAACTCTCCCACCACATCGTCTACATTGGCCGGGTTGTGATTGAGAAAAGTCTTGCCGCTCTCCGCGCTGACCCACTTGCCGCCAATCAGGTTCTGGTAAGTCTTCGTTGTCATACACGTTCCCTTCGTTGAACTTCAGAGGATAACTCAGGCGAACCGTCGCTGTTGCATCCGCGCCCTCCAGAGCAGCGTCAAAACAGGTCGTATGCCCTAAAAGTGGTGGTAAAGACTCAAAAGAGTAGCGGTGCAACAAAGCAACCATGGCCGTACAATGAATCCGGGTCGACAGGAAAAGTCCTGCATTCATGTCATCAAACGGTTTCCATTCGCGTTCTTCGCGGACGCACGGTGTGCGTTCGTTGTTCAGCGTATTCTCGAGCGATCTGGCAATCGACTTAGGCACCGCGAATACCTTGGTGTATGCGCGCGGTAAGGGCATCGTGGTCAACGAGCCCTCGATAGTCGCCATCAACAAGAACACGGGCGAGGTCGAAGCCGTCGGCAAAGAAGCCAAGGAGATGCTCGGCCGTACGCCTGGCAATATTGTTGCCATCAAGCCGATGAAGGACGGCGTCATCGCCGACTTCAAAATCACGGAAAAGATGTTGAACTACTTCATCCAGAAGGCACATAACCGCAAAATGCTGGTGCACCCGAGGATTGTGATCGGGGTGCCTTCTGAGATCACACAAGTAGAAAAGCGGGCGGTAGAAGACTCCGCCTATCGCGCCAAGGCCAGCGAAGTGTTCCTGGTGGAGCAGGCCATGGTGGCCGCGATCGGCGCCGGGTTGCCGATCACCGAGCCCAGCGGCAACATGGTTGTGGATATTGGCGGGGGCACCACCGATATCGCCGTCATCTCGCTCTCCGGCATCGTCTATTCCCGTTCCGTCCGCATGGCCGGCAACCAGATGGACGAGGCCATCATGAACTACCTCAAGCGCAAGTACAACCTGCTCATCGGCGAGCGGACGGCGGAGCAGATCAAGATCGATATCGGATCGGCCTACCCGCTGGACAAGCCGCTCACCATGGAGATTAAAGGGCGCAACCTGATTGAAGGCGTACCCAAGACCATCACCATCGATGACAGCGAGATCCGTGAAGCGCTCACGGAATGCATTTCGACCATTCTTAACGCCATTCGCGTAGCACTGGAACGTACCCCGCCGGAACTCAGCGCCGATATCAGCGATCGCGGCATTGTTCTGACCGGGGGGGGCGCGCTCATCAAGAATCTCGACAAGCGTATTCGTGAAGAAACCGGCTTGCCGGTTTCGATTGCGGATGATCCCCTGGCCAGCGTGGTGCTGGGCACCGGCAAGATGCTGAGTGACTTCCGTTTGCTGCGCAAAATCAAGATCGACTGACCCGCGGGCCAATCGATCTATAAGTGAGTGGAAGCAGCGATGGGTTTCGCTTGAGCCGGTATAAAAACATCTTTTTTTTGGTGGCTGTACTGCTGGTCCAGGTCATCGGCCTGGCGATGCAGATACGCAGGCCCAACCCCAATGGTGGGGATGGCAAGACGGTGCGCCTGATTCGCTACTGGGCCATTAGTCTCATGTCGCCACCAGAGAAGGTGGTGCACGGCACCGGCACCGGTGTGCGCGGCATGTGGTCGAATTACCTCGATCTTCGCCATGTGCGGCGGCAGAACCAGGAGCTCAACGAGCGGGTGAGCCGACTGCAGTTGGAGCAGGCAGGGTTGCTCGAAGACGCCCGCCAGGGACAACGGCTGCAGGCGCTGCTGGGTTTCAAAGAACACTACATTTACAGTACCGTTGCGGCACAGGTGATCGGCACCTCGGGTACCGACCAATCCCGTATCCTCACCATCGATAAGGGTTCCAAAGATGGCTTAAAGCCGGACATGGCGGTCATCACTCCCGACGGCATCGTGGGCAAGCTGCGAGACGTGTTTGGACATACCTCCCAGGTGCTGGTCATCAACGATCAGACCAGTGGGGCGGGTGTGCTGCTGGAGTCGACCCGGCTGCGCGGAGTCCTCCGCGGCAACGCGCTGGGCCAGCCGCAGATCATCAATATGCTTCCCGACGAGCGAGTCAAGCCGGGAGAAAAGGTCATTACCAGCGGTGGAGACCAGATCTTCCCTCGCGGCCTTCCTGTTGGGGTGGTGGACCAGGTGGTGCCGGATACGTCCAATCCGCCGTACATCGACATCCTCATTAAGCCGGCGGCGAACCTCGGACACGTTGAGGAGCTGTTGGTGATCACCGAGACTTCTGACCGCATGCCGCCGACGGCGCAGCAGGATATGGCCCAGAGTGCCGCCGAAGGGGCCGCGGTGAGCGAACAGCGGGCGTCGGATATCCTCGCGGAACGTCTGCCGGGGTTGAATGATCCCAACGCGCTGGCCGATCCTGGCCCGGGCCAGAAACCGGCGGCTCTGCCGGCGGATAAGGTGCTTCCACCGATCCCCAAACCGCCCCCAACCCTGCACACCGACCATTACAGCCCGAATGCGACCCCGCCCGCCACGGCGCTGACGCCTGGACAGGGGGTTGTGGATCCAAAGTACGCGCCGGCGCCTGCGCGGCCGGTCGCGGAAGGTAAGACAACGGCGAGCAAGCCCGCTGAATCGCCAGGAACGGAACGGGCTCCGGAAAAGCCGAAGCGTCCTGCAACCAGCCCGGCAACTACGGGCCAGGAGGCCGTACCCGGCACGACTCATCCGCCGGTGGCTAAGCCAAAAGTCCCA
>JBAVQC010000407.1:0-3050 GCA_049693715.1 Acidobacteriaceae bacterium | reverse complement strand
GGATCGCCCGGATAGAGAATGCCGGCTGGTGCTCCAGGAAAGACGACGGATTGCACCCCGGCCACGAAAGTCGAAATCTGGTTGTATTTCTCAGACCACGGTGCAATGCGGTCCCATCGCAGGCCGTAATTCAGAGTGAGATCAGGGCGCGCGTGCCAGCTATCCTGAATGAAAAGTCCGACGAACTTGTTGCGAGCGTAAAACGGGTTGAGCTGACTTTGGTTGTACTGGCTCGGCACGCCAATCAGGAAATCTGCAAAATCGACGCCGGTTTCGGTTCCAGAAAAAACGAAGTTGCCGTTGAACTGTGCAATCGGGTTGGCATTCACCTGGTCGGCATGGAATTCCCCGCCAAACTTCAGCGTATGACTCCGCAAAACCTTGGAAAACCCATCCGTGACCTCATAGGTATTGTTGGCTTGTATCAGTTGGTTGGCGGCTGCGCCGGTAGAGTAACCATTGAAATTAAGATTCTCAACCGATTGTCCAGATGGATCGAGGGCGACGATGCTGGGCGTGCCATCGGCGTTCGCGAAGCCTTGAGAGACCAGGCTGACGTTACGACCCCCGATGGGCTGTCCGAGATTGGTGAGATTTCTCGTGTAGCTCGCGTGTAGTTCGTTGATCGCAGTCGCGCTGAAGATCTTCGTATCGCCAAGAGATATCAGTTGTGCGCGGCCAGACGTGAGCGCGTTGAAGCCGGGAACAGTGGCGCCACTCTGCGCCACCGGGTAGGGATTGTCTAGTGTGAAGTCATCGACAAAGTAATACGCAGAAAGCAATCCGGCCCTCGTCTGCCCATCGATGCGGATTGCGCCCTTGTCGTCTCGCACTATCTGATTGAAAGACGAGGTCGCAAAGCCGCTCGAGTTATTGGGAGCCGGGATATATTGCAACAGGCGTTGCGCAGGAACAGACCACGCATTCTGTGGAATGACCGCATTGGCGAAGACGCATTGGCCCCCCTGTGCTTCGGCTGTGCCGCATCCCGCAAAATAATAGGGTTCGCCCTCCGTTACCGCATAGCCAAGCTTCGCACTGAGCAGACTGGCGAAATAAGGCCCGCCCACCACGCCAGTGAGCAAGGTGTTGCCCCTCCCATCGACAAAGTCCGAGAGATCCCCGGTCCGGTCCGCCGCCGACGGTACAGAAATATTGCCGGTGTCAATGCCTTGCGTCTGTCGGGTCCCTTGATAGTCTCCGAAAAAGAAAATCTTGTCGCGGTGAACCGGACCGCCGATCGTGCCTCCAAACTGGTTTTGCCGGAATGCGCCCCGCGTTGGGGAGAAGTAATTACGCGCATCCAGCACCGTGTTGCGAAGGAAATCGAAGGCCGTGCCATGAAATTGATTGGTTCCAGACTTGGTGACGACGTTGATCTGGCCCCCGCTGAACTCCCCGTACTCGGCATCGAAGTTGCTCGTGAGGATGCGAAACTCGGCGATCGAATCGAGGTTAGGAACGATCGATGTGCCGGCGTTCACGTCCTCCTCCGTGTCGCTGCCATTGACGCTGAAGAAGTTTGCAAATTCGCGTTGTCCGTTTACAGAAATTGTGCCGGGATTGAGGGTGCCTGAAGGATTAAGAACGGTTGCCCCAACATCTTGCACCGTGGTACTCGTAATCGACGTTGCTGGAGCAACCCCGGCCTGCAACGACAGCAGATCGGTGAAACTTCGGCCATTCAGAGGAACGGCGGTGATCTGTCTGCCGCTGATCACTTGCCCCAGCTGTGAGCTGATTGTCTCCACGTGAAGTGCGTAATCGTTCACGCTCACTGTCTGATCGGCGCTACCGACTTCAAGCGTAACGTCGACGCGGAGGGAAGCGTTGGTGTCGAGCACAATTTCTTTGCGTTGGTAGCTTCGAAATCCGGGCGCTTCTGCCAGAAGTAGATAACGGCCAACGGGTAAAACAGGAAAGGTGTAGAAGCCGTCGTTGTCGATATGAGCCTGGTACGCGAGTCCCGTCGCTACCTCGCGGACGGAGACGCTTGTATTCACGATCACTTTTCCCGTGGTGTCTTTGATCGTTCCGGAAATAGTGCCACCGACGATAGCCCAGGCTAGTCCCGTTGAAAAAAGCATGGTGATGCACAATGCCTTGAGATGTGGCACAAAACTACGTACTCGACGCTGCATCTTGCTCCCACTGCGGTGAAATTTGGGCTTAAGCCGCGACCGGCCTGCCCCAAAACTCTGAGCCTGGCGGCGACCCTAAAGGGGATATCAGACCAAAAAGGTCGGAATCCGACTCAATTGGTCGTATATTAGCACCCGGTGCCAGGAGGTTCTGTCACCTAAATGTAAAAATTGTCGATTTTTTTACCTGGGAAATGGGTCGACCGGGCGGCTTGTGGCAAAAATTCGGGGATTATGCGCTTGACACAGAGCCCCAAAATTGGACCAATGGAATTGCCGTGACAGGGCTGCGCGACTTTCTGCTGAAAATCGCATCTATTTTAGTGGAGACGCTGGTCGGATTCGAACCGACGATGGGTGCTATAGGCACCATGGCCTTGCAAGGACCATAACCTTCGACCGCTTGGATCACAGCGTCCCGGTAAAGTAACTTGACTCTAGATTGCTCTTGCGTTAGGTTTGTCGCTAGGTACCACGTCTCACGGCTATAGGACGTGAGGCGCACTTTGCGCCCAATGTTGCAAGCGTTGGGCGCATCACTTTTGAGCGGAGAGATAGGGAATCGAACCCGTAGCGTTCACGGCGCTACCCGTTGGAGCTTATAAAGCCCCCGCTGAGACCACAAAGCGGTATCTCTCCCAAGAATCTACTGGTACTTTTCTGTCGGGCTGTCCTCCTCCTCGAAAATGCTCGGGTCCAGCGTGGGTGCGGGTCTTTTGGCGTTTCTTATAGAAGCCACACGAATCGCAGTCAGAGCGCCACGACCCCGCTCCGTGATTTCATAGCCGGTGCTGCCCGTATTCGATACTTCCCCGTTAGCTACCATGCGACTTAAAACAGCACTTACATTGCTCTTAATTTTGTCCTCCTTGGCTTGAAGTCCTCCCCGCTTCAGTTCCTCTACAACGC
>JBAVQC010000406.1:0-6793 GCA_049693715.1 Acidobacteriaceae bacterium | reverse complement strand
AGCCCAGCCCGGAAGGGCTGGGATACAGATCCAGGATGACGGAGCGCTGGAGGCGCGGTACTTGCGGATGAATGGAGTGCCGCGCCTCCGGCGCTCCATAATCTTCGGATATCTGTCTCCCAGCCCTTCCGGGCTGGGCTGAGTTTGGCACCGGCCCTACGGGCCTGTTTCAGTTCTGCGATTTGCTTTAGCGTTCTCACACACGCTCTTCAGCCCGTACATTAAGAGGCAATGATCGAGGGCTTTACAGGCTGACCCTAGTCATGGCTTGGACCAGGGCGGGACGATGCCGTTGATGCGGGCGTAGGCGATCGATTGGCCCATGTGTTCGTTGGCGTGCACGATGATGCGCAGGTACATGCCGTCGACGGTGACGGGCTTGCCGTAGATGCTCACCTTGCGTTCAAGATCGCCCGGCTTCAAGTGAGCGCGCGCGGCGGCTACCGCATCGAGCGAACGCTTCAACCAGTCAATGACATCGGCCTTCTGCGTTACCGTCTTTTCCAGGCTGAGCGGTACGTCCGGTTCCTTGGCTCCCGTGACGCTCAACAGATAGAAGTTGGTGATGACGATATGCATATAGACTTCGCCGATGGAACGGACACCCGGCGCGGGACGCCAGGCGAACTTCTGCGGCGGCGTTGCTTCGGCAAGGGCGATCAGTTGCCGGGAAGCGTGGCTCCATTCGCCGTCGTAGCCTTCCCACAGGCCCTCGTTCTGAGCGTGTAAGGTTGCCACACTCACGAGCACAAATAGCAGAAGTGTCTTCAGTGTCCCCTCCTCCTTAACCCCAATAAGTTTCGCCCGGGGCCAGGTTCTTTTTGAGAAAATCCGGGTTGAGATCGACGGCCAGGCCGACTCCCTTGGGAAGTGCCATTTCCCCCTTGCTGACCTGGGGTGGATTGGAGGCCGCCATCGCTTCTACATAGCGGCCGGGATGGGCGAGCGCGCTTTCGCACTTGAAGAAGTTCTGGATGGATACAGCAAATTGGGCGTTGGCATAGGTCATTATCAGCCCACCGACATTGTGCAACGCCAGGGGTGTGCGCGAGAGGGCCGCGTAATCGGCGATCTTCTTGGTGCCGGTGATGCCTCCGGAAAAACACAGGTCGGGATGGATCACATCCACGGCTCCATTGTCGATAAAGGGACGGAAGCCGCGCACCAGCTCCAGCTTTTCTCCGGTCAGCAGGCGGAGATTGGTGGAGCGGCGCAGTTCCATCCAGCCGGCGGAGAAGACCGGATTCAGTGGGTCTTCAATCCACAGCGGATTCATGCGCTCCACGGCCTTGGCCACGCCAACGGCGCTGGGAGTATCGAGCTCTCCGTGACAGTGCACGGCTATATCGATATCGTCGCCCACGGCTTCACGCACATTTTCATAGCCGACTCTCACGTCGCGCAATTGGGCAGTGGTGAGGGTATTGGCAAAGACTCCTGAGGTGACGTGCAGGATTTCGTGAATGTTGTTCTTGTATACGGTGAAACCTTCCGGGAGCTGCTTGATTCTGGCCGCCCATTCCCGGCAGGAAGTCTTGTCCAACATGTCAAGACCGAAGCCGTGGGAGTACATCGGGATGGTTTCGCGAAAGCCGCCACCCAACAGGGTGCTGACGGGGAGATCGGTGATCTTTCCGGCGAGATCCCACAACGCAATATCAATGCCGCTGACCGTAGGGATGTGGGCCACGTAGTTGTACATCAACGAGCTCATCTGCTGGAAGTGAACCTCGATGGCGAGCGGGTCTTTGCCGATCAACAACGATTTCATGGTTTCGATCCGGGCGCGGGCGATGGGTCCCGTGGCTCCGGCCTCGCCATAGCCAGTGAGGCCGCTGTCGGTGTCGATGCGGATGAGACAGTTCCCTGCTATGTGGTCGAGGCCCATGGCCTGGATGCCGGTGATTTTCACTTTCCCGGCGTGAGGTTGGGCGAAGAGCTTCAGGTTGGAGAGAAAGGCTCCCACCGGCAGGGTAACGGCGAGACGCATGAGATCGCGGCGAGTCCAGGTTGGTAACATGGCGTGGTCATTCCAGCTTAGTCCAATTCGAAGGCGAATTTGTAAACACGTTCGATGGCGGTGACTTCTGTCTCCGTCAATTGGACGAACCCCTGTTCGCGGGCACGGTTCGAGAGTCGTCCGCCATTTTGATGGAGGAAGCGGAACAACAGGTCGACGGTTCGATCCGGCATGTCCACAATGGTCTCGATACTGCTGCGAAATTGATCGTAGCGGGCGAGGAATTTGGTTTCTCGCGGCAAGTCTTCTTCGATCGTCTTACGGACACAGGCGTAGAGAAACTCGACGTGCGGGGTGGCGTCGAAGAAACGGTAGAAGTCTGCCGTGTCGTTCAGGACTTCCACGTTGCCATCGGCTGTCGGCCGCCAATCGATCGCCGGCAGGAGCCTTCGCGAGTAGTCCTCAAGAACGGCGCGATAGGCGTCGAGGCGCTCCAGAATCGCCGCGGAGATGGGGAAGACGATTCCCGACGGGTTGAAGCCTCGTTGGGCGAGAACATGATGAATCAAGTAGCGATGGATGCGGCCGTTGCCGTCAACAAAAGGATGGGCGTAGACAAACCCGAAGGCCAGGGCGGTAGCAGCGATGACCGGATCAAGAGCGCGCGCGGCTCCGCGATCAAAGGCGACCATGCCGTCGATCAGCGAGGGCAGATCCTCCGGGCGGGCGCTGATGTGGTCGGGGATCGGCGTGCGCGTCTCGCGGTCATGCTCTCCGACGAAACCGCCTTCCTCTCGGAGTCCCAGTTTTACGAAGCGCGCATCGCCGATCACGATGGCCTGGAGCCGCAATAGCTCTTCCAGATCGATGGGACGCCGTCCCGCCTCGGCGATGGCTTGCCCCCAACGGCGAATCCTGTCCTGGGGAGGACGCTCGCCTTCGATGGCGAAGGTCGATCGAGAATCCTTTAGGAGCAGGAAGGCTGCGGTGCGGACGAGCAGGTCCTTGGGTACAGCCGCGACGGCCTTTTGCGCGAGCTGGGCCAGATCCATGGCAGCAAATTCTTCGGTAGCCGCGGTGCGAAACACCAGGGGACAGAAGGCCGGCGTGCCCGGGAGGTTGTTGCGGACGCGGTGGCGGGGCGAGTTTTCGCCGGCAACTGCCCATTGCTGATGCGGATCGACGGCGGGCTCATAGTTGCCCCTGGTGGCGTCAGGCAGATCGAGCCTTCGGTTCAGGAGCCATTCGTATAGAAACCAGATCCGCCGGGCATACCCCCCGGTTGGGCTGGCACGCACGATAGCCTCGATCTCCCGGGGCCGGACGATGCTAAACAATCGCTTCAGGATCGCGAGGTCAAGCCCCTCATTTTTAAGAGCGAAAATGAGATGCCCTTCAAGATCCGGTGCCGGCGCATAAGTCGGGGTGAGGATGCGCCATCCGTCCTCGTTCCTGGTGCGATGGCGGTCACTGGTGGCCGAGAACGTTCGAGGTGAAGGCACTCGGAGCCGATAGGCGTCAATCAGGGCTGCGTAGCCCGCCGGAGTCGCCCTTTCCGGGAGGGCCAAGCCATGAAAACTGGTGATTGGGCCTGAAAATTGATTAGGAGAGGGCATCTTGCTGAAAACCTGTAAACCGCGTCAAAATTTGGTTACCAGGCAAGATCTTACGTGAGAAACGATTATGGGGCGTTAAAAATAATTATAAATAGCAGGTAGCCGCTGAAAATGATTATTAACTCTAGCTAATGCTAGGCGGGGCTCTTCATTTCGCTCGAGGTGCCGCCGGCCGCGGGCACATAGCAGTTTCGGGTGTAGTCCATCACCATACGGTCGGCGCTGAAACGCCAGCCCAGGGTGCGGATGGTCCGTTTCATGCGGGTGATCCACCCTCGCGGGAGGCCGTCCCGGTCGCGGTGATAGTAGAGCGGAATCACTTCGTCCAGCAGAACGCGGTACAGGTCTTCGCCGTCGCGGCTGTCGTGCACATCCATATTGGAGTGGGTTCGGCCGCCCCCGATGGCGAAGCCGTTGAGGCCGTCGTAGGCTTCGGCCCACCAGCCGTCTAATACTGACAGATTCAAGCCGCCGTTGAGCACCACCTTCTGCCCGCTGGTTCCGGAGGCTTCAAGAGGCCGCCGGGGATTGTTCAGCCAGACGTCCACGCCTTGCACCAGGTGGCGGCCGACGTTGATGTCGTAGTTCTCGATGAAGACGAACTTGTCTCCAAATTTGGAGTCGCGCATCATCTCGGCGATCTGCTGCAGTACCAGCTTTCCCGGCTCGTCGTGGGGATGGGCCTTGCCGGCGAAGAGGAATTGCACCGGACGTTTAGGATCGTTCACCATGGATGCCAGCCGCTCGATATCCGCGAGGATCAGGTTGGCTCGTTTGTAGGTAGCAAAGCGGCGCGCGAAGCCGATGGTGAGCGCATCCGGTGAGAGCACTTTGCCCAGGCGGAGCAGTGTTTCATTCGATTCGCTGCGGCGTTCCGCCTGTTCGCGCGCTCTGCGGCGGACAAACTCGATGAGCTGCGACTTGAGCGCGAGATGGGTTTCCCACAGTTCGCCATCGTCGAGATTCTCAACCGGCTCCCAGGTGCGCAGCCAGGAGCTCTTCCCCTGCCAGCCGACGCCGAGATGGCGGTCATAGAGACGCGACATTTGCGGGGCCAGCCAGGAGGGAACGTGGACCCCGTTGGTGATGTGACCGATGGGCACGGCGTCTTCCGATTTGCCGGGAAAGAGGCCCTTCCACATGGCGCGCGAGACCTCGCCATGCAGAGAAGAGACTGCGTTGGCGCGGCGCGAGAGCAGCAGACCGAGCACGGTCATGCAGAAGGGTTCATGATCATCGTTAAGGTTCTCGCGGCCAAAACCCATCAGCCGCTGTCGTGAAATGCCGAGTTGGTCGCGCAAGGGGCCCAGGTGTTCTTCGATCAGTTCGGCGGGAAAGCGGTCGTGGCCTGCAGGCACCGGGGTGTGGGTGGTAAAGATCACTTCCCGGGGAATCTGGTTGGCTGCGGTGTCGAAGTCCAGGCCTTCTTCCTGCATGCGATCGCGCACCGCCTCCAGCACCGCGAACCCGCTGTGCCCCTCGTTAAGGTGGAGGACGCCGGGAGCAATGCCCATGGCCTTGAGCGCGCGAAAGCCACCTACGCCCAGGAGCAGCTCCTGGCGGATACGGGTACGTGCGTCGCCGCCGTAGAGGCGAGAACTGAGGTCCAGGTCTTCGGGTGCGTTACCCGCGACTTTGGAGTCGAGCAAGAGAAGATCACAACGCCCGACCTTGACGCGCCAGACCTTGGCGCGAATGGAGCCGCCGCGGGTCTCGATTTCGATCACCACCGGTTCCCCGTTCTTGCCGATGGCGAGTTCCATGGGGAGTTGGGTCACGTCGGTCGGAAGATATTCTTCCTGTTGCCAGCCGTCCTGATCCAGGCGCTGCAGAAAATAGCCTTCGCCGTAGAACAATCCGACGCCGACGAGGGGTATCCCAAGGTCGGAGGCACTCTTGATGTGGTCTCCGGCGAGAACACCCAGGCCGCCGGAATAGATGGGGAGTGATTCGTGCAAACCAAACTCCGCGGAAAAATAGGCCACGGGATGAGGCCGGAGGATACCTGCGTTCATGGAGCCCCAGGTGCGGTCGGCTCGTAGATATTCCTGCTGCCGGCGATAGACATAGTTGATGCGGCTATGCAGACCCAGTTCGGTGGCGCGACGCTCGATTTCTCCCACCGGCATCTCGTTGAGCAGCGCGATGGGATTCTGATTCAGCTGCCACCAGCGGGTGGGATTGAGGTCGCGAAACAAGCTGATGCAGTCGTAGTCCCAACACCAGCACAGATTGCGGGCGACGGACCAGAGGCGCTCCTGGACCGGGGCGATAAAGCGATCCAGGGTGCGCGCCTCGCTGACCACGGGCGCGACCTGGTTGGCCGCTTCCGACAACTTGCGAATTTCGCTTTCGCGAAAGACTCTGGGCTCTTTGGTTTGCACCACGAGCACACCCTGCAGAATGCCGCGGTCGATCAACGGCACGCCCAGGAAGGAGTGGTATACCTCTTCGCCCGACTCCTTGAAATATTTAAAGCGGGGATGATTCCTGGTGTCCTCTAACGCGACCGGCATCACCCGCTCGGCGACCAGGCCGGTGAGGCCTTCGCTGAGGGGCATGCGCAAAGAGCCGATGCACCGCGGGTGGAGGCCGAGGGTTGCAGCTAAGACCAGGTTCGATCGATCAGGCTCGAGCAAGTAAGCGGAACACACATCGGTCCTGAACCGGGTGGCGATCAAGGCAACCAGGTTCATGAGGGTGTCGGCGGCTTTGCCTCCCTCTTCGGTGAGGCTCGTGATTTCTTCCATGGTCAGGACGTGACTGGCATCAGTTTCTTCGTAGGATTGGGTCACCGGGATCCCCTCGCGTTGTCTTATTCCGCAATGCAATCGTGCCAGGCCCGGTGAAAACGACCTGTGATCCGAGTTGGTTTGCGGCCAACAGTGCTTGCTTATTGAAGAATAGACTAGCGCTGCCGTCAACCCCCTTTAAAAACCGCTTACCTCTGACGTAGGTAATGCTTCGTTGCCGGAGACGCGAAGACGGCCCCGAAGGGCCGTCTTCACTGGCCTACTTTTGTGAATCGCCGAAGGTGGGCCCGATCCGCGGTGCTCCTCGAGTTCTCATCTTTTGTTGCACCAGCGCGCGCAGGCTATCCGGCATGGCTACCCTGGGAACGGCTTCGGTGCGAGGAGCTTGCGCGAACCCGCCCAACCCGGGAATGGATACGAAGGCGGGCGAGGTGTTGGTGGTTTGATCGAACGCGTAGCCGGCG
>JBAVQC010000405.1:0-19351 GCA_049693715.1 Acidobacteriaceae bacterium | reverse complement strand
GACAAACAGGGGAGGGTTGTGGTGAGGGAGAGGGCGGTTGCCAAAGGACAGGGTGACGGTTAAAGGGGAGCTCGGTCGTCAAAGTGCGAAATCAAAAAGTCACAGGCTCTCGGGATGACAAGGGGAGAGTGGCTGCTAAAGGGGAAGCTTTCTCAGCAGCCGCGAGCAGCACGCAAAGGGCTACACCTTCTGCTGCCAAAGCGACTTCGGGCAATTGGGGGAACGTGGGAGCGATGCGAATGGTGCGATCTTCGGGGTCGGTTCCGTAGGGGTGCGTCGCTCCCGCCGGGGTGAGTACGACTCCGGCTTCCTTGGCCAGCGCCACCACGCGCTTGGCACAGCCTTTACCTACCTCGAGGCTGATGAAATAGCCGCCCTTGGGCCGGGTCCAGGACACATCAGGAACCTGCGCCAGTTTCTCGGCGAAGATGCCGAGCACTTTCTGAAATTTCGGCGCGATGACAGCCCTTTGCCTGTCCATCAAGCGGAGAATGGCGTCGCCGTCCTTCAGGAAGCGCACGTGGCGCAGCTGGTTGAGCTTATCGGGACCAATCGTTCGCGGGACAAGCCTCGCCAAAAGCCACTTCACATTGTCCTTTGAGGCGGCAAACAGAGCCAATCCGGCTCCGGGTAACGTGATCTTCGAGGTGGACGCAAAAACAAATGCCCGGTTCGGATTGGCATGGCGCGCGCACAAGTCCAGAATATTGGCGATTTCAACCCGCTCATCGGTGAGGTGATGAACGGCGTAGGCGTTATCCCAAAACAACCGGAAGTCCGGTGCGGCGGTCTTCATGGCCGCCAGGCGCTCGGCAACCGCGCCGGAATATACCGTTCCCGTCGGGTTGCTGTATTTGGGAACGCACCATATACCCTTGATGGAGGCGTCCTGCGCTACCAGCCGCTCCACTTCGTCCATGTCCGGGCCATCTTCCCGGAGGGCCATGGGAATCATGCGAATGCCATAGTCCTCGCAGATCTTGAAGTGCCGGTCGTAGCCCGGGACGGGGCACAGGAAGGAAATTTCTCCTTGCTGCGACCAGGGGGTGACGCTATCGCAGGTCCCCTTCAAGAGGGCGTAAACGATGGTGTCATGCATCAACGCAAGACTGGAGTTATTGGAGGCAATGATCTGCTCCGGGGGCGCCCCCATCATGGTGGAGAACAGCCTGCGCACTTCGGCCAGCCCTTGCAGCCCGCCGTAATTGCGGCAATCGACGGCTCCTTCGGCGACGTAATCGTTCGCACCGGGAAGGGAGAGCAAGCCATTGCTCAGGTCCAGCTGGGCTGCGGACGGTTTTCCTCGAGTCAGGTCGAGCTTGAGCCCCCTTGCTTTGAAGGCGTCGTATTGCGCCTGGAGCTGCTGGTTGACTGCGGCGACGTCTGGGCTGAGCTGCGCAAGGTTTGTCATTCGGGAAACCAACGTCCTTTCGAGGTGACCTCTTCTGCTTGCCCTATTATGAAGGATTTCTCCGTCTACACACTTCGAGGGATCCCGGGCACGGATTCCCGCCGGAAACGCCGCGTTTTCGCTGCAAAGCACCTTGTCTGCTAACTCTTCCCTGACAACAGTCTTCGAGAATGGGTCGCCACCCTCTATCCTGCACATAGATGAGCGCAGTTCCTGCATTCGCCGCACCGCGCCACAGGCTTCCCTGGCGCCGGTTGCTGTGCGTTGTGCTTTGCTGCCTGCCCATGGAGGCGGAATGGCCGGCACATGCTCAACAGGCCAACCCAATCAATACCCCAGCGCAAAGCGCCATCAGCGGAACCGTTGTGGACCAGAACGGAAACTTCCTCCTCGCCGCCCGAGTGAGTCTGACGCGACCGGGGCAAACCGAAGAGAAAACGCAGGAGTCCGACGGAGCAGGGCATTTTGTGTTTAATGCCATCTCGCCCGGCCCCTTTCAACTCACGGTCACGGGGGAGGGATTTGCGACGCAGCAAGTCGCGGGCGTTGTTCATCCCGGAGAAGTGCTGGAGGTACCGCTGATTTCGCTGCCCATTGCTGCCGCAACCACCGAGGTGCGGGTCAGCGTCACCAACTACGAGTTGGCGGAGGAGCAGGTCAAGATTGAGGAGAAGCAACGTGTGCTCGGCGTTATACCAAACTTCTATGTCAGCTACCAGCAGGACGCGTTGCCGCTACGCCCCAAACAGAAGTTTGAACTTGCCTGGAAGTCCAGTATTGACCCGGTCACGCTTGCGGCCACTGGAGCGGTCGCGGGAATACAGCAGGCACAGAACGAGTTCAGCGGATATGGGCAAGGTGCCCGCGGGTATGCGAAGCGGTACGGCGCCTCCTACGGTGATGCGGTTATCGGCACCGTGATTGGGGGCGCCATCTTACCGTCGCTCCTTAAACAGGATCCGCGCTACTTCTACAAGGGAACCGGCAGCACGCGGTCCCGCGTTCTGTATGCGCTGGCGAATGCGGTCATCTGTAAGGGTGACAATGGCCATTGGCAGTTCGATTATTCAGGTATCCTGGGGGCCCTCGCCGCCGGAGGCATTTCGAACTTATACTATCCCGCGAGCAGCCGTAACGGAGCCGGACTGACACTCGAAAACACATTGATCGGGATTGGCGGTTCGGGCGTTGCCAATCTGTTTCAGGAGTTCCTTATCCGCAAATTGACTCCGCACGCCCAAAGTAAGCCATAGTCCGTGGAGAAATAGTAGGTATGAAGGGCAAGCAGAAGCGCGACGAGGAAAAGCAGCGTGTGAAGTTAGAAGAAACCCGCATCACGGGAATGCTCAACTTTGTCGTCTTCCTGGCGATGGCCGCGGTCGCCTATACGGACTGGATTGTCATTCCGAACGTGTCTCTCGGTTATCTCTACGTACTGCCCATAGCCCTCAGCGCGTTGGTCAATCGTCCGCCTATCACGATTGCTTTAGCGGTGGTGTGTACGATTCTGCAGGATGTCTTCTTCGGCACGCAGCCAGAGACGCTCCAAGTCAGGATCTTCCGCAACGCGATCACGCTGATTGGCTTTCTGGTGGTGGGCCTTCTGGTCACCCTGATCGCCCGGCAGCGCAATCGCCTCATTGCAGAGGTGCGGCGGCAGCGGGATGAATACGAACACGATTTGCTGCTGGCCGCCCAGGTGCAACGGCAAGTTTTGACGAAACCTCCCGTGTGTCCCGACCTGGAGCTTGCGGCGGCCATGCAAACCGCGCAGTTATTGGGCGGCGACTACTACGATTTTTTCCAAATCTCCGAAAATATCGTCGACGTGGTGATCGCCGATGTATCCGGCCACGGGGCTGCGGCTTCTCTCCTGATGCCCTCGCTCGCCGTTGCCCTGCGCCTCCGCGCCCGCGAACTGAGTGGGCCGGCTGCGATCCTCAAGGATCTGGACCAGGTATTGCAGCAGGTTACGAACTCGGCGACGTTCGTGACCATGTTTTACGCACGCTTCGATCAGGCCAATAAGACTCTGCAATATGCGAACGGCGGTCATAATCCGCCCCTCCTCTTGCGTTCGAGAAGCGCCCAATCCGTGGAGTTAGAGGCCGGTGGACCCATCATGGGTATTTTGAAGGACGCACAGTTCTCCGACACGGTGCTTGTGCTCGATCCAGGCGACATCCTTACCCTGTTCACGGATGGCGTGACCGAGCAGGAAAATGAAGCCGGCGACGAGTTCTCGATCAGCCGGTTAGAGGAAGTGGTCAGGAACAAACAAACCAAGCCGGCTGCAGCCCTGGTGGCCGATATCACCGAGGCCGTCTCCACCTTTGCCGGAACAAAAGCACAGGCGGATGATCTGACCGTCGTCGTGGTAAAGATCCTGTAAAACCCATTTGACAAGAGAGAGCAGCGCTGCATACTCTACCCATAAGATGATTAGGGAAGAGAGTGGAGAGTTGATACAGGGCACGTTGGAGATGCTCATCCTCAAGGCGCTGGCGCGAAGGCCTTTGCACGGTTACGCCGTGGCTGAGTGGATCGAGCAGACTTCGCAACAAGTGCTGAAGGTGGAAGAGGGTGCGCTCTACCCGGCGCTGCATCGGCTGCAATTGCGCGGTCTGCTGAGCGCCGAATGGGGTGCTTCGGACAACAATCGCCGGGCCAAGTTTTACCAGCTAACGGCTGAGGGCAGAAAACGGCTCAATGCCGAATCGCACCGCTGGGCCAGGCTGTCGGCTGCGGTCGCGTTTGTGATGCAGGCCTCCTGAAGGAGTTCGCTATGGCACTTTACCCAGTTATTTTAAAGCTCCAGTCGTTGTTTCGCCGGCGGCGCATGGCGAGCGAGATCAACGAGGAATTGGAGTTCCACCAGGCCTTGTTGCGAGACCGGCTTTCGCGACAAGGCGTCCCGCCGGAAGAGTTAGACATGGCCACCAGGCGAACCTTCGGCAATGCGTCGCGCTGGCGGGAACGCCTCACCGAACTGTGGCAATTTGACACGATTGAAAATCTAATGCGCGACCTGACCTTTTCTGCGCGGCTGCTACGCAAGTCACCAGGCTTTACCGCAGTGGCGCTCCTAACGCTGACGCTGGGCGTGGGGGCCAACACGGCCGTCTTCTCGTTGATCAATGGGCTCCTGTTGCGGCCGCTCCCGGTGCCGCATGCAGAACAATTAGCCGTGTTGCGCATGGAGGAAGGCGGTCCTCAGCCCAACTACGAGTTCTGCACCCCGTTCTTCCGCAGCCTGGAGCACAACCACGACGTTTTCTCAGACGTCTTCGCCTACAATCCCGATACGCTGCAGGTACAGGGCCGAGCGGCCAACGAGAACATCCCGGGGATGCTGGTGAGCGGGCAATTCTTTCGCACGTTACAGACGGCGCCCTTGATGGGCAGATATCTCACCCCGGAAGACGATCGGCCAGGGGGAAACCCGGAAGGCCTGGCGGTGGTGATTACCGAGCAGTTCTGGGAGACATGGTTTGATCGCGCGCCGGATGTGGTGGGACGTAAGCTGATCATCGCCAACGTACCGTTCAACGTGGTAGGGGTTATGCCTAAGCGGTTTATAGGGGCCGATCCCATGCGCAACCCGCAGATATTTGCTCCGCTCTCGACCGACCCCATTATCGATGCGCCTAGGAACCATATTGATGACGGGATACACGCATGGTGGCTGACTGTCGGCGCGCGGCTGCAACCGGGCGTCACGCTGGCGCAGGCAAATGCTTCGCTGGCGACGGTCTCGCGCTCAGTTCTGCACCAGGCATCCGACGATTCTGCATTTATTAACGACGAAGAGAAGGGCCATTTTCACTTCGTTGCCGAACCTGGCTCTCGAGGGTTTGCGGATGCCCGCCTTCTGTTCCGCCGGCCACTGCTGGCCATGTTCGCAATGTGCGCAGGTATTTTGCTGCTGGCGTGTCTGAATCTCGCGGGCTTGTTGATGGCGCGTGGCGCGGCGCGGGAGCGGGAGTTGGCGACACGGTTGGCGATTGGCGCCACCCGGCGACGCTTGATCCAGCAACTACTGGTGGAAAGCCTGCTGATTGCGATTCTGGGCACGGCAGCGGGGCTTGCCATTGCACCCTTGGTCAGCCGCTCGTTGGCCGCGCTCCTTCTCAGCGGCGACAGAGGATGGGTCCTGGACACATCGCTCGATGTGCGTGTGCTCTGCTTTGCTGCATGCGTTGCTGTGACCTCGGCGGTGCTGATTGGGCTGGTACCCGCGCTCGAAGCCACCGCTGGTAATGTCAACGACCAAATCAAAGATGGCCACCATGCGCGGCAACGATCGGAGCGGCGCAGGATTCTACCCCGGATCCTGCTGGCCTCGGAAGTGGCGCTGGCCCTGGTGCTGGTGGTGGGAGCGGGCCTTTTGGCCACCAGCATGGTACGCCTCTTCAAGTCAGGCGTGGGGTTCGATCCCAGCGGATTGGTGAACCTCGCCTTTCGCATGGACAAACAACAACTGGAAGGCGACTCGCTGATGAAGACATACCAGCAGTTGGGCGAGGGTCTGAGCCGCCAGCCAGGAGTAAAAAGCGTGAGCTTCGAGTTCATTGTGCCGCTTTCCCATCGCGGCTGGAACGGGAGATACGGACCGCCGGGCAAACCACCCCAGCTTATGTACATGAACAGCGTGGGTCCGGACTATTTTCGAACCATGCGGATTCCGCTTTACCTGGGAAGGGAATTCACCTGGGCCGACAGCAAGGCCTCTGGGCTCAAAATTACCCTCAACCGATCCGCGGCAAACCTGCTCTTTCCGGGCGAAGACGCGTTGGGACGGCAAGTGATCGACGAGAGCTCACACTCCACCTATCAAGTGGTCGCAGTGGTGGGCGACACCAAGTATCGCGGCATGCGTGAGCCAGCCCCACCCTCCGGCTATATACCGATCATGCAGGATGAACAAAAGAAGCCATCTTTGACAGCGGTGGTGCGGACCGATGGGCCGCAGACTGCACTGGCTTCCGCTGCGCGTTCCCTGGCGGCGCGTCTTGCACCCACCATACCGGCTCCTACCCTATCAACCATGAACGAAGTATTAAATGACGACGTGAGCACGGAACGCCTGATGGCGCTGCTGTCAGTGTTCTTTGCCGGGTGCGCGCTACTGGTGACGGGGATCGGTCTCTACGGAACGCTGGCGTATGCCACCGCGCGACGGACGAGCGAGATCGGCATCCGTATGGCGCTGGGTGCGCAGCGCATGGGCGTGATGGTGTTGGTCTTTCGGGAAAATGCCCTGGTTGCGGGTATCGGCAGCGTGGCTGGTCTGACCATCGCACTCCTGGTTTCCCGCGCCCTGGGAAGCTTTCTGTACGGCACGGCAGCACGCGATCCCTGGGTGCTCCTTGGGTCGGTGGCGGCGCTGACCTTGATTGCGAGTGTCGCTTCGCTGCTGCCGGCGACACGAGCGACCCGGATTGAGCCTATGGCAGCCATCCGCTGTGAATGACCAAGGGCATCAATTCCCACAGGGCAGACAGTCGGCAGAAGAGTGCGGAGGGCTATAGAATGATTGTGCATGACCACACGGATCGAAATAATCGCTCAACTTGATGATGAAATAACCCGCCTCGAACGCGCGCGAGATTTTCTCGCGGCTGCGCTGGCAAGCGCCCCGCATGTATTGAAGAAGACGGCTACGGCGATTGCTTCGGCACGCAACGTAAAGAACGCAGTCCCGGCCAAGAAACGCAATCCGTCCGCCAAAGCTTCGGCGCCTGCTGCCGCTGAGTTGCAGAGCCAGGTGGTGGTTGCTCCCCCGCCTGCGCAGCCGAAAGAGGAGCCGCAGGTACAGCGTGTTCCCCCGCGGCGGCGGATGGAACGGCGCCACCTGGAAAAGCCGGGCAAGTCTGCCGCGGCCTTGAGCGGCTCCGTACCCACAGGCCCAGTGGCTGTTTCCGCAAACGAGGCGCGCAAGATGCAGGTAAAGGCCGTACCACCGCCACCGCCTCCGGTGGTGAGTGAGTTGCGCCCGGAGATTGGGTCGGAGCGCAGCCTCGGATCTCTCATCCAGGCATTTGAACGGAGAGCCGGTCTTAGCGGATTAGAAACCCCTTAGTGGAACGATCCGCTGGAGGAAGAGGGGAGTGCGCCCCTCCTTTCGTAAACTAGATAGATGAAGAAGAGCCGTTCGCCGCTTTATGTCACCACCCTGATCGCGAGCGCCTTCTTCATGGAAATGCTGGACGGCACCATCATTGCCACTGCGCTTCCGCAGATGGCCCACAGCTTTCATTCGAGTGCGGTCAGCCTTAATATCGGCATAACGGCTTACCTGCTTACCCTGGCCGTCTTTATCCCTATCAGCGGCTGGGTGGCAGATCGCTTTGGCGGGCGTTCCGTCTTTGCCGCGGCTATTGCCACGTTTACCCTCGCTTCTGTGCTCTGCGGGGTCTCCCACACGCTCACCCAGTTCACGCTCATGCGCATCCTGCAGGGCATTGGGGGAGCGATGATGGTGCCGGTCGGCCGCCTGATCGTGCTGCGCACGACGCCAAAAGAGAAGCTCACTGAGGCGATTGCTTACATCACCTGGCCTGGACTCACCGCCCTGGTCGTGGGTCCGCCGCTGGGCGGGTTCATCACCACCTACGCCAGCTGGCACTGGATTTTCTTCCTTAATCTCCCCATCGGCATCATCGCCCTGGTCCTGACCTTGTTGTGGGTAGAGAACGTGCGCTCGGGAGAGAGCCATGGATTCGATTGGCTCACTTTTTTGCTCGCAGGCTTCGCCTCGGCCGGGGCCGTTTATGGGATGGAGAAGCTGGGAAGCGAGGGCGTGGCCTGGCAACTGCCCGGGCTGGTGCTGGGGCTCAGCTTACTCAGCGGAGTCGCAGCCATTGTCGCTGCCCACCGCAATCCGGCCGCTTCGCTCATCGACCTGGAATCGATGAAGCTCAAGACGTATTCACTCTCCGTGTACGGTGCGAGCGCCTTCCGCATTGCCGTTTCTGTGCTGCCGTTTCTGCTACCTCTCATGTTCCAAATCGCTTTCGGATTGAATGCTTTCCAATCAGGACTGTACCTGCTGGCGCTGTTTGCGGGAGATCTGACCATGAAGGCGTTTGTGATCCAGGCGCTTCGCCGCTTCGGCTTCCGGCGGCTGCTCATTGTCAACGGGATCATTACCGCGGGAACAATGGCGCTCTGCGCGCTGCTCAGTCCGGGCACGGCGATTCTTCTGATCATCCTGATTCTGTTCTGCCACGGAGCTTCGCGATCGATGCAGTTCACCTGCATGACCACGCTGGCCTACACGGAGATACCGCACAGCCGAATGAGCCGGGCGAATGGATTCCTCAGCGCCGTGATGCAGCTGAGCTTGGGAATGGGCGTGGCCATCGGCGCCATCACCCTGCGCCTTGTCGCCCACGCGCGCGGCCACTCGGCAGCTGTTCCGCAACTGCGCGACTTTCACCTGACCATCCTGTTCATGGCGGTGGTGGTGCTGGGGCCGGTGTTTGACAGCCTCGGATTGCGGCCGGATGCGGGCGCTGCCACCAGCGGCCATCGCCTGGACGCGGTACCCGCAGCCCTCGGCGTGGCAGAATAGGTCAATGTTCACAATCGACGAACTGAAACGAAGCAAGTTGTGCTGTGCTCTGGGAGAGACCGAACTGGCCAGGTTCGCGGAGCAGGCCGCAGACGTGCGCCTTGGGCCTGGCGAATGGTTGATCCGGGAAGGTGAGCCGCCGTGGTTCTTCGTTCTCTTCGAGGGCGAGCTGCGGATGGTGAAGGACGTTCTTGGCCGGCAGGAGGATCTGTTCGAGGACCAATATGCGGTTGGAGACTTCTTTGGAGAAACGCCGATCTTGCTAGGCACCCAGGCTATGGTCTCCCTGCGGGCAGAAACCCATTGTCGCGTGGCGCGCCTGGAACGGCGGGAGTTCCAGAATCTGATCAGGGATTCAAAAGAAGCCAGCGCCATGATTCTGCAAACGATGAATGACCGGATTATGCGGGTGCAGAAGTATGCGACGTCAGTTCCGACGTCGCGGGTCGTCATCCTGGGGACGCAATACGATACCGACTGCCAGGATATTCGCGGCTTTCTTGCGGCCAATCGAATTCCCTTCGAGTTTGTCGACCGGGAACAGGAGCCGGACCGGATTCCCCTGTCCATGCGTAAGGATTGGGACTGCCCGGCCGTGGCCATCGATGGAAAGATCTTCGATCATGCCCCGACGGTTCGTGAACTGGCAGACGCCCTGCAGTTACAGACCAAACCGAACAGTGACAGATACGATCTGGTAATCGCCGGGGCCGGGCCCGCAGGGATGGCCGCCGGGGTCTATGGCGCTTCCGAGGGTCTAAAAGTATTGATGGTGGAGCGTTCGGCGGCAGGGGGACAGGCGGGCACATCATCGCGCATTGAGAACTATCTTGGATTTCCGGACGGCATCTCGGGTGAGGATTTGACCGGGCGGGCGGTGCGCCAGGCGGTGCGGTTTGGGGCGGAGATTGCCATGACGCGCTGCATTGAAAAACTGGAGCCGATCGATAGCGGCTATTCGCTGGAACTGGATGGCGGGCATCGGGTTTCCGCGAGCGCGGTTCTGCTGGCGACCGGTGTAGAGTGGCGCCGGCTGGAAGTAGCGGGCGCCGATCGCTTGCTCGGACGGGGCGTGCTGTATGGAGCTTCTCGTCCGGAGGCCAGCAATGTGAATGGAAAGAAGGTCTTCATCGTAGGTGGGGGAAACTCGGCTGGACAGGCGGCTATGTTCTTTTCGAGCTATGCCACACAGGTGAAAGTGCTGGTGCGCGGGGAAGGGTTGAAGCTGAGCATGTCGCAGTATCTGATTGGCGAGATAGCTTCCAAGGAGAACATACAGGTGGTTCCGTTTACCCGGGTGGTATCAGTTGAGGGCGAGGAGCATTTGCAGCGCATTGTGATCCGCACGCAAGCGCCGGCAGGGGAAGAGAAGATTACAAACTGTGAAGCAGACGCCTTGTTCGTGATGATCGGCGCGGATGCGAACACCGCATGGTTGCCGGGCGAGCTGGAGCGGGACCCTAAAGGATATATCTGTACCGGTCGCGATCTTACCACCTGGAAGCTGGAGCGCGCGCCCTTTCCGTTGGAGACGAATCTACCTGGAGTTTTCTCCGCCGGCGACGTGCGCCACAATTCGATCAAACGCGTATCGAGTGGAGTCGGCGAGGGCAGTATGGCGGTCTCGTTCATCCATCAATACCTGGCTTTGCATGAGGCAGTGCCGGCGGTTCGCGGTTCGTAGGGTGGTGGGTTACGCCCTCACGACTGTGATAGTTCCGCCCCTCTTCTTAACTCCGTGGTCGAGAGTGCAAGCTCCGCTTGTCCACGAAACTTTAACGAAACTACGGAAGAGACTTCATCGTAACGGCTACGGTGCCAGACCTCCTTTGCTGGTTAAGTCTGTCGGTTTGTACACAGGCAACGCCTTCATTGGGTTCGCTCCACAAGGCGAGGATTGCAGTCCCAGGACCGGGGGGCACGGACCGCGAAGGGCGAGTGATAGACGGGGACGTAACCTCTTGTCGCACGATCTGTAGCATCTGGGTGAACATTCCGGCGTCCTCGTATTCCGACTCCGCGACCACCCCCTCAGCTACCGAGGTCCTTGGCACCCTCCAGGTGCGCCCGAACTCCAGCCCCGCCACCATCGCGAGCTTCAGCCTCCGCGCCGTTGCCTCATCCCACCAGAAACTCTAATGTCCCCAGTCGTCCCGCTGCGACGGGCTGGTAGTTGCGTCAGCATCCGGATTCAGCGTTGGTATTGTTGGTCGCTGACGTGCTCCATCCAATCTACGGCTTTGCCGTCTAATCGTTCCTGGATCGCGATGTGCGTCATGGCGGTGGTCGGAGTGGCGCCGTGCCAATGTTTCTCTGCCGGCGCGAACCAAACCACATCTCCGGGGTGAACTTCTTCAATCGCGCCCCCATCCCGCTGAACCCATCCGCATCCCGAAGTGATGATCAGTGTTTGCCCGAGTGGATGTGTATGCCAGGCGGTACGCGCTCCGGCCTCGAATGTGACGCTGGCGCCGGCAACCAATGCTGGGTCAGGTGCTTGAAAAAGCGGGTAGATACGGACAGCGCCAGTGAACCATTCTGCCGGCCCCTTGCCTGATGGACGCGAGCCAATGCGGTTGATCTGCATAAGACGATTCTAATGGCTGTCAGTGAACATGGGGCGAATCGAGAATGGCCGCCATGACCGCTGGGAGCAAGGATTCCTCTCCCCAATTTGGAGGCGCGTCTCCTACCCTGACCACCACCAGATCGGGCGAGGGAACGACATAACATCGATTGGCGCCGTATCCCAGGGATTGGTCCGATCCCATTGCGATAAAGAGTGCCGGCTGCCAGAAACTACGTAACCTAAGTTCGGTTCTAAACGTCAGACGGACGCGCGGGATCAATGCCCTTTGAGGCGCGTTGAGGCTTCACGCCATTCCTGGAGAACTCGAAAATGAAGTGGAAGCTTGGCCTTGCTTACTTGCCTTTCCTCGGTCTCGGCCTATTTGCGCCGGCGTCGTCAATCTCTCAGCAGCCTGGTGGTCTGCAGCCTGGAGCCAAGGCGCCGGCTTTTACCTTGAGCGATCAAGCGGGCAAGAAGCAGGATCTGGGTACACTGGCCGGCCCCAACGGCTTGCTGCTGCTATTCTTCCGCTCCGCCGACTGGTGCCCCTTCTGTAAGGGACAACTTGTCGACCTGGAAGCTTCTCAGAAGGCATTCGAGGCGAAGGGCATCAACGTAGCAGCGGTAAGTTACGATTCTCGGGCGATCCTGGAAAACTTTGCCCAGCGCCGCTCCATTACCTATCCGCTGCTCTCTGACTCCGGGTCAAAGCTGATCGACAAGTTCGGGATCCGCAATCCCGAAGGAAAAGGTATTGAAGCCGGCATTCCCTATCCAGGTTACTACCTCATCGATCGTGACGGAACCATCCGGAAGCGCTTCTTCGAGACCGCTTACGTCAATCGGCTCACAGCAAGCAATCTGTACGCATACCTCTTCCAGGACTTTCCGCTGCCCCAGCCCGCGAAGCAGGTGAACGGAACGCCGCACGTGACCATCACCACCAACCAGTCGGATACGGATGTTACCCCTGGCCAGGTCATCCGGCTTGTCGCCAACCTGACTCCAGGACCCGACACGCATGTTTACGGTCCCGGCGCGGAGAAGGAGTATCGCGTCACCACCCTCACCATTGCCCCGTCGGATCTATATAGCACCTCCGCAGTCGGTTATCCCGAACCGAAGCCTTTGGAGTTCCCGGCGCTTCACGAGACCATTCCCGTCTATAGCGGTCCAACGGTCTTCACCGCCTCGGCCGCAGCGGTCGTAAACGGGAACACCATTCAAGCATTTGCCCGGAACCCGCATCTAGTCATTAAGGGCGAGATTGATTACCAGGCGTGCACGTCGTCCGTTTGCTTTCCTCCCGTGAAAGCCCCGGTGGAATGGGATGTAAATCTTCGCCCACTCGACCTGGAGCGCGTGCCCGATTTTCTTCAGCACAAATAGCCGTCGTCAGGCAAAAAGCCTCGTTTGGGGGGCGACCGCCGGACTTCCTCCCTACTCTTCCGTGCGGGCAAGTTGCGGGCATCGCGGATACCACGCTTTCCAGTCTGTGTTGAGTGAGAGTACTGCGGCAAGTTCACTGCGCCCGTGGGAACGATTAGGCGTAAGCCGTATGAAGAGGAAGGAAGATGCGAACCGTCGTTCCATGTTTTTCCGGCCCGGTGCGACTCTCAATGCTGATCTGGCCGCCGTGTCCTTCGATAAAGTTCTTCGCAATGAAAAGACCGATCCCCGTACCAACTGTCGCCCGCGTAGTGAAGAAGGCGTCAAAAACCTTTGGCAGAACGTCCGGGGCGATGCCCACGCCGGTGTCTGCAATGTGCAAGGCCACGCCGTCCGCGGGAGTTGTGGTATCACTGACCGAAATAGAAAGGGTGCCGCCGTCGGGCATAGCGTAAATGGCGTTGGCGATCAGGTTCGAAATCACTTGCATCATCTCGCCGCGACGAAGGACAACCTTCCGCGACGACGGGAGCGATTTCTCAATCGCGATGCCGGCAGCGGTGCAGCGTGGCTCATAGATTGTGATCGCATGTTCCGCGATCTCACCCAGAGAGGCCATGCTTGCGGTAGCGTGTTCACGGTAGTAGCCGAGTGTCTGTTTAACGATATGCGACACACGGTCAAGCTCGCCCTCGGCGGTGGTGAGGTAGTTGAGTCCTTCCTCGTCGGAAATCTTAGGCCGGAGCAGGAATAGCAGGTTCACCACCGCTTCGAGGGGATTATTTATCTCATGCGCGATGGTCGCGGCCATGCGACCAGTGGCCGCGATCTTTTCCGCTTGCAGCAGGGACCGCTCCATACGCTTGCGAGGGGATATATCGCGGAGAATTTTTGACGCTCCGATCACTTGACCCTGCTCGTCCTTGACGGGCGAGACGGTGAGCGAGACGTCAATCAGTTCGCCGCCCTTGGTAAGACGAACGGTTTCGAAGTGCTCGACCCGCCGGTTGGCACGAATGTTCTCGATGATGGTCTTTTCGTCCGAATGCAGGTGCTCGGGAATAAGCTTTAGTATGGAGGACCCGATCATCTCGTCGGCCCTGTAGCCCAGAATGCGGGTCGCTGCGTCATTCCAGCTGGTGATGATGCCGTTGAGATCTTTGCTCAGAATAGCGTCGTCTGAGGAGGCCACGATGGCTGCGAGTTCGCTGAGCCGTTTGGCGTTCTCGCGCAGTTGCGCTTCAACCTTTCGCATTTCTGTTACGTCGCGGATGGTGCCGAGAATTCTTCCCCGAGAGGCCGCGGTCTCCGGCTGAAGGTTTCCGTTGACCTCGATGTGGCGAAGGGCCTTATCCGTGCGATATATGAGACCTTCAAAGTGGAACGGGACGCCATGTTGGAGCGTCCTTTGTGCAGCATCTCGATACGAATCATGGAAATCCGGATGGAGGAAGTCGCGCAGGAACTCAGCACCATGGACTGGTCCATCTTCGCGATTGCGGCCGAAGATCTCATACACGAGGTCGTTTTCCCAGCTTCCCTGGTCTGTCACGGTTTCCCAGACAAAGACTCCAAGCCGAGCGACCTCGGTGGCGAGCTTCAACCTCTCTTCGCTTTCCCGTAGACGGAGGGCGCCCTCCACGGTCTCAGTCATGTTGCGAAAGGCATCGTAAACGCCTGCGATCCTGCCGTTTTCATAAACGGGAATGAGCCAATAGCTCCAGTAGTGGTTTTCCAGGACTCCATTGAAGAGGATCGGGATTAACATATTGTCCCGAACCGCGGTCTCACCTCGATACAGACAGCCTTCCAAATCGGTTCTCACTAGCTGCCAGGCTTCACGAAAGACGTCGCGGTAGTCAGCGCCAAGCGCCTTTGGATGTTTGACCGTCAAGGTGGAAATTGCTGCGTCGTTGTAGAGAAACACCATTTCCTCTCCCCACGAGAGGATGGCGGGAAAGGGCGAATGCAGCATAAGGTTGACGGTCGCCAGCAGGGTCTCGGACCAGCCTTCAATCGGCCCGAGGGGCGTCTTCGACCAGTTGTAGGCTCGAATGAGACCAGCCATTTCGGTGTTCCCGGTGATCAGGGTGTTCATCCGGGCTGTGATAACGGGGTCATTCATTGTGTTTCAGGGAAAGGAGCCTACCTAATACCTCTCACATGCTAAAGCAAATCGGCTCTGCGGGTTCAACGGAGTCAAACGTATAAACCTTGAGGTTCGAAAAGGACAGCATTGTAGTTTGTCCGCAGAGCGGAAGCGTTGGATGGGGCTCGCCCATCTTTTTCGGCCCATGTACGCCCCACGGCACGCCGGGGCAGGTTGATGGTGTGCATGGTTGTCTCCTGGACAGCCAGATTACTTTGACAAGAATTGCGCCAGGCGCTCGATGCCAGACTCGATCTTCTTACTGTCGGCTGCATAGCACCAACGCAGCCAGCCCTCTCCTTCGGGACCGAAAGCCCTGCCGGGCGCAAGGCCCAGCCCGGCTTCTTCGATCAGCCGCTTGGCCAGGCGTACTGAGTCCTCTTCGCCAGCAACACGGAGAAAGAGATACATCGCGCCGTCCGCCTCGGGTACTTGCAGGCCGGGAAGGGGAGACAATGCGGTAAACAATTTCGCCTTGGTCTCCGCCAATTGGGCCCTAAGTTGACCGACGTAAGCTTCGCCCTGCTGCAGGGCGATGACGCCGGCGCGTTGAATAAATTCAGGGACGCAGGAAGTGTTGTATTCGAGCAGGGACGCGAGGTCCGCCAGGATGGCCGGTGGCACCACCATCCAGCCCAAACGCCAACCCGTCATACTCCAGGCCTTGGAGAAGCTGTTGATGACAATCAGGCGCTCCTCGGGCTCAGCGAGGGTGAGGAACGACGGCGCCGTCTTCATTCCGTCTGCATAGACAAGGCGCTCGTAAACATCATCCGCGATCACCCATATTCCATAACGACGGCAGTGTTCCAGAATGGCGACCTGCTCCGCGCGTTGAATGGTCCAGCCGGTGGGGTTGTTAGGCGAGTTGAGCACCAGCATCCGCGTGCCTGGGGTGAGGGCATGCAGCAGCTTCTCCAAAGGCAGGGTCCATCGGCCGTGTTGTACTTCGAGCGAGACGCAGGTAACCCGGCCACTCATGACCTTGGGAATTTCGACCGCATTGGGCCACAGCGGGGTGACGGTGACTACGCGGTCGCCTGGCGAGACTAACAGTTGACTGGCCAGCATCAGCGCAGAGACACCCGACGCTGTGACGGCGATCCGGTCGGTGCCGATGGGGAGATGATGAAGATTGGTCAGATAGGTTGAGATAGCCTGGCGCAAGTACGGTCTGCCCAGATTTTCCGAGTAGAAGGTTTCCCCGTCGCGCAACGAGGCGATGGCCGCCTCGCGAATGAAAGGCGGGGTGGATTGGTCGGATTCTCCAAACCAGAAAGGTAGAACATCCTGCCGGCCCATGGCCGTGTTGGCTACGGCGCGAATCAGCGAAGGAGAAAACCTCGATTCCGCCGCCTGCTCCATCTCCTGAGTGTGGGTCGTGGTTGACCGGGTATCTGGATGCAAAGAAAAAGGCCTCTCATTCCATCTTAAATGCCGGTCGGGCCTGACCAGCGTTTGGCTTTGCCGTGCGATCATGGCAGGGTGGCCCAGACGGATACCGAGGAGCATCATGGAAATGGAAAATATAAGCCGGCGTACTTTGATCGGATCAGCAACAGCAGCGGTGTGCCTGGCGGCGTTGTCGAAAGCGGGCGCACGGCCGACGGAGTGGAAGCCGCGTCTTGGCATTTTGGGCCGGTACACCGAAGCGAACGTGGACTTTGCGATACAGGAAGAATTTAACAACATGATCCTCTCTGCCGGCGCAGGGGTTCCGGGCCTGGATACGACGAAGATCACGGACGAGGAAATCGCGAGAGTCAGGAATCATTTGTCGTCGAAAGGGATGCATGTTTCGGCGCTGCAGGTGAATGGGAATCACATCGCGCCCGATCCGGCGCAGCGGGCGCAGGAAAACAGCAACTTTGTGAAGACGATCGAGCTGGCTGGCAAGTTAGGTGTTCCGTATATAGGAACCCAGTCCGGCAAAGATGTTTCCAAGCCGTTTGACGCCCAGGTTGACGAGATCGTGCGCGTTTACCACGAAAAGTATTTCGCTGCCTGCGCAGAGCACAAGGTGCGCATCTTGTGGGAGCCGTGGCAAGGAGGGCCGAATATTGCCACCAGCCCGGTGGGTTTCGACGCGCTGTTTACCGCTTTTAAGGATTCGCCCTATGTCGGCCTGCAGTACGATCCGTCTCATCTGCTGTGGCAGATGATGGATCCGATTCAAACGGCGAAAGATTTCATTGACAAAATTTATGACGTCCACCTGAAGGATACGCAAATTCATTGGGACATCGTGCGCCGTGGGGGCATCGTGCCGGTTAACCAAGCCAAGTGGTGGCAATTCCGCATTCCGGGGATGGGGAGCATACCGTGGCCCGAGTTCTTCAGCGTTTTACAAAGCGTCGGCTATGAGGGGTCGATGAGCATAGAGCACGAGGATGACCTTTACGGAGCAGCGGAGAATCCGGGGCCCGATTTCAGCGAACCTTATAAGGTCGGATTCCGCATGGCCAGGCGGTATCTGCGACAGTACGTACCCGTTTGAACTCAGTTAGCCTACGCTGGCAAGGAGCCTATCGATTGGTGATTTCAATATTGCTTGCCGCGCTGGCGGCCGCTTCGAGCGCCGAGGCTGCAACCGAAGCAGCGACGGCGCGGGTGCATGCGGTGGATGCTCAGATCCACGCTGTGATCTCCCTCGATCCCACCGCGCTCGATCAAGCCCGCGCCATTGACCGGGGGCGCAGGGCGCGCGGGCTGCTCTACGGCTACGCGATCCTGCTGAAAGACAACATCGAGGCAGACGGGCCACTACCCACGACCGCGGGCAGCATGGCGCTGAAGCCCACGGTCGGGCTGGTGAGCCGCGCGCGGATCGTGCCCATTAGTCACAGTCAGGACACGGCTGGGCCCATTGCGGCCGATGTTGCGACCGCGGCGCGAGTGCTCAGTGCGATCGCGGGCGCGGACTCCGCGGATCCGGCGACCAAGGACGCCGACGCGCACATTGCCGATTATCTGGCAGCACTGAAGCCCGATGCACTGAAGGGCGCCCGGATCGGCGTGTTGCGGTTTGCAACCGGCTGGTCTGCGGCCACCGACAAGGTGTTCGAGCAAGCGTTGACGGTGCTGAAGGCGCAGGGAGCGACGCTGGTCGACATCACCGCGCTCAAGGACCGGGACAAGATGGGCGAGGCGGAGACACTGGTGCTCCATACTGAGCTGAAGGCTGATTTGAATTCGTATCTCGCCACTACGCCGCCGGCGGTAAAGACGCGCACGCTTGCCGACGTGATCGCGTTTGACGCGGCGCATGCGGACCGCGAGCTCGGGCTGTTCGGACAGGAAACGTTTGTCAAGGCCGAGGCGACCAAGGGACTCGACGACCCTGCCTACCAGGCGGCACGCGCGACCTCGCTGCGGATCGCCGGCCGCGATGGGATCGACGCCATGCTGGCAGCCGGCCGCCTCGACGCGCTGGTATCGCCGACGATGCCGCCGGCCTGGAAGATAGACGCAGCGAATGGCGATCAGATCAGCGGAGCAGGCGCGGGTTCACTGGCGGCAGTCGCCGGCTATCCACACCTCACCGTGCCGATGGGGGCAGTCATGGGGCTCCCGGTCGGCCTTTCCATCATTGGTCCAGCGTGGAGCGAAGCGCGGCTGCTTGGGTACGGTTATGCGTATGAGCAATCGGCTAAGGCGAAGGTGACGCCGCGCTTTCTGCCCTCGATCGAGGGGGTAGCGCCGGTTGCGCCACTGCTCGAACCGCTGCAGCGCCGACGGTAGAAGCGAAACCCAGGGCATTGTCCGCCGTCTAGTGTAACGGGCGCGGGATTGATTCCTTCTTAGCGGGGAATCGATAGACGGGGGCCGACTTCTTAGGAGAACAAGCCGAGAGCCGAAATTCCACGGGCTCTAAGATGGCAACAACCAGCGCGTCGGCTGACTTCTTCAGCTCGGAGAAGTCCCGGCAACTGCCCAGTTTGTCTTCATAGTCAAACAAATCATTTCTGAGCCTAATCGCCATCCGAACCAATTCTTCCTGGGAAATTGGGTTGATCATGGGGACTTCCAAAGTCAGGCTCCTCCTTCTTGCCGCATGGTGCGCATCATAGCCTCAAACCGATACCGCACGCAACGTTCGCCCCGGTGATTCTCAAATTTGAGCCGATGACCTGGTTGAGGCCGGCTACAGATGGTTGAACGCAATTCGGCCCTCGGCTGTTGGGTTAGAAGCGTGGAAACGTTTCCAGGAAGGGTCCGTAGAACTGCAGATCCCTCGGCTTCGCTCGGGATGACAAA
>JBAVQC010000404.1:0-16739 GCA_049693715.1 Acidobacteriaceae bacterium | reverse complement strand
GACTGGAAGTTGCCCGACACCCTTTCGGTCGTCCCTGCGGGACTTTTCAATAGCCCTCGCCAAACCCAAGACTGTCGTCATGGCGCATAGGGCGCTTAAGGCGCACACTTCCACCCAAAGGGCGCATAGGGCGCTTAAGGCGCACACTTCCACCCCGCAGCGACGCCGGCTCCCGCATTATCCTCTTCTCGAAAGGTACCGTTCGCCCCATTTGGATCAGACGCCAAAGTTGCGCAGGGCAGTGGACGCCCGATCCAGGTCGGCGCTCTGCTTGGCAAAGCAGAAGCGAAGCAGATTTTCCCCGCGGCCGCCGCTATAGAACGCCGAGCCCGCAACTGCGCCTACGCCCGTGGCGCGGAGTAAGTTCCGGGCCTTCAGGCTGGCGGTTTCGCCTTCAATGCGGCTGGCGTCCGCCAGCACGTAGTAAGCGCCGGCCGGCACAGCGGGAGTAAGTCCCGCCGCAGCCAGGGCGTCGCAGACCTGGTCGCGCTTTTCCTGGTACTCGGTCGCCAAGCCCTGGTAAAAGCTGTCCGGAAGGGCCCGCAGCCCCGCCGCCGCCGCGTACTGGAACGGCGAAGGAGCGCAAACATACCCCAGATCGTGGAAGTAGCCGATGGCCGGCATCCACTTGCTGCTGGCAGCCACGTAGCCCATCCGCCACCCCGTCATGCTGAATGTCTTGGAGAAGCCCGAGATCGTAATGGTGCGATCGGCCATGCCTGGGATGGTCGCCGGGCTAATGTGGGATTGGCCTTCATAGATGAAGTACTCATAAATCTCATCCGTCAGGACGAACAGATCATGTTCGATGGCCAAGGCAGCGATGGCTTCCAACTCCGGCCGGGTGAATACCTTGCCGCAGGGGTTGCCGGGGCTGTTGATCAGCAGGGCGCGAGTTCGGGGGCCGATCGCCGCACGCAGACGATCAAAATCGATCTCCCAGGTAGCCGGCTCCATGGACACCACGACCGGCTCAACCCGCATCGAAACCAGGGTGTTGTAGTGATACCCGTAGAACGGTTCGAACAGAATCACCTGGTCGCCCGGATCGAACAGCGCTAGACACGCCGACGACATGGCTCCGGTGGCTCCTGAGGCCACCAGGACCTCCTTATCCGGGTCGACTCTCAGGCTGTTGTGGCGCTCAAATTTGTCCGCGATCGCCTGCCGCAGCACCGCTACCCCGTCCAATCGGGTGTAGATGTTGTAGCCGTCACGGATCGCCTGGATGGCGGCTTCCATGACCACCTCGGGAAGCGGCGTATCGCACACGCCCTGGGCCATATTCACGCCCCCGACGGCGTCGCACTCCACCGTCATGGACCGAATTTCGGATTGAATGATGCGGGGAGCGATCTGGCTGAGATGAAGGTTTTTCTCCGTAGTGGCTGGCATGCTTGCATGTCTACCACGGCAACGGGGGACTATGTAAAGAGGGAAGCTCACAATTCGTTCGCCGTCCGGAGCAAATGGACCTGGCGCCATGCCTCGCGCGCCGCACGCTTGCGATCGGGGAAGCGGCACGGGGATTCGAAGCCGATCTCCGCCGTCAATCCCCGGACGCACAGGGTGCGAAACAGATGGGGCAGAAACACCATGTCTCCCCAGTAAGTGACTTGGTCCTCGGTAGCGTCGACCGCGCGATAACGAACCGCGGCCGCCGTGATCGAGGCGCCGGCGCGGATCGCGGGGGCAAACAGAGGCGATCGAAAGGGCAGGACTGAGCTGCCGTCGGAACTGGTGCCTTCCGGAAACAGCAGCACTGGTATTCCAGCACGCAAAGCCTGCTCCATCTCCCGGGTTGCGTCCGCGACCTGAAGACTACGGCCCCGGTCGACGAAGATAGTGCCCCCGAGGCTGGCCAGGGTGCCCAGAAGCGGCCATCGCCGCACCTCGGACTTGGCTACGAACAGGAAAGGCCGCGCGGCGCCGTAGACCAATATGTCGAGGTAAGTCAGGTGATTGGAGACGGTGAGACCGGCGCCATCGCCAGCATGGACGTCACCGACGGAAGGCGCCAAGGCAAGCCGCCTGGCGATACGAGCGCAGGAAGCGTGGAGCCAGGCGGCCCGGCGAGCAGGCGGAACTCGTCCTCGGGACAGGAGATAGACCGGAACAAACCGCCCCAACACCTCAAGCAGGGAAGTGACGAGAACCGCCATCCGCACCGCACCATAAACGTGCCGGCTCGAGAGCATCGGCTTACTCCACCAGGAAGCGGCTTCGCGCCGCCGGCGTAATCTGTTCCAGGTCTAGAAGAGTGAGGAAATCGATTGTGCCGAAAGCACGGTCCCAGGCCGGCGGCCCGCAGATGCGGGCGCCCACGCCTAGATAGGTTCGAAGCAGTTTGGGCACCTTGACCGGGATCGCTGCCTCGGCTTCGGCGCAGGGTAGGGAAAACGCCGTCGTGGGAACCGTAATGTACTCGAATGAGACCAGTTGTGAAACAAGCTGCCGGTAAAGGCTCCAACCGTCGAGGGGATCCTTCGAATTCAGGGAAGAGCATCCGATGAGATACCGCAGCCCGTGGTATTTGGCGTATTGGGCAATTCCCCGCCACAGCAACGTGAGCACTTCGCTCGAACGGTGCCGGCGATCGATGGAGGCGCGGCCTAGTTCCAGCGCTTGTTGGCGGATGCATTCGTAGGGAGCGAACTCGAACTCCTGGGCACTGTAGTAGCCGAAGGCCGCTGCGGCGGTGAACCCCGGCTGCATACGGTAAGTGCCCACAACTTGGCCGTCCTCGGAGTCCTCCACGATCAGGTGGTCGCACACCGAGTCAAACCGGTCCTGGTCGAGGCCCGTCGAGTAGGAAGACGACAAGCCCTCTCCCATTTCGACGTTGAACACGTTAAAGCGGAGACGGCAAGCGGCAATGCGGTCGTTTCCGTCCTGTGCGAGGCGGATACGGTACCGGCCAAAGGTTCCGAAAACGCAGCCGGGGCTGTTGGAGTCCTGCCATACCTGGCTGGCCCGCAGCCCTTCGGCAACGGGCGATGCAGCGAGGCTGGAAGCCGCAACATGAGGGTAGTTGCCCATTGCTCCAGCAATGATGCAGCAGTCGGACGAACACAAGTTGAAGGGAGCGAGAAAACTCGGCGAACGGAAGATGAATACCAGGTTTGCCAACTGACCCGGATGGGTCATTACCGGCCGTAATAAATCTCGATTGGGCTGCCTGCCGGCATAACTTTTGCCGTAAAACTGGGTTAGCACCGGTGACGGTCTATGTAAATTGCCGTCTACGCAGTATGTCCGGGAGGACGGATCGGGCGTCTGGCCTGGGCGAGAGGGGTTAACAATGAATTCGACGAGATGGATAATTTCCGGAGTGCTGGGCACCGGCCTTGCTTTGGCGCCGGCCTTGGTTGCGCAGCAGGCTTCGCAGCAAACGCCTACACCCGGCCAGCAGGGCAACTGGGGCCAGGCTGGACCGCCGCCCGATGCCCAAAATGGACAGATTCCCACGCCCGATAGCGCGGCGCAGGATCAAGACCAGAATGCGGACCAGGGTCCGCCCCAATATCCCGGTCAGGCCCCCAGTGCTCCCGCTGCGGGTGCGGGCGTAGGCTACGGACAGCCTGCCCGGCCGGCCTATCAGCCTGGTCAAGGTGCGCCTAACGGGTATCAGGCTCCCCAGGGTCCGCCGCCGGCGGCACCACCCTCCGGACCAGTCACTTTGTCGAGCGGAATGTTGTTATCGATTCGCACCAGCGAGCCGTTGGATTCGAAGCGAGCCAAACCCGGCGACTTCTTTCAGGGAACAGTGGCCCAGAGCGTGTATGTCGGCAATGTGCTGGCAATTCCTCGTGGGGCCTCGGTTACCGGCCGGGTGGTGGATGTGAAAAAGCCGGGCGAGTTGAAGGGTGGCGCAAGCATCGCTTTGCAGTTGACCGCCCTGAGCCTTGGCGGCAATTCTTACTCGCTGGCTACGGACACATTCGACACCAGCAGTCCTGGTAAGGGTGGTTACACCGCCGGAAACACAGTTGGCGCCGCCGCACTGGGTGCTGCCATCGGAGCCATCGCCGGAGGCGGCCCGGGTGCTGCCATCGGAGCGGTCGCCGGAACGGGTGTGGGACTGGGAGCTTCCGCTGCTACCCCGGGCCCGCGGAGCGTTGTTCCCCCTGAATCCCTGATCAGCTTTCATCTGACCAGCCCGGCAACTGTGCAGCCAGTCTCGTATCAGGATGCATCCCAACTGGAGGCTAACTCGGCTCCGCCTGCCGGTCGCTATGGACAACGGCCCCCCTACGGTTATGGAGGCCCCGGTTATGGCGGCCCTGTTGGTTATGGAGGCCCTGCTGCCTACGCGCCTCCTCCTCCTGGCTACGCGCCTTATCCGTATGCTTATGGATACCCGTATCCCTACGCCTACGCCTACCCGCGGCCTTATGTGTATGGCTATCCGTACTACTACCGCCGCTATAGATAAGCCGGCCTCACCTGACCGCGACCCTGTTTCTGCTCCCCAAAGGCAGAAATAGGGTCGCGCTGTTTTATAGGCACGTGCGTGATTCCATAGACCTGGCCAGGGTGATCTATACTTGATAAGCCCGGCAGAGCGAGCAAAAGTCTCTGCAATTGCGCTCTAAAGGTCGCTACCATCCCATGATTCGTTTCCTGCAAAAAGACAACCGCGTCGTCAAGATCATCTTCATCGTCATCATCGCTGTCGCCGTAGTCACCATGGTGATTACGCTTGTGCCCGGCATTTTCTCCGATGCCGACACCTCTACCGACGCCTACGCCACCGTGCATAGCGGAGGGCTGATGGGCCGCTACTTTGGCACTTCTACCACCATCACGACACCGGAAGTGCAACAGGTTGCGGAGAGAATCCTGCAGCAGAAGAAGTATCCGGAGATGGTGTTGCCTTACCTGATGCCGCAAGCGGCGCAGGCGCTCATCCAGCGCGAAGTGTTGCTGCAGGAAGCGAATCGTCTCGGCCTGCAGGTCGGGGATGCTGATTTGCGTCGCGCCATGCAGACCGGTCCATTCTCCCAGGCCCTCTTTCCCAACGGTCAGTTCATCGGCGAGGACGGATACGCGAACTTCGTGTCGAACTACTTTCATACCTCGATCCAGGACTTCGAGACCCAGGTCAAGAAGGAGCTGGAGATCAACCGTCTCGAAGCAATGGTGACCGGCGGCGTGACCGTCTCGAACCAGGATATTCGCGACTCCTATCGGCAGCAGGCGACCAAGATCAAGTTTGATTACGCAGTGATCAATTCCGAAGACCTGCGCAAGCAGATCAATCCCACCGATGCTGAGCTACAGGCTTTTTTCAAGCAGAACGCGGCGCGGTACAAAGACGCGATTCCGGAAACCCGCAAGCTGACGTATATCGCACTGAACCAGACCGATGTGCCGGGTGGCACGCCTGCCGTGCCCGACCAGCAAGTGCTGCAGTATTACCAGGGACATCAGAAGGACTACCAGGTGCCCGAGGAAGTAAAGGTCCGCCACATCCTGATCAAGGTGGATGCCGGCGCCGATCCCAAAGTCGACGCCGCGGCCAGGCAAAAGGCTGCAGATCTGCTGAAACAGATCAAGGGCGGCGCCGATTTTGCCGCTTTGGCGAAGGCCAATTCCGATGATCCCGGCAGCAAAGAGCAGGGTGGCGAGTTGGGCATGATCCAGCGCGGAGTGACCGTTCCGCCGTTTGAGAAGGCGGCGTTTGGTTTAGAGCCAGGACAGATCTCGGACGTAGTCAAGACCCAGTTCGGATACCACATCATCAAGGTCGAAGAGAAGCAGACCGCGCACCTGAAGTCGCTGGATGAGGTGAAGGCTCAAATCCTGGCCACGTTGACCCGCCAGGCGGAGGCAGACCAGCAGGCCAGCTTCGCGCAGCAAATAGCCGCTGAGGCAGCCAAATCAGGCTTGGCGAAAACTGCCGAGGCGCATCACCTGCAGGTGGTGACGACTGACTATGTGCCGCAGAACGCGGTTCTCCCCGGACTCCCTGACGGAGCCAAAATGCTGACCATGGCCTTCAGCGCCAAACCGGGAGCGGCTCCGCAGGTGAGCTCAACCGGTGAGGGTTTCGCGGTTTTCCAGGTGGCAGATGCGAAGCCGGCGCAAGCGCCCACATTTGAGGAATACAAGACTCATCTGGTGGACGATTTCCGCGAGCAGCAATTGCCTCAATTGCTGGCACGCAAGACCAACGAGCTGGCAGACAAGGCGCACGCGGAAAACAACCTGGCCCAGGCGGCCAAAGAGCTCGGCGCCACCATCAAGAGCAGCGACCTGGTGGGACACACTGGCCAGGTTCCGGATATTGGCGACTTGTCCACCTCGGCGCCCGATTTGTTCGACCTCAAGGTGGGGCAGATCAGCAAAGCGATCAACACCGGGCACAGCGGTATTGTGGCCAGGATTGATGAGAAGCAGGAACCCACTCCGGATGAGATCGCGAAGAGTTTCGATACCACGCGTGAGGCGCTGCTCAATGAACGGCGGGAGCAGATGTTTGCGGTTTTCGTGACTGCTCTCACCGATCGCTATGAGAAATCGGGTGGTATCCGTATGAACAAACGTGCACAAACGGGCCTGACCCAGGGCATGCAGAGCTAGTTCGCGAGCAACCGGAGACGCTGCTTCGGAATTTGTCCTCAGCGATGGCCAGGGTTTTTTACGCCTCCCATTAAGGTATTGAATGGCCCTCGAACGATCGTCTGGACTGCTTCTCCATATTTCCTCATTACCTTCTTATGGGGGCATTGGCGACCTTGGCCCTGCCGCGTACGCCTTTGCCGACTTTCTGACCGCGGCCAAACAACGGCTGTGGCAAGTTCTTCCCCTGAGCCCGACCGGCTACGGGAACTCGCCCTATGCGGCGCTTTCCGCCTTCGCCGGTAATCCGTTGCTCATTAGCCTGGAGAAGCTGGTGCAGGCCGGATGGATTTCGGAGGACCGCATAGCCGGGCTTCCGGGTCATTCTGGAAACGTGCGCTTCGAAGAAGTGGAGCGGCGTAAGTGGCCGCTTCTGCTCCAGGCCGCGCGTAATTTTCTGTCGCATCACGACGACCAGCAATGGGCTCGCTTCCAACGGTTTCGGGAAGAGAATGCCTTCTGGCTGGTTGATTACGCTCGCTACAGTATTTTGCGCCAGAGGTTTTCGTCCGGCTACTGGTTATCATGGCCGAAGGAGTACGCCCAGCGGGATGCGGAGACGCTGCTCAAATTGCAGCAGGAGAGCCGGGACGATCTCGAAATTGAACAGGCGATCCAATTCGCTTTCGATGAACAGTGGAAGGCCCTGCGCAGCTATTGTGCGGAACGTGACATTCGCTTTATTGGCGACGTGGCTATCTTCGTTAATTTCGACAGCGCCGATGTGTGGACCCACCCGGAAATATTTGAGCTGCGTGAGGACCTGACGCCGATTCGGGTGGCCGGCGTTCCCCCGGATTATTTCAGTGCGACGGGCCAGCGCTGGGGCAACCCGATTTATAAATGGGACGTGCTGGAGAGGCGCGGATTTGATTGGTGGGTGGACCGCATGCGCCGTACCCATGCACTCTACGACATCATCCGGCTGGATCACTTTCGCGGGTTTGAAGCGTACTGGGCGATTCCCGCGGAGGATGAGACTGCGATTCATGGCGAGTGGATCAAGGCTCCAGGGGCTGCATTGTTTACCGCATTGCGCGCACAGTTAGGCGATTTGCCTTTGATTGCCGAGGACCTCGGTTTGATCACGCGGGAAGTGGACGCGCTGCGGGAACAGTTCGATCTACCGGGGATGCGCGTTTTGCAGTTTGGCTTCAGCGACCGGTCGGCGCACAATTATTTGCCGCACCGTTATGAAACCAACACGGTTGTGTATACCGGCACTCACGATAACGACACTACGCTGGGCTGGTGGCAACACGTGACGGAGAGCGAGAGGAATGCGGTTCACTCGTATCTCAACCCGGCGCCCGACGACGTCGTTTGGACCCTGATTCGTGCGGCTTCTACATCGGTGGCCGATGTTTGCATTATTCCGGTGCAGGACGTGCTGGTGCTGGGTTCGGAGGCGCGCATGAATACGCCGTCGATTCCACAGAATAATTGGACCTGGCGTATGGCGCCGGATGCGCTCAGCAGTCAGCAAGCCTATGGACTGGCTCAGTTGTCTGAGCTGACGGATCGGGACGGCTGGGTTGAACCGGCTAGGTGACTTTTTTGCTTTCGCACTTTGACAACCGAGCGCCCATTTAACCGTCACCCTGTCCTTTGCCGACTGACAACCACACTGCCCTTTGGCAATCGCTCTCTCCCTCACAGCAACCCTCCCCTGCTTGTCATCCCGAGCGAAGCGACTTGCCTGCGGCAAGTTAAGAGAGGAATGACAGCGCAAGTCGCCATCGAAGCGAGGCCCGGAGGGCCGGCCGTCCAAACTTCAGCCCAGCCCGGAAGGGCTGGGATACCAATCGCAAGCTGATCTGAGCGCCGTAGGCGCGGCACTCGACCTTGGCCAGCTCGCATCTTTGTCATTGGGAGCGTACCCGGATTTGCTACTTCACCGCTCTCACCGAGACCACGTATGTGGTTTTCCCTAAAGAGAAACACATGCGGTTGACCGAAGCCGCAATTCTCGACAGGAAATCCGGGGGAGCCGAGCAATCTGCTGTTCCGCGGACCTCTCCTGGAAATGTTTTTCGACCAAAGCCGTGGTTAGAATCGCATTTCATCCCCCTACCCACCCACCTTTTTCCCCTTGCTGTGATGATGATGCCCGGGTGCCTCGCCCGGCTTGGCCTTTGCGGCCACCGGGGTCGAACCCAACGGGCCGCCTATCGAAACCCGCTTCACCACGCCCCCTTCCAACTGGTAATGCAAGGCGTCGGTCTGCGCTGGGCGGGCGGCCCCGGTGAGCGGATCGACCTTGACCTCGTCGCTGGCAGCGACGGTGATGGAGAATTCCGGCACAGACTGGCCTTGAGCATTCTTGGCCTGGCTAACCGTAACCGGTAGATAGCCTTCGAGGTTTCGCTGCCGATACGCTGTCTCGTAGCGGTGCTTTTTCGTATTCCAGGTAAAAACCCGCACCTGGTCGAAATCGTAGGGAAGCCCGTCTTTGTAGGCATTTGTAACCGAGACGTACTCAGGCACCATTTTGCCAGGCAACGAAGATTCCGAATCGTAGACCTTGGTCAGCACATAGGCGCCCACGATTTTCTGTCCCTCGGAATATCCCGCAATCTCATCCGGAACATCGACGTCCAACCGGCGGGAGAGCATCCAACCCACTTGGCCCTTGCTGTCTCGCACCAGCCACCAGTCTTCCATGGGGACTGCCGATTCGCCGGGCAACGTTTCCTTTGCGCCGGACGATCCAGCCTTTTTTCCTTTTGCCCCCGCAGCCGGGTGGGGCGCCGGGAGCAAGCCTGGCGGCGGAGCCGGTTTGGCCGCGGACGCACGTATCAACAACTGAAGCTTTTCATTTTCCGGCAAGAGATAGAAGCGATCCGTTTCCCGCCCGGGTTTCACGTGCAGGTAGAGATCATCGCGCAACACCCCGGTGGCCACCACCGGGTCATGCGCGTGCTGTTGCCCGAGGGCGGCAAACTGCTCATAGGCCGCCTGGTCAATGACCATATGTTCTTCGATCCACCCGACCTCGCCCTTGGCAGTCTTGGTTTTGAGGAAGCGGCGTCCATGTTCGACTACTTCAAGCGGTTCTCCGTTGCTTACCAAAGCGACTCGATTCGATACAGCGGCCACCCGATCTCTCAGATAAGTTTGCTTGGCCACTACGTACACCATTTCCGGCTTGAGATGCTCGCGCAAACGCGTGCACCCGCTGAGCGCGGTCATCAGGGCGACGCATATTGCGAACCAAAGAACCGGGCCGGTTCGGCGAAAGAACGACCATGCAGCAAACATTCCGGGGGCGAGTCTCCCTGTCAGCATTAGACCATCGACTTCAGAGAAAAATCCAAGACACAGTGCTCCTTATGGTCCATAGCCGAGACAGTGCAGCGAAATAGCGCATGGGTGGTATCGAGACTGAATGGTTACTGCCAACGACATTTGAAACCAAACCCTGCAACTTTCGTTGTAATCGTCAGTCCGTTCGACGAATTCGTGATTTTGCCGCAATCCGATACATAACCTCGGCACGTTACTCAAACCGTAGACGATCAGAATCGTGGGCCTTGCTGAGGCAATCCGTGACGGTTGCATTCGGCTGGGGATCACGCTACGCAGAGATCGAGACCAGTATCGGTTCGTTCTCAAGCTCCGTGGACACTCGTCTCCGAACTAATGCGAGGCTGCGATGGACTGCGGGTTCGTGGGATCAGTGCCGGTGGTGGCAGTGGAAACCGGGTCGAGTTTTCCGTCCGTGGTGGTATCGAATTTAAACACCTGCATGTCGCTGTTGCCCCCGCTGCCGTTCGAACCTGCATTGATCACGGCGACGAACTTCTTGGAATTGTCATTCACCAGCGCGATCGGCAACTGTCCTCCCGAAGCGAACGGCGATCCTGCAACGGCCGTCAGTTTCCCCGAGGCAGCGGTGAGGGTGAAGGCGCTGATGTTGTTGCTTCCCTTATTGGCGACGTAGACATAGCTTCCGGTGGGATCCAGGATCACGCCGGTTGGTCCTGTCCCCACGGCATAAGGAGAACCCGAGACCTCTTTGAGTGAGCCACCCGTGCCAATACTTAACACGCGCAGTCCGGTGTTGGTTTCCGACACAAATAGAAATGCAGAAAGAGGATCACTTGCCAGGCCCTGTTCCGATGGGCTCGTCGAGGTGCTGATGGGTAGCAAGAGCAAGGGTGTACTGCCGGCCGCGAGAGCGCCCCCGGTACCCAGGGTCAATATCTGCACCCCCAACGTGCCCAGGGAGACATAAACGTACGAGTTGTTGGGAGTGATCAGCAATCCGGTGGGTGTCACCACAGCCGGGGTAGAACCATTCCCGGTGTAGAGCGGGATCGGAGAACCCCCGACGGCGGTCAGCAATCCGGTCGACGTGTTGATGGTGTAAATGCCGATCGCCTGCGCGCCGATAGCCGTGCCAAATCCCGAGGCCAGCAGATAGTTTCCCGTGCTGTCCACCTGCATCTGCGTCGCAACCACGTCCTGGGCGACGGCGCTGCCGCCATTCTGCACCGCAATCGAACCATTGCTGTTGATGGCATAAGCGTAGATGCCATTCGTGGTGCCGGCATACAGGAACGTATTGGCAGGCGTCACCGCCAGTGACGCCGCGGCAACTCCGTTGTTGTAAGGCGAGCCGCTCAGAACCGACAAGGCCCCGCTGCTGCTCACGCCAAACCCGGCAAGAAACGTATTGTTCCCATTGCCGACATAGATGTTGTCGCCGGTGTTGGTGCCCCCGCCGCTGTTGGTCTGAGGAACGAAGAAACCGCCGCAACCCGTCAAACCGAGCAGAAACAAACCACACAAACCCTGAAATCGGCGCATCAATGTCCCTTACCCCTAGACCAGTCAATAGACCAGTCAAAGCACCAGACGACCGGGCGCCGCTATCCGCTCCGTGAAAGTACTCGGGAGAACTCCATTATACTTTCCCGATGCGCTCGTTCCCCAAGGCAGTTCTCTGTGCGTTGTTGTTGACTGGGACCGCCTGCTTTTCCCAACCGATGAAGCTGTGCGTCCCTTGCATTCGGGGGGAGATGAGCTTTCTTGCTTCCGATGAGCTGCAGGGGCGCGGGAGCGGGACCCGGGATGAGCACCTGGCGGCGCTCTATGCGGCCTCTTTGTTTGCCGGTTTTGGTCTTGAGCCCGGCGGCGATCAGGGCACCTTTCTGCAAAAGGCTCCGCTCCCCTCCACGCTGCCGCCCCCGGTCGCTCGTTACATGGCGGGGTTCGCCGGCGCGCCCAGAACCGAGACCTGGAACGTGGTGGGTATTCTGCGCGGCTCCGATCGAGCGATGGGCGCGATCCTGCTGACTGCCCATCTGGATCACCTGGGGGTTGGGCCGGAGAAAAATGGCGACGGGATTTACAACGGTGCCGACGACGATGCTTCCGGAACCACCGCGGTCATCGAGTTGGCGCGCGCGTTTGCCGGCGGCGCTCGCCCGGCGCGCACCATCCTCTTCGTCCTGTTCGGTTCGGAAGAAATCGGAGGTTATGGAAACAAATATTTTCTCGACCATCCTCCTGTATCTCTGGATCAGATCGTGGCCAACCTGGAGTTTGAAATGATTGGCCGCCGGGATCCAGCGTTGCCGCGAGACGGTCTATGGCTCACCGGTTTCGATCGCAGCAACCTGGGGCCCATGCTTGCGCGCCACAGCGCCCGCCTGGTTGCCGATCCTCATCCCGAGCAGAACTTCTTCAAGCGATCCGATAACTACAGCCTTGCACAGCGGGGAATTATTGCCCAAACCGTCTCCAGCTTCGGGCTTCACGCGGACTACCATCAGCCAAGCGACGAAATCGACCGCATCGACTTTCCCCATATGGCGCGAGCCATCGCATCGATGGTGGCGCCGATCGACTGGCTCGCCCGGACCGCGTGGAAACCGCAATGGCTTGCCCATGGAAAGCCAAACTAATTCTTTGCCCGGCACCCACTGCAGAGGCCAAGGTGCGGCGGAGTCTGTGCCGTAGCAAGAGCCGGAGGGAATCGGACGGGTGTCAAGCGGGTGTTGGTGGCGCCCCGTGCAGGAAATCCGGATACCTGGGCCGAAAAAGGTGGGCGCAGCCCCACAACCGCTTGGCCATTCGACCAGAAAATCCGTTCTCGCGCACTCCGAACTAAGATCCTGGGCACCGAACCATCTTCTTCTCAGCCTCGACGCCACGAGTGGTGCGTCTCACGCAGATGATCGTTTATCCGTTTTGAAGGGTACGGGCTTCAGCCCGTACGTAAGCCTCGCAAAATCAACTGGACTTTACAGGCTGCGGAAAAATTCTTGTTTTGTATCAGGGCACGACTTTAGTCGGGCCGTAAACGATTGAAAATACGTCGGGCTTTAGCCCCTGAGGTCCCCTGAGGTACGCCTTTCCTAACCGCGCGCGAGTTTTTCCGCAGCCTGTTTAGCCCCTGAGGGGATACGGGCTGGTTGGCTTCACCCTTTGCGGGTCGCTGAAAATGGATTCAATCATTGAGACACGCCACTAGCCGAACATTTCTGGAACATGAAAGACTCACTGCGCGTACACATGAAGGGAGAGAAAACATGAAACCCGGCATCATAGTGTCTTCCTTGCTCGCCGTACTCCTCTTTGGCGCGACTGGCTGCAACGTGAAGGTGGACAAGTCCAGTGATGGCGACAACGTAAAGATTGCCACCCCCTTTGGCGGCATTGCCGTCAACAAAGACCAAACCTCCTCCGCCGAGCTTGGTCTTCCCGCCTATCCCGGAGCGGTAACGGACGCGTCAAACGACGGCAACAGGTCAGCCAAAGTCGACATGGGTTTCGGCTCCTTCAAGCTGCGCGTAAGGGTGGCTCACTACAAATCCGCCGATGACCGCGATCAGGTGCTGGCCTTTTATCGCAAAGCCATGAGTGAATACGGCAACGTCATCGAGTGTGCTGGAGGTAAAGCAGTTGGCGGTCTATCGAAGACCAGGGAGGGTCTCACCTGCGATCACTCCGATCATGACCACGCTACGTACCATGGTCCCGGTGATTTGCAGTTGAAGGCTGGATCCACCCGCCATCAGCACATCGTCGCATTCGGCGATGGAAGCTCCCCGACGGAATTCACCCTGATCGCCCTCGATCTCCCCCACGGCTTCGATGACGACGAAAAAGGTACGAATTAAACCCCCGATTGCGCTCCGCTCGCCCCTGAGATAGCTTCAAGAGGGATGAATCTGCTCTGCCATCGATGTGGCGCGAACCTCAGCGCATCCGACATGTTCTGCCCCAACTGCGGTTCGCCGCAACTCAAGTTTGCCCAGCAGGAAGAGGGTGAGACCGGACGCCCCCCCGGGGCGCCTCCCCGGGCCCAGGGAATCTCCTGGAAAGACGCCATCCTGGCTGCTCTTTTTGTTGCTGTCCCTGCCGGTCTGTTGAGCGCCGTTTCCGTCTTGTCCTGGGGATGCTGCCTGTGGGTGGTCGGCGGCGCGGTGCTGGCCATCGTCCTCTATCATCGCCGGGCTCCCGGGTTTCTGCTGGAAACCCGCTCCGGGGTGCGCATCGGCGCCGTTGCCGGGCTGATCGCCGCCTACAGTTCTGTCATTGCCACCGCCATTTGGCGGGTCTTTGCACGCTACATCCTGCACCAGGGTTACGCCATCGATCAGTTCTACGATGCCGTTATCCAGCAATCGACCGCGCTGGTCAAAACCAACCCTGATGCTGAGGCGCAGTGGCGCGCCACTGTCCACTTCCTGATGTCCCCGGATGGGCGGGCCGCTTATACCCTGATCAATGCCGCCACCACCTCTGTGGGCATCATTCTCTTCTCCGCGATTGGGGGCGCTTTGGGTGTGCGTCTTCTCGCCCCGCGCAAGACCCCGCTGGGCAACGGCTGATTGGCCTTCGTCCTATTCATGGCAAAAAAACTTTAACCCTCGTATCATCCGGCCAGAGCAACTATGAGCAAAGCAAAAGTGACTGCGACACCAGTGCTGCGGGAAAAAACCCGCATCATGTCTGCATCGGAAATCGAGCGCACGCTGATTCGGCTGGCGCACCAGATCATCGAGAAAAACAATGGCGGCCAGAACCTGGGACTGGTCGGCATCAAGCGTCGAGGGGTTCCCCTCGCGCAGCGCCTGGGTCACCTCATCGGCGCCATCGAGAAGGCGCCGGTCGATACCGGAGTGCTCGACATCAACTTCTACCGCGACGACCTTTCCACCCGTGACATTCGGCCGGTCGTCGTTCCCGGCGCCATCGGCTTTGATATCGCCGATCGCGACATCATTTTGATCGATGATGTTCTTTACACCGGCAGAACCATTCGCGCTGCCTTGGACGCTCTCTTTGACCACGGCCGTCCGCGGCGCGTACAACTGCTGGTGCTGATTGACCGCGGCCATCGCGAGTTGCCCATCGAAGCCAGCTTTGTCGGCCGGCACGTGCAGACCACAGCCCGTGAAATTGTCGAGGTCAAGCTACGGGAGATCGACAACGACGAAAAAGTGATCCTGGTCGAACGCGCCGACTAACCTTACCCGCGGCACAACGGCCCACCATGACAGCTATCAAAGCCATATCGGAGCTACCCCGCGTCGCGCTGCCCTATCCGCCCGCGGCCACACATCCTTGTTCGCGCTCCTTGCTCTCCGTCACCTCGCTGTCGGTGGACGACGTTTCTGCCATCCTGCGCTTGGCTACTGAACTCGAAGACCAGGAGCCCGCAGCGCGCGCCCAGCGGCTGGCCCATCGGCGCATTGCCCTCCTCTTCTACGAATCCAGCACCCGCACGCGAACCTCCTTCGAGCTCGCGGCCAAGGGCCTGGGCGCTGACACCGCGCTGATCAGTTCCCAGTCTTCCTCCATTGAAAAGGGAGAATCGCTCAAGGACACCGGCATTACGCTGCGTGCATTGGGCGCGGAGTGCATCATCCTGCGCCATCTTTCCTCGGGAGCGCCGTACCTGCTGGCCAAGGCAACCGGTCTGCCGGTGCTGAACGCCGGGGACGGCATGCACGAACATCCCTCCCAGGCGCTGCTCGACGTGAGAACCATGCTCCGTGCTCTGGGCCGGCCCGAAAACGCCCCAGGCGAAACCCTGCTCCAGGGCATTACGGTGGCGATCACGGGCGACATTCTGCACTCCCGCGTGGCTCGCTCCAACGCTCTTCTGCTGCCCCGGCTCGGAGCCCGCGTCCTGCTCTGCGGGCCGCCCGCGCTCCTACCGGACGCAGCCCTGGAATTGGGCCCCGGCATCACCCTCGAGAGAGACTTCGATCGCGTGCTCAAGCAGGCACAGGTTGTGATGATGCTGCGCATCCAAAAGGAGCGCCTGACTGGGGTACACATCGACCTCGACGAATACACCACACGCTATCAGCTGCATGGTGAGCGGCTGCGAACCAGTGCGCCCCAGGCCATCGTGATGCACCCGGGTCCCATGATCCGCGGGCTCGAAATTACCAGCGAGGTGGCCGATGGTCCGCAATCCGTGATTGCCGAACAGGTACGCAACGGTGTGGCGATCCGCATGGCCCTTATTCATCGCGCCCTGATTCCCGAACCGGGAAAGACAGCGCCCAAGGGCGGAGCGGCAAAGAAGAAGACGTCGGCCGGGAAAGGAAGCGGCGATTGAACGCGATGCTCATCCGTGGAGGCCTCCTGGTCGATCCTTCTGCCGGGGTGGATGCGAACCGCGACCTCTTACTCAAAGACGGCAAGGTGGCGGCCGTCGAACCCCCCGGCAAGTTAACCGTGGCGGCCAAACAGGCTGGTGCCGACATCATTGAGGCCGGCGGCCTGGTGGTAGCCCCAGGCCTGGTCGACATTCACGTCCATTTGCGCGAGCCGGGCCAGGGCTACAAGGAAACCATTGCTACCGGCACGGCAGCGGCTGCCGCGGGTGGATTCACCACCGTATGCGCCATGCCCAACACCGTTCCCGTCAACGATTCCGTGGAAACCACGCGCTGGATGCAGAGTGCGGAGCGCAATCCCAGTGCGCGCGTTTTTCCCATTGCCGCGGCGACCCGCGGCAGCATGGGCGAAGCCCTCACCGAATACGGCTCGCTTAAGGCCGCCGGTGCGGTCGCTGTCACCGATGACGGCAAGCCCATCCTGGGCGAGGCCATCATGCATCAGGCACTGGCTGCCGCGGCCCGGGC
>JBAVQC010000403.1:0-6082 GCA_049693715.1 Acidobacteriaceae bacterium | reverse complement strand
ACCCTGGCCTGCTCGCATCTTTGTCATCTCGCATCTTTGTCAGGAGGGAGGAATGACACCGCAAGTCGCCATCAATGCGAGGCCCGGAGGGCCGTCCGTCCAAACTCAGCCCAGCCCGGAAGGGCTGGGGATCAATTGCAAGCTGATCTGAGCGCCGTGGGCGCGGCACTCAACCCTGGCCTGCTCGCATCTTTGTCATTAGGAGTTCCCTTCACCCGCAACAAAGGCTCCGGTACATCAACCGTCTTGACCGCAACGCCCCATCAAACCCTGAAGTAATCCGCACGCCACGATTGAATCGAACTTTTGATCTGTTTGCCGGTCAATCCCTCATTCAGGGCCTTCATGGCAAGCCCCGGCAACTCCGCGTCCGATGCAAACCGAAGAGCAATCAACTGCGACTCTGTCAGCTCCCCAATCCGCGCCCGGCCCGCCTCGGGCATAAGCATAGCCAGGCGCAGCCGCTCCTCCAGCCGGATCACCCGATCCTGCACCTTGAGTGCATACCCCCTGGTCTTTGTCGCGATCATGACGAATCCGATAGCCAGCACCACCAGGAGTATGGAAGCAATGCTGGGATCACGGATGAGGCGAATCACGCTCAAAATAATGGCCACAAGACCTAGCGGCAGCAGGAAAAAATGAAACGGCGGGTCGAGCCGCATGTGGTTGGCGAAGGACTGCGTTGTGGCATTTGCCATGCGAAAAGCCTCTTTCTGGAACAATCCATAATGCTTGAAAGAGTTGCCTGCTGTGAAATGATTAAGTCATGAACCAGGGTCGAGTAGCTTTCGCCTGCCTTAACCTGCTCCTATTCTCAGCTGGGCGTTGCCATGCCCAGGCACCTTCGCCGATTACGCTGCATGTCGACCTCACCGACGCCCCCCGCCATTTGCTGCACGCTCGCCTGCAGATCCCGGTAACCGCCGGTCCTCTCACCCTCGAATACCCGCAATGGATCCCCGGCGACCACCGTCCTACCGGGCCCATCGACAATCTCGCCGGAGTTGTCGTTCACGCCAACGGCCAGACTCTCCCCTGGCGCCGTGATGATGTCGATATGTACGGCATTCACATCGATGTGCCGTCTGGCGTAACCCAGCTCGAAGTATCGCTCGACTTTCTCGCCACTCCAGGCGACACCGGCTCCGATGAAGACCAGGCCACCAGCGCCAACATGACGGTGCTGGAGTGGAACTCCGTTGTCCTTTATCCCGCCCACATCCCGGTAGCGCAGATCCCCATCACCGCTTCGTTGACCGTACCTCAGGACTGGAAGCTTGGAACCGCCCTGACCGTTGCCGCCCAGAATGGCCTGGAGACCTCGTTCGCGCCGGTTTCGCTCGAGCAGTTAGTGGATTCGCCAGTCATCACCGGCAGATATTTTCGCGAGATTCCCCTGGCTCCGGAGATCACTCCCAAACACTACCTGGACGTAGCTGGAGACGCCGCGGAGGATGTCGACCTCAAGCCGGAGTACCTCGCCGCGCTGAACCAACTGGTGCGGGAAACCGGCTCACTCTATCAGTCCCGTCACTACGAGACCTACCATTTTCTTCTCAGCCTCAGCGACATCATTCGCGAAGAAGGCCTCGAGCACCATCAATCGAGCGACAACGGCATAGAGAAAAAAGGCGTCTCTGATCCCAAGCTGGCGGTGTTGAACGCGGACTTGCTGCCGCATGAATTCACACATTCCTGGAACGGAAAATATCGCCGGCCCATCGGATTAGCCACACCCGATTACGCCACCCCGCAGAAGGGCGACCTCCTTTGGGTCTACGAGGGCATGACCCAATATTGGGGAGACGTGCTGGCAGCCCGCTCCGCTTTATGGACGCCTGAGTCCTATCGGGAAGCGCTCGCCTGGAGTGCAGCCCGGCTCGACGTGAAACCTGGCCGCACTTGGCGCAACATCCAGGACACGGCCATCGCCGCACAGATACTCCGCGGAGGCCACGCTTCCTGGTCCAATTGGCGCCGTGGTCAGGACTACTACCCTGAAGGAGAGCTGGTTTGGCTCGACGCGGACACGACCATCCGCCAACTCACCCACAATAAGAAATCCTTGAACGACTTCTGCGTGAAGTTCCTGGCCGTGGGCGGCAACACTCCTCCCAAGGTGGTCCCCTACGATTTCGAAGAGATCGTCGCCGACCTGAATACCGTTGCACCGTATGACTGGCGCAATTTTCTGAACGAACGCCTCAATTCACACGCAGCCCATGCACCCCTGGACGGCATAGAACACGGAGGGTACAAGCTCGTATATGGTACCGAGCCCACCGAGTACGAGAAGGCTGTCCTCTCTGAGATGAAGCAAACCGACGCCTGGTTCTCTGCTGGACTCATGGTCGGAATGGACGGCACCATTGCTGATGTCCGAATGGGCTCTCCTGCCTTTCAGGCTGGACTAGGCCCGAGCACCAAGCTGGTTGCGATCAACGGTCATGGTTACACCGAAGACATCCTGAAGCAGGCCATTCGCGCTGCCAAAGGGACCACCAACCCGATAGAGCTGATCGTCTCCAACGACAACGAATTCCGCACCGTGCGCCTGGAGTACCACGACGGCGAAAAATATCCCCGCCTCGAACGAGCGCAGGGGTCCACGGACCTGCTGGACGAGATCCTCAAGCCGCTGGCTGCGGGTAAGGGAGGTGGCCCAACAACACTAAGGTAAACTTCCCGGATGGCGATCGACTCGCTGCCCACCCCCGCACCGCCTACATCCCCCGCCCATGTGGAAACACATTTCGCCGCGACTGCGCTGGTCCGTGACATCGTCATCGGCATGTCTGACGGCCTGACCGTCCCCTTCGCCCTGGCAGCCGGCCTATCCGGTGCAGTCAGCTCAGCCCACGTAATCGTGTTGGCCGGCCTGGCAGAAATAGCCGCCGGATCCATCGCCATGGGCCTGGGTGGCTTTCTCGCCGCCCAGGGCGACGCCGAGCACTATGCCAGCGAGCGCCTGCGCGAAGAGCGTGAAATCGTGGAACGGACCCGCGACGAGGAAGAAGAAATCTACGAAATCTTCCAGCAATACGGCGTGGAGAGAAGCGAAAGCATGCCCGTGCTTGAAGCTTTAAAACGGAGGCCCCAGGCCTGGGTCGACTTCATGATGAGATTTGAGCTCGGCCTGGAGGAGCCGCAGCGAAACCGTGCCAGCCGCAGCGCCATCACCATCGCCCTTTCCTACGTAGTCGGAGGTCTCATCCCTCTGTCTCCCTACATGACAGGCCGTAGCTTACCCTCGGCTCTCACCGCCTCGGTGGTCATCACCCTGGTGGCACTCCTGCTTTTTGGTGGAGTCAAAGGCCGCTTGACCGGAGCCGGCACCCTGCGCAGCGCCATGCAGACCGTGCTCATCGGCGGGCTCGCAGCGGGTGTAGCCTACCTTCTGGCCCACCTGTTAAGCGCTCATTGAAGAGCCAACAAAAAGAACCAAAAAAAAATAGGCAACATAGCGGCGCTTCTTGTCTCTAAGTAGAGGGAGAAATGGTATCCATGACGCCAGCCACTGCAGCGACGGAGATCACTGCCGGTCTGTTTGAAGCGTTTTCGCAAGTGCGGCGCCAAAGCGAGCAGCTTTGTCTTCCCCTGTCGCCCGAAGACATGATGGTGCAATCCTGCGCCGAGGCAAGCCCAGCCAAATGGCATCTGGCGCACACCACCTGGTTTTTCGAGACCTTCCTGCTGCGTGAGTTCCTCGACGGCTACCGCGAATTCAATCCAGACTTCCGCTGGCTCTTTAACAGCTATTACAACTCCGTCTCCGATCAACCGGAAAAAAAGCTGCGCGCCTCCTTCTCCCGTCCCCCGGTCGAGACCATCTTTCAGTATCGATGTCATGTACAAGAAGGAATCCAGCGTCTGTTAGCCTCCAATCCCCCCGAGGAAGTAACTCGCCGCATCGTCCTGGGCATCCACCACGAACAGCAGCACCAGGAGCTGCTGGCTTATGACATCAAGCATGCCTTCTGGACCAACCCCCTTCGTCCCGCGTACATCAATGATCTTGTGGACTTTCATGCGCCGTCGACGGCAAAACCGGAGTGGATTGAATACCAGGGAGGCCTGTTCGACATCGGCTTTGCCGGCGATGGATTCGCCTTTGATAACGAGCTGCCGCGTCATCCGGAATACCTGCGTCCGTTCGCATTAGCTTCCACTCTCAATACCTGCGCCGACTACCTGCAATTCATCCACGACGGAGGCTATCAACGTCCGGAACTGTGGCTCTCTGCAGGCTGGGATGCCGTCAAAGCGGAAGGCTGGAAAGCCCCGCTTTACTGGCGTCAGCAAGACGGTGCCTGGAATGTGTACACCATGTACGGCGAACGGCCGCTCACGGGACTACTGCAAACTCCGGTCTGCCACGTAAGTTATTTTGAAGCCGACGCGTTCGCTCATTGGGCCGGCAAGCGCCTTCCCACGGAAGCCGAGTGGGAAGTCGCCGCGGAGGGACTTCCGCTCACCGGAAACATGCTCGACGGCGGCAAGTTACATCCCCAGCCGCTGGCCAACTCTCCCGCGAAGGGTCCAGCGCAGATGTTCGGCGATGTATGGGAGTGGACGCAGAGTGCCTACCTCGGCTACCCCGGCTATCAAGCGGTGCCCGGGGCGCTGGGCGAATACAACGGCAAATTCATGAGCAGCCAGATGGTTTTGCGTGGAGGGTCGGTGGTGACTCCGGCCTCTCACATCCGGGCCACGTATCGTAACTTTTTCTCTCCCCTGAGCCGCTGGCAATTTGCCGGCATTCGTTTGGCGAACATTTAACTCATTCAATTTCGTTACCAGTCCGCGGGAGAGCTCATGTCTGCTATTTCGTTACCCAAATTGCCGGTCATTGCGTCCAGTCCGGTCGCAGTAGAAGTCTTGAACGGCCTTACTGAAAGGCCTAAGACGCTATCTCCCTGGTTGTTTTATGATCAGAGAGGTTCTCAACTGTTTGAGGAGATCACCGAGCTGCCGGAATACTACGTCACTCGGACCGAAAGGCAGATACTGGCCGAGCACGCCGGGGAGATCGTCGCCGCCGCTGCTGGAGGCCGCGATCTATCGATGATCGAGCTCGGCGCCGGCACTGCAACCAAGACCGGTCTGCTACTCAACGCCGCGGTCGGCCTTCAAGGCAGCGTGACCTACTATCCCATCGATGTGTCGGAGACGGCGCTTGAGCAAGCACGCACCAGGCTGGAGGCGGAGCTCCCCGAAGTGATTGTGGAACCCATCGTGGCGGACTACACCGAGGGCATGCGTCAGAACAGCGCTTTCCACTCAGGAAGAAAGCTGGTGCTTTACATTGGCTCGAGCATCGGCAATTTCTCGCCTGCTGATGCGCTCGAAGTTCTCCGCGGTGTGCGCGCCCAGCTCTTGCCCGGCGACTGTCTGTTATTGGGAACGGACATGGTGAAGGATGTGGACACGCTCCTCGCCGCTTACGACGATGCCGCCGGGGTCACTGCCAGGTTCAACAAGAACATCCTGGTCCGCATAAATCGTGAGTTGGATGCAAACTTCAATCCGAAGCTCTTTCGTCATCGCGCGCGCTGGAACGAGGAGCACTCGAGAATTGAAATGCACCTTGAAAGTCTGCTCGCGCAAAAAATCCTGCTGCGGGCGCTCGACACCGAAGTGCGCTTCGCCCTCGGCGAAACCATCCACACCGAAAACAGCTACAAATTCACTCGCGAGCGCGCAACGTCCTTGCTCACGCGAGCAGGATTCAAGCTAAGGCAACAATGGACCGACGCCAACCATTGGTTCACGGTCTATCTGGCAGCAGCAAACTAGCAGTGAAGGGTGACCAGGGTCGAGTAGTGGGATGGGCCTGGGGCCCACCTAAGGGGGTGAAAGCACTTTCTCCTCGGTAACTGCTTCCCGTCCAATAGCTACCCTCTCCTTTTTGTCATCCCGAGCCTAGCGACTTGCCTGCGGCAAGTTAAGAGAGGAATGACAGCGCAAGTCGCCATCGATGCGAGGCCCGGAGGGCCGGCCGTCCAAACTTCAGCCCAGCCCGGAAGGGCTGGGATACCAATCGCAAGCTGATCTGAGCGCCGTAGGCGCGGCACTCAAC
>JBAVQC010000402.1:0-38446 GCA_049693715.1 Acidobacteriaceae bacterium | reverse complement strand
GAGAAGACCAAATCTGGCTGGAATGCGTGAATTCTTTGCGCTTCACCGCGCTGGTGCTTTGTATCAGGGCACGACTTTAGTCGGGCCGCTCAGGCTCAACAAAAGATCTGGGCTTTAGCCCCTGCGCTTTTTTCCGTGCCAAGTAGGTGTAGCAGTAGGGGTACTGCTCGGCACGATTGACGAGTCCGGCTTTGACAGGATTCTGAACGATATAGTCGCGATGCTCGAAAAAGCTTTGCCCATCACGTATGCGCACTTCGGAAAATCTCCGTTGCCAGACCTCTCCCTGATATCCAAATTCCTTTTTTAGACGATAGGAGAATCCGCCCTTAATCAGTTGCATAGCCTTCTCCACGGTAGTGTCGACAGGAAGTGTCATCAGCAGATGCAGATGGTCCGGCATGATGACGAAATCATGCAACTGAAATCTACCGGCCGCTACATACGATCGCAGCACGTCGATCAGAAGCACGGCATTCCGTTCCGATTGTAATAAGCGTCGTGCCATGCTGGTTTTCGTGGTGATGAAAAACACCCTTGTACTGCTCAGAATTGCCTTCGGGCAAGCATTTCTTGAAGGATGCGCCATAGCAGGGGCTAAAGCCCAATTCTCTTACCAGCCTTTACGGCCCGACTAAAGTCGTGCCCTGATACAAAACATAAGGGCGGTGGTTTCCCCAGACCGCCCGTCCAGGAGATTTTAGATCAGACCACAAAATGTAGAAACTCCAGTCCCGGCACTCCCGTGCCGGGTAGGATGAAGTCTATGGTCGTTAGTGACGGAATATTCACGAGCGATTATTGCGGGTTACGTTCCGTCTGTTCCTCCTCCGGTCGAGACCCGCGACCGCTGGTTGTGCTATTGGAGAGGTAATTCGGTCAGGGTAAACTTCCCCCTAAGCAGTTCGTGACAATCAGGTGGGAGATGCCATTGAATAGTCTTCTGAGGAAAATGGGGCGCTGCGCTTTTCTGCTTGGAACTGTGTCCCTCGGTTTGTCTCTCATAACAGGTTGCGGGAGTGGAACCTCCTCGGGTGGCAGCACGACCCCACCGGTGACGGGAGTGGTGGCTCCGACGGTAACCGTCACGGCGTCGCCTTCAGGAAGCATCAGCACCGCGCAGGTCTTGAGCGTCGCGGTTGCGGTGGCGTCGAGCGCCGGGGCGCCTGCGGGCTCGGTGGTTTTGAGCAGTGGAAACTACGCTTCGTTCCCTTTCTTGGTAAGTGGCGGACAGGCGGTGGTGAGCGTGCCGGCGGGGCTGCTGGCGGTAGGACTGGATACCTTGACGGCCAATTTCACGCCCGCGAATACGGCTTCGTACACGAGCGCGGCGGGCACTACGAATTTGACCGTGTTGGCTTCAGGAGCAGCGACGCCGGTGGTGACGGCCTCCAGCGTTACTTATTCGACTGGCGGTTATGGCAGCCCGTTCCGGGCGCTGCCGCTGGCGTCGGGCAATGTGCTGGTGTCGGTCTCGGCTTCGACCTCTGGCTTGCTGGTCTTTGGGCCGGCGACCGGCGGCGGATTGCAGCTTTCGTGCTTCAACTATGTGCGTCCGCAGTTCGTGCAGGATGGGGCCTCCGCCTTCGGGATGAACCTGACTCCGAATGGGCAGGGACTGGCGGCGACGCTAGGCGTGGATGGGGCGATCGTTTATAACCTCAGCACGCTCCAGACATGCACCTCGACGGGAATGCAGGTGAGCCAGGGCGCGGTCTCGGCCCACGAGGGAAGCTTCGATGTTGTGATGTCGCCGGATGGCAAGTATGCGTTTGTGGCGAACGAGTACGGGGTGGCGCCGGGTGCAACGGCGGAGGGAAATGTAGGGGTTGTGGCTCTGCAGTATGACTCGTCAGGGATCGTGTCGACGGGGACGCTGGTGGGGGAGATATCCACCGGAGGACAGACGATTGCGGGCGTTACGGTCTCGCCCGACGGTAGCCGGTTGTATGCGACGAGCGAGGTAGAAGGGAGCTTCACGAATGCGGCGGGGGGGAGCAATCCCATCCTGACGCGGACAGGGTGCTACCAGCAGGCGGGCGGCGGAACGCAGGCCAACGGGCTGCTGACGGTAATCGATGTGGCGAAGGCGGAGGCGAATCCTTCCTCGGCGGCGATTGTTTCGACTGTGAACGCGGGCTGCTCGCCTGTGCGCGCGGTGGAGACGGCGGATGGGTCGACGCTGTGGGTTTCGGCGCGCGGGGATAACCGGGTGCTGGCGTTCAGTACGGGGATGCTTGAGACCAACCCAGGGAATGCGTTGTTGGGGTATGCGGATACCGGTGGGACGGCTCCGGTCGGTCTGCGGCTGTTCGACAGCGGTAAGCTGCTGGCGGTCGCTAACTCCAACCGGTTCGGCACCGGCATAGCCAATGCGACGGTTCTATCGGTTGTGGTTCCAGCGTCAGCCAGCGTGGTGCAGACGATTTCGACGGGACTGTTCCCGCGCGAGATTACGGTTGGCAGCGATGATAAAACGTTGTACCTGACGAACTACAACTCCGGATCATTTCAGGTCATCTCGACCACTGTGCAATAGCCGTGCAAAGATATTAGGCCGGGGAGATCCACGGTAGCGTTAACGTGTTCAAATCCAACAGTCTGTCGCTTTCCCTGCAAACGTTTTCTCTGATAGTCTTGACCCGCCTAAAACTTCTGCATAAGTCGATATCTCGCCGGACAACGCCTCACCCGTCGCAGGAACTTCGGAGGAAATCAATGCCATTGAACCGACCGCGTATAAGCCATGTAAACCTTCATCGTGCGCAGTGTGTAGGTGCTGTTCGTGCAGTGAGAAAGCTCGTCCCTGCAATGTTGGCGCTAGGAAGCGCCATGCTCCTCTGCGCGCCTCGCCTGGCGATCGGTCAGTCAAAACAGCAATGGAGCATCCAGTCGCCTGACGGAAATGTCCGGGCGGACATCCAGCGTTCACCTCTGAGCTACTCGGTTACATACAACGGACAACCGGTCATTAAGGATTCACCACTGGGCCTTGTGTTTAAAGACCAGCGGCCCTTTGGGGAGCTCAAGCTCGTCAACGATCAGCATCATGAAGTAGACCTGACGACCGATCCCGTGTGGGGGAAGTCGAGTCCCATCCGCAACCACTTCAACGAAATCATTCTCTCGTTCGTCGAGCAGGCCAATCCCGGGCGGAAGCTGGACTTGATCTTCCGGGCCTATGCCGATGGCGTCGCTTTCCGCTATTCCCTGCCTGCCTCGCAGGGGGCGCAAAAGTTTGTTGTAACGGACGAGCAGACCGCCTTTCACTTTCCGGACGACCCCACTATTTGGGCCACTATCTACGCCTCTTTCCATAACTCGTACGAACAGCATTTCCCCCGCGAGCACATCTCGGACCTCCCCGAGTCCGCGATCATCGGACTTCCCCTGCTGGCCCAGGTGCAGCCCAATCTCTATGCCGCGATTACAGAGGCGGACCTGACCGACTGGGCAGGCATGTCTCTGTAATCGAGCAGAGGAGACCTGGTCGCCAACCTTTCTCCGCGGCTCGACGGCAATGGCCTCGTCGTGGGCACTACTCCGCATGACTCTCCCTGGCGCGTCCTGATGCTTGGGACCACTCCGGGTGCTTTGATCGAGTCCAATATCATCGAGAATCTGAATCCGCCGCCGGCCATCAAAGATACCTCCTGGATCCACCCCGGCATGATGGCCTGGGATAACTGGTGGAGCGGCGATGTGAAGATGGACAACGACACCATTAAGCGTTACATCAGCTTCGCCGGCGAAATGGGCTTTCCCTATCAGCTGATCGACTGGCAGTGGTACGGGCCGTTCAATCAGCCGGGGGCGGACATCACCAAACCGGCGCCACAGCTTGATATGCCGATGCTGCTGCAGTTCGCCAAGGATCACCATGTGCGCGAGTGGCTGTGGATACACAGTGGCGATGTGAACCGGACGCTTCAGGCGGGCAAGCTCGACGATGCCTTTGCAACTTACGAACGTTGGGGCATAGCCGGCGTCAAGATCGACTTCATGGATAGCGATGACCAGGAGATGGTCAACTGGTACCGTCACATCGTGGAGCTCGCTGCCGCCCACCACCTGATGGTTGACTTCCACGGCGCGTTCAAGCCTACCGGGCTTCGCGTCACCTATCCTAACCTACTTACTCGCGAGGGCGTGGAAGGCAACGAGTACAACAAGTTCACCAACCGCGTTACGCCAACGCACAAGCTGACCATACCTTTCACCCGCATGCTCGCCGGGCCTATGGATTACACCCCGGGCGGCTTCCTCAATCGCAGCCCGGCGGAGTGGAAACAGACGACGCCCACGGAGGTGATGGGCAGCCGCGCCCAGGAGCTTGCCCTCTTCGTCGTGTACTGGAGTCCGCTCACTTGTGTTACCGACGATCCTGAGCATTACCGGAACCAGCCGGGACTTGAGTTTCTGCGCGTGGTTCCCACCGTCTGGGACGAGACAAAGGTCCTCGACGGCGTTGTAGGGGAGCACATAGTCGCCGCCCGCAGGAAGGGGAATAAGTGGTTTGTAGGCGCCATGACTGGGGATCAGGCCTATGACTATCAGTTGCCGCTTAGCTTCCTCGGCAGTGGCACTTACACCGCGCACCTTTTCACCGATCCTGAAGATCCAAGCGCCAGTTACGAAACTCTCAGCCAAATCGATCGCACGGTCACATCGAAAGATATCCTGGCGCTTCACATGCGTCCGGCTGGTGGTGTGGCGCTTTACTTCGAGCCTGTAAAGGGCAACTAGAGAAGTTACTTGTCAGCGTGTGGGACCGGTATATAGACCGAGGCAGGAATATGCGACTCAGCTGGGTGATCCTGGTGAAGGCGCTATCACTTGTCGGCATTGCAGGTGGGGCCAAATGGACGAGCTGGGCTCAGCCTGCATTGGATCTGAAAAATTGGGAGATCAGTGACAGAGATCAGTGACAAGAGATCAGTGACAAGAGATCAGTGACAGACGAACAGTGTGTCGGAGATAGATGTGAGAATTGCACCAAAATTGTTTGGTCCCCGGAGCAGAATTTTGTAGGATTTCCTTGTGAACAAACGTTTTCGATTTTGTAGCCACGATCAGCCGTTTTTACTTCCCCCTTCCCTGCAGGACTGGCTGCCCGAGAATCACTTGGCGCGATTCGTAGCCGACGTGATGAACGAGTTGGATTTGTCCTCTATTTACGCCAAGTATGAACGGAGCGATGGGCGAGGTTTGTCAGCGTACCATCCCGTGCTCATGGCGCGGTTATTGCTTTACGGTTACTGCATCGGAATCACGAGCTCGCGCAAGATCGAGCAGGCTACTTACGATAGCGTGGCGTTTCGCTATTTGGCCGCCGACCAGCATCCCGACCACGATACCTTAGCTTTCTTTCGCCAGGAACACGTGGAGGCGCTGGCGGACTTATTCGTACAAGCCTTGAGGCTATGTCAGAAGGCTGGCTTAGTGAAGTTGGGCAACGTGTCGATCGACGGCACTAAGATGAAGGCCAACGCCAGCACCCGACGTTCCGCAAGGTATGAAAGGATCAGCGAACGGGAACAACACTGGCGTGCCGAGGTCGCGCGATTGCTGAGTCAAGCGCAGCAGACCGACCGTGAAGAAGAGCGGCGCGCCGGCCTGGACCAAGCGGCCAACCAACTGCCCGACGAGTTAGCAAATGCTCAGAAGCGCCTCGAGCGGCTGCAGCAAGCAAAGGCGGAGTTAGAGCAGGAAGCACAAGCTGAACTGAAAGCTGCTCTCGACAATTATTCTCCGGGCAAACCCGGTCCGCGGAGCAAAGCGGAAAAAACAAGCGAGCCACCAAAGGATCGCCGCCAACGGGAGAAGGAGAAGAAGCAGCGCTTGCGAGCGAGAAAGAACGCCGCCGCGCCCGGCCGGCAATATAACTTCGTCGATCCTGATTCGCGAGTGATGAAAGACAGCGGGGAGAGAGGATTTGTGCAAGCTTACAACGCACAGATCGCAGTGGACTCGCAGGCTCAGATCATCGTGGCCGCGGAATTAACCCAGCAACCCATCGATCGGCAGCAACTGTTACCTATGGTGAAGAGTCTAAGAAGCACAGCCCAAGGAGTGCCAACAACCATCACCGCCGATGCAGGCTATTGGGACACGACCAGCCTTCTGGACCCGGCTGTGAGCGGCATAGAAATGCTGGTAGCACCTGACTCCAAACCGCATTTACCAGGCAATGCTTTACCGCCCAACGCTCCGCGCAGCCAAGAAGCATTTCGCATGAGAGAAGCTCTGGCCACTGCGGAGGGGAAAGCCCGTTATGCACTTCGACAGACAACAGTGGAACCGGTATTCGGCCAGATTAAAGAAGCACGTGGTATCCGCAGATTCCGCTTACGTGGCCTGTTGAACGTCACCTCAGAGTGGAAGCTTATCTGCGCCACCCACAATCTTCTCAAACTATTTCGCCATCGAATGACTTTGGCTCACGCCTGACGATTTGCCCGAAACCACTCCCTTCCGCATCGCGTAAACAGCCCAGGCGCCCCCTGTGGGCTGTTGCACGCGATCTAGAGAATTACGAATTGAGAAAGGCAGTACCAACCTCTGCCCCGATAATGAAGCAGTTTCTCTCCGACACACCGTCCGTCTGTCCCGCGTTAGCCGTCCCGCGTTAGCCCCGCGGCTTCGCTCCTCCGTGTTCAAACCCAAGCCGTCAGTATCTGCATAGGGGTGGAATGGAGTTCGCTTTTGAGGCCCGCGCAGCACCTCTATTGACGTTTAAACAAGTCGTAGCAATGCGATGTTGTGTCGAAGCCTACCTTGGGCCAATCAGTGGTCTCAAAAGCATACTGAAAATGAGTTTGAACAACCGGGTAGCTCATGGGTTCTTTGCTCCGGTCATGGTTCCAGCCCACAAGCAGCTTTCCTTTCGGTGCTAAATGAGTCTCGAGGCGCTGGTAGACCAACGTGATGTCAACGTCGCTATTGACGCCCCATCCGATCAGTCCGTTATACACGATAAGGTCGAAGCTTTTATCCCCGAGTGCATCGCGTTTATCCGTAATATCGCAGATTAAGTGGTTATCCGAGCCGCACCGAAAGCTCGTGGGATCTCGATCGAGTGTCCAGAGCTCACGACCGCCATCCGCTATGATCCGCACGTATTGTTTCGTATACAATCTCACACCTAAAAATAAGATTCTTCGGGGATCCTCAGCGAGCAGCAAGGGAAGTAGCTTGTCTCTAAAGTACAGCCGATCCACAAAAAGGTTCATCGTGAATGCACTTAGATTAGCGAATGCAGGCAGCAATAACGTTGGAATACGCTCAATAGGTAACACGTCTAAAACCCTCGCGCATGTCTGGCGCGGCCTGCGAAGGAAGCGAGACGCTCTGTCTTCCGCTACGATAACCCTACCTTCATCACAGCGAACCTCCGTGAAAGACCTCACCATGATGATTTGCTCCCTAGCATGATATTCCCCTCTTTGAGTGTTCGACGGATTGAGCAGTTGACGATCTCGGTCTCTGGTAAGGCTGAACGGATGTTTCGCTCGAAAAATCTGACACCCATTGCCTTGTAGATTGCGTAAAGACTGGCTAGGGGCAAAAAATCAATAACCATCTTCTCGCCAGTCGGGCCACTCTTGAGAATAGTCTGAGATAACTCGATGGGATACGAGTGCGGGCTCCGCAGTTTACTCGTTGCGGCGGCCATCCTTGTATTTGCGGATGAAACTCGATCACGATATAAGTCAATATCACGTTCCCGAATTGGGGGGAGCTCAAGAAACGGAAATTACGTAGTCGAGCGGCGGCGAGATAACTCGATCCGCTCGACAGAAGGGCAAACGTCGCTGGTGGCAAGGCGGTTACAAGGGTGGGTTGGTTCGCTCCCAGACCTACTCCGCAACCAACCCTCTTGACGTGGCGGGTACCGTGGTGACCTGGCCGAGAGAGGTGAGCGATCCGTCCGCGTTAACCCGGAATCCAATGAGTGCCCCGGCCCCTGAAACGTTGTAGAGGTACTGGCTGTCCGCAGTGAAGGCGATATCGAGAGGGTGCGCGCCGGTGGTTGCGGTAACGCCGTTGCCCAAGAGGGAAAGTTCTCCCAGGGAGGAAACTTCGTAACCGGAAATGACGGAGCTGGCCGTATTGACCGCGTACGCGAACCGGCCGTTGCCGGTGATTTCCAACCAGCAGGGCGCGGATTGAGAATCAGGCACAGAGCCGCTGATGGTGTGAAGAATCCCGTCCCGATTCAGCTGGTAAGAGGTCGCGGAGCCCTTGCCTACGATCCCAGCGGCCTCTTGGGTTTCGGTGACGATCAGATTGTCCCGGGGATCGAAGGCAAAGGCGAACGGACCGTTGCCGTTGGAAGTCTGCGCCTCATCTTCGCCCGGAGTCCCATCGGGCTTGATCGCGTAGGTGTCAATCAGACTGGTCCCCACTTCGCCGACGTAGAGGAACGATCCGGTATTGTCGAAATGGATTTCTGCCGCGTCCGGACCGGCGGCCGGAACCGTCGGGAACGGGGCGCTCAGCGAACGCGTGGAAGACGGAATGGGGGCGAGCGCGCCGCGAACCTGATCGAAGAAGAACCCGGTGATGTTTGCCGGCTGTGGGTTCGTTGCGCTCGCCGCCGTCCCATCATTCAGCACATAGACCAGGTTTCGACTCACGGTAATGCTCACCGGGAGTGTGCCGTTCGAGGAGACCCTTCCGGTCAGCCTCAGGCCCGCTGGGGTGCGTTCCAATACTGAAATCGTGTTGTCTCCTTGGTTGGCCGCGAAGAGCCAGCGCCCATCCTGGCTCAGCGCCAGGGTGCCCTGGGAGCCGACCGACACGACTCCGCCGCCCAGGCCGCCCGTGGACACGGTGGCAGCCAGGGAAAGCGAACCATTGGCCGCTCTGTTGAACGCCAGGATTGCATTATTGGTCCCGTTGGTCTCGGTATAAACAAATCCAACCGGGGGCAGAAGCGCGTTGCTCGATTGGGCCTGTGCCACCAACGATCGCGTCGAGAGGCCAGCCATGCCGGTCAAAGCTAACACCACGGCAAGCATTGCGAGTTTGGACTTCTTTGCGGCACCTAAGACCTGGAATCGACGATCTGCACTGGCGGTCATCTTCGTTCACTCCTGAATTTGAATTTGCGACCGATGGCGGATGATGACTGGGGAAGGTGGAATCTCCCCGATCACGTCCTCTCATGCGAGCCACGTTCAGTTAGAACTCGGACGAGGCGTAAGGTTACACGTATTTTCAGGATGGCTGCACTCTCGAGTGGTTTCGTCCCGGAGTTCGAGGGTCAATCATTCTCGCATTCTGGCGAAGGAGGGCCTGGCCGCCGATTTTCCGGCTGCGGCGACACAACTTCCCTTCATCGAGAAAAGGGCACCGGCACTGAGCCGATGCCCTTCGCAGCCCCCTGGGAGAGATGAGACTGAACAGTTAGGGGTTGCCCTGTCCAGAAAGAAAGTCGAGTGTGTAGCTCACCGGCTTGTAACTAGGTTGCCGCTTGTCGAAGATCAACTGCCTGACGATACTTTGGCCTGGGTTGAGGACACCCTTCTGCGGCAGAAACACGCGGAGATAAACAGTGCAGAGTTCTCGCACAGGCTCCGAAGCCCATACCTAACTGATTGAAAGCAGATTCGGCTACAGCCGCTGAGGGAGGATTCTTAGTTGCACCAGCTACTGTTACAGTATCACTCCCAGCGCATTCTTCTTTATTCCCGGACCAAAGTCTGTCAAGCCTTCGATGCCACCCCTTAACGCGCACACGTTCCCCCGCCACACCTGGAAATCGCGGCGGCGTGGCGCTCGGGAGAAGACGGTGGGCGCCGCCCTTTCCACGGGAGGTAATCCAATCCCTCAAAAAGCCCGCTGCATGAAGTGCCTGAAGGGATTTCCGATAACTTCACCCGTTCCGGGCCATGGCAAGGTCCACGATCTCTCCAATCATTTGCGTATAAGAGAGACCGGATTTCTTTGCGGCTCCATCATCGTTCACACTCGGGAGATACTGACCGTGGTGAGCTGGCCTCGCGGCCTTCGTCTGAATTTGTTGAAACAGATCTTCCAGCGTTATTGTGTGTCCTTTCTTAAAATGCAGTTCGACTACCTTAAGCGACTTGCCACAGCGACGTGCGTATTCCCGGTAAGGGTTGCCCCCTCCAATGATGCTTTGGGAATGGCGATGGCCAGGTGGCAAAGACAACCTCCTCGGAAGCAGTCCACGGAGTGACCTTTACGAGATCTTCTTTCCCCTCGATTTTTTCGATTGTTGCCTGAAATGAAGGGTTCGACTGCTCCTGTCCACACAATTTCAGGCTTGCGATCCTCTCTCGGCGGCCACGTCGCGCGATGGTATTGGTAGCGATAGGTCGAATCGTTGCCAAGAGAGCGCGGCTAACTACTTAGTTATCCTTGAACAGTAGGGAGTAATCACGAGTTTACTACCCGCTCTTCCACATGATTATTCTCCAGGGCCATGGACGGCCGCTCCCAGGCGTATTACTGTCAGCCATAAGAGAAGATTCTTATGCCAAACGGACCCTTCCAGCCTGGAGCAAGCGATGATCCCACAGCTAGCCACAATGAACGATGCACTCTCGCCTCACACGCCATCACCTGCGGATACAGATGCAACCGTAACCGGCACAGATATGGTTTACCTCGCCGACCTCCAGCCCCAACCCGTAGAATGGCTTTGGCAGCACAGGCTCGCCGCCGGTACGTTAGCGATGCTTTCCGGGGAGCCGGGATCCGGAAAGACTTGGGTCGCCCTCGCCATCGCAGCGGCGCTCACACGTGGCCGCGACCCGTTCACCGGCGAAACGCTCGAACCGGCCACCGTCCTGTATGCCTCGGCGGAACACCCTGCCGCGCAAGTCATTCAACCTCGCTTCGCAGGCCTCCACGGAGACCCCGCGCGCCTCGTCATCCTGCGTAGAGCCGACTCTGCGAGTTCCATGTCCTCGCCTGACTCCGCTCTCCGCGATCTCCCGAACGCGCTCGACTACGCGCTCCAGAAAAGCCACGCTCACCTCGTGATCCTCGATCCCTGGGACGGTCTCTGTGAGGTTGACCTTGATCGCGCTTCGCAAACGCGCTCTCTTCTCGATCGTCTCGCCCGCCTGGCAGAGCTTCACCGCTGCTGCATTCTCCTCATTCGCCACCTCGCCAAACCTGGCGCCGGCAGGCCTGTCCATCGAGGTCGGTCATCCATGGACTGCTCCGCCGCTCTCCGTACCGAGTTTCTCGTCGGCAGCTCGCCCGACGCACCCGCGCAAACCGCTCTGCTGCACGTCAAATCGAACCTTGGGCCGCTGGCTCCGCCGCTCGATTATCGGATTGGAGAAGCCGGCAATTTCCACTGGACGGGGCTCAGCAACCTCACCCCGGACGATCTCCTCGCCGCCCGCCCCACCGGCGCCGGTCTGCCCAAGCGCAAGTTTGCGGCGCAATGGCTGCGTGACTGCCTGCAACCTGGGAGCCAGACCCAGTATTCCATTGAGATAGCCGCCGAGCGCGATGGTGTCTGCATCTCCACCCTGCGCCGCGCCAAATTCGATATCGGCGTTCGTAGCTCCAAGGACGGAAAATCAGGTGCCTGGTGGTGGACTTTGCCTCCTTCGGAGGATTAGACCCTCCGGTCAACGAGGCAAGATGCTCAAATTAATTACTTGAGCACCTTGAGCATCTTCATGAAACAAACGACTTATTTGGCAACGTTGCCAAATCTCAAAACATATTGGTTCCCGAGGAACAGATTGAGGGGATATTGAAGGAGCATCACTCCCAAACAGCCTCCGTGGCTCTGGACGGGTGTCCCTCGCTGAGTCCCGAAGGGACGGCTGAACTTAGCCCAGGACGCAGTCCTGGGTGGGGTTTGGAGAGGCGAGAAGTCCCGTAGGGACGACTGGAAATTCCCCGGACGTCTCGGAAATATTCCTCTATTGAGAACCCAATCCGCCGCCCGAACTAAGCGCCATTTCTTGATAACCTTTTCAGTCGTCCCTACCGGACTTTTCCCTGATCCATGGAAACCCAGGACTGTGGCCTGGGCTAAGTTCAGAAAGTTCAGACGCCCCGTTCGACAAGCTCAGGGCAGGCGCTACGGGACTCATTTGCTATGGCGAACATGGGCAACCATCCAGAATCTATGACCTGCTTTCAGCGTTCACCAACCCGCGCTCTTTCAGCATGGGCTCAATACTAGGCTCCCTACCCAGCCAAGCCCTATACATGGCAGCCGGATCTTCCGTGTTGCCCCGCGAAAGCACCATGTGCCGAAGGCGATCTCCATTGGCTCGCGTCAAGCCTCCGTTGTCGAGGAACCACTGATACCCATCCTGATCAAGCATCTCCGCCCATAGATATGCGTAATAACCCGACGCGTATCCACCCGTAAAAATATGAGCGAAGTAACTGGAACGGTAGCGCGGCGGCACATAGTTGATCGAAAGATGCGTACGCTGCAACGCCTCTTTTTCAAATGCATCCGGGCTTTCAATCTGCACGCCCGCACTCTGGGTGTGCCATTGCAAGTCAAGCTCTGCCGCCGCCAGGACCTCGGTCAGCGCAAATCCCTGGTTGAAGGTTTTCGATTCTGAAAGTTTCGCCGCCAGCTCCGCAGGCATGGGCGCACCGGTCTCATAGTGCTTCGCATAATTTTCGAAGACCGCCGGATAAGTAGCCCAATGCTCGTAAAACTGGGAAGGGAACTCAACGAAGTCGCGCGCCACGGCAGTGCCGGAAAGGCTGGGGTACTCGCAATCCGCAAAGATACCGTGGAGCGCGTGGCCGAACTCATGAAACATCGTCGTGACCTCCGTAAAGCTGATCAGTGCCGGCTGGCCTGCAGCAGGTTTGGGAGAATTGCCCACATTGCAGATCACGGGCAGAGTGCCCAACAGCCTGGATTGACCGACCAGGTTGGTCATCCACGCCCCACCATTCTTGTTGTCACGTTTGAAGTAGTCGCAGTAAAACAGGGCCAGCGATCTGCCATCCGCATCGACCACTTCGAAAACGCGCACATCCGGCTGATAGACGGGGAGATCTTTACGCTCCTGGAATGTCAAGCCAAAGAGCTGGTTGGCGGCGTAGAAGACACCGTTCTCTAATACATGGTTGATTTCAAAATACGGTTTTACCTGGGCATCATCGAAATCGAACTTTGTTTTGAGTACCCGCTGAGCGTAATAGGCCCAGTCCCAGGGCTGGACTTCATCGGCCGCGTTCATCAGCTGACGGATCTCTTCGGCCTCCCTGGCCGCGTTTGCCTTGGCTGGAAGAACCAGGTCATCCAGGAACCGTTTCGCGGCCTCCGGCGTTTTGGCCATCTGATCTTCCAACTTCCAGGCGGCAAAATTCGGGTAACCCATCAGCTCGGCTTTCTGGACGCGAAGCTGCGCCAGACGTAGAACGATTGCGCGCGTGTCATGCGCTCCGCCGCGTTCCGTGCGGTTCCAGGAATTCTCGAAGACGGCCTGGCGCGTCTCGCGGTCCCGCAAGTCGGCCAGGTAGGGCTGCTGGGTGGTGTTCTGCAGAGTCAGTAGCCAGCCCTCCTGCTTTCTTGATCCAGCAGCTTCCGCGGCAGCCGCCAGCTGGGCTTCGCTTAGGCCCGCCAACTTCTCTAAATCGGTAGTAACGAAGGCAGCTTCCTGGGTAGCCGCCAGGAGCCTGGTCCTGAAATCATTCTGCAAGGTCGACAGTTCTTCGTTGATTCTTCTTAGTGTGGTTTTATCCGCGTCCGAGAGGTTTGCCCCGGCGTGCACGAACTCGCGATGGTAATACTCCACCAGCCGCAATGGCTCGGCGTCCAGCTTTAGGATGTCGCGCTGCTGGTAGATTTCTTCTACTCGCTGGAAAAGCCGGCTATCCAGGAAAATCGCGTCATTGTGCGCGGCGAGTTTCGGCGCTACGATCTGTTGCACTCTTTGCAGATCTGAATTGGTGTTGGCGCTGGTCACGGCATCGAATACCGACATGACCCGGTCGAGCAACCGGCCGCTCTTCTCCAGCGCGACCAGGGTGTTTTCGAACCCAGCGGGACTGTCGGCGATGGCGCGTATCTCCGCCAACTGTTGCGCCATGCCCGCTTCGATGGCCGGCTGGTAGTCACTGTCCTGAATCCTGTCGAACGGGGGCGCTTGAAACGGAAGACTGCTGGGCGCAAAGAATGGATTGCCCGGGCCGAACACACCATTGGAACCGGGCGTGGTGCTCGAGGTGACTGCAATTGCGCCGGCATCGGCATTGGCAACGCGGTGAATTTCTGGGCTCATGTTCACATGATTGTAATGGGACCATCAGGTCAGCTCTCTTCCACCATGCCATGAACAATTTGTTCGCCTTATGAAGAACCCCTCGACAACTCGCTTCAACTCAAGAAAGATTCAGCACCAACCGCCATCCAGTTTGATCGGGCGCACGTAACTTCAGTACCGATGACGCAAAATCGTTTCTCCGCAGCCCTACCCGCCTGAATGAGTGTTGCGCCTATCGGAGACAAGTTAATCAAGGGAGACCCGCATGCCTACACGCCAGTCCATCGTCGGACTTGCGATGAGCCTGCTGCTGATTACCCCACCCGGAGTATTCGCATCAAGTCATCGCGAAGCACCCATCACAGCTCTCGACCATTCAGCCGACATCACAGACTTCTACGCATTTGTCAGCTACGACCATCCTGATCGGGTTACATTCATCATGAATGTGGATCCCTTCCTCGAACCGAGCAACGGGCCCAACTACTTTCCCTTCGATCCCAACGTTCTTTACCAGATCAAGATCGATAACAATCACGACGCTCTCGCCGACCTGACATTCAACATTCGATTCCAGACACAAGTTCGGGCCCCCGGGTTGCCCGTCGGCTTTGCAGGAGCCGGCGCTGGAATCAATGCTCCGAAAAACTCGCCTCCGCCAGTAGCGCCAGGCACTCCGATTGTTCCTCCAGCCATCACCTCGCTTGATGGACCAGGGGCAGCCGGGCTGAGCCTGCGTCAGACGTACTCAGTGGTCATCTACCGCGGTTCCCAGAGGGTTCCTCTGAACCCGGTGAATGGCGCGGCAATGTTCGCCGTTCCCACCAACGTTGGCCCTCGCACCATGCCTGACTACGAGGCATTGGCAAAGCAGGGAATCTACACCGTTGCAGGGGACCGCGGCGACATCCGCGTTTTCGCCGGCACGGTTGCGGATCCTTTCTTTATCGATTTGGGAGCAACCTTTGATACTCTCAATTTCCGCACCGGCGCGGGCGGCGGAGTGTTAACGGCGGCGCAGGACAAGGACGACCACCTGAACCTGGCGCCCAATGCGGTGTCCGGCTTTAACGTCAACACCATCGCCATTGAGGTGCCCATTGCCTATCTCACCAGCGATGGCAACCAACACCCGGCCACGGACCCCAGGGCGACCATTGGCGCATGGGCAACCACTTCGCGGGCGCAATACTTTGTCCGCAACCCTCCCCAGGAACCGGCAAACCAACGCAACTACGTTCAGGTGCAGCGTTTCGGTAATCCGCTGATCAACGAACTGATCATCGGCACCGGATACAAAGACACCTGGAGCATGTCATATCCGAACAACGACGCTCAATTCGCCAACTTCGATCTCGATCCGACGCTTGCTCGCTTGTTGAATGCCGCTTTCGGCATCAACGTGCCGCCGCCGCCGCGGACAGATCTGCTTCCGCTGGTAATTTATGCGCCGCCGATTGCTGCCCCGGGAACGCCTGCGGGTCCAGTTGCTGATCTGATGCGGCTGAACACCGGGGTGGCACCTACTCCGGAGGCTAACCGCAAACGGATGGGTCTGCTCGCCGGCGACGGCGCAGGCTATCCCAATGGGCGGCGTTTGACGGACGACGTAGTGGATATTTCAATACGCGCAGTTGCCGGCGTGTTGAATCCCAAGTTCAACGTCGCTCCTAACAACCTGCTCGGCGATGGCGTCGCTGCACCGGACGTGCCCACACAGGAGACTTTCCCGTATGTGCACTACGCCTTCAGCGGCCGCGATAGCCGTCACATCGACCCCAGCGAAACGGGTTGCGGTGATCAGCCGACGCTTGCCAGCAGCAGTCAAGCCGACCCACCGCCGGCAAACCAGGGCGGCAGCACCACTTGCCCTGTGTTGTAACTCTGTAACCCTGCCGAAGGTCTCCGGGCACACCCTCCTGAGGAGTGCCCGGAGGCCCTCGCTTTTCAGCAAAGGAACGTCATGAAGCTTATTTTGACCGTCCTCTTCGTCGCTGGTTCTGTTCTGCTGGTCAACGCACAAGTCACGCGCATGACTCCCGCTGAGCAACGAATCGCCGCCGCGCGGCAGCAGGTCGCTTCCGATCCAAAGGGGCCTGAGAGCTACAACAACCTGGCCCTGGCTCTCCTCGCGCGGGCGCAGGAGACGGGGTCGTCTGATTACGATCGCCAGGCGGCAGAGGCCGTTGCCGCTGGGCTCGGTCTGGCTCCCAGGGATTTTCAGTTGCGCAAAGCGCACGTGGCGATCCTGCTCGCTGAGCGTGACTTCACTCGAGCCAGGGATGAAGCCAGGGGGCTGAAACAGCAGACTCCCGACGACGCAACTGTCCGTGGATACCTGGCGCGCGCCTATATGGGGCTCGGCAACTATGACGATGCGGTGGAATCGGCGCAGTGGATGCTGAACCTGCAGCCCTTCAATGTTCCTGGTCTGCTGATTGCTGCCGACATTCGCCAACACGATGGCGACCTTGCTGGCGCGTTGGAAGCGCTCGATCGCGCGTACGCGGAAACGTCACCCGACGAAAGCGGCGAACTTGCCTCCATCGCCAACCACATCGCAGCCATCGATATCGACACCGGCAAGTTGGACGCCGCCAGCCGGATGTTGCAACGTGCCGACGAACTTTTCCCGGGTTATCCGGAGACGATCAAGAACCGGGCTCGCGTAGGCGCGGTTCACCCCGCATCGGTAGCGGCCGCTCCTGCTGTACCGCCGTCAACGGCGGAGAATCAGCCGCGCGCCGAACAGGCCACACCCGCGGCAACGGTCACGCCGGTAGTATTTTCACCCGTGCCGGCTGCGTTGTTGATTCCCCGAGCCACTGGTACCGAGCGCGTGATTCAAACCGTGCAAAGCCGCGTGCAGCGCGCGCCCAAGGATCCCGCTGCGTATGCGTCGCTGGGCGCGGCATTTTTTCAGCGGGCCAGGGAAACGGGCGACGTGGAAGAATTTCAGTTAGCAGAGCAGGCGCTGAATAAATCGCTGGCGCTGAACAATGCGGATTTCTCCGCGGAGCCGGCGTATTCCACGATGGCAGAAGTGTGCATGGGCGAGCATCGTTTCAGCGATGCCATCATCTACGCGCAGAAAGCGCTGGCCCTGGGGTCAGGAGACCTTTCTTCCTTCGCGATCGTAGGCGACGCCAATGCCGATATGGGCGAATACGAACGAGCGGCCATTGCCTATTCGCGGCTGGACATCTCAGGTGAATCGGCTGCGCAGCCACGCAATGTCTATGTTCGCGACAGCCGCACCTCGTATCTCAAGTTCGTTTCCGGCGATACACCGGGAGCGATCCGGTTGATGCAAAGCGCGGTTGCGGCTGGGACAGAAGCCCGGCTACCCGCGGAGAATCTCGCCTGGCTCTACTACGAATTGGGTGAATACGAGTTTCAAGCGGGGGACATTGGAGCAGCCAACCATGCTTACCTGACGGCGCTTGACATTCATCCCGGCGATTATCGCGCCCTGGCCGGATTGGGAAAGCTGCGCGGAAACCAGGGACGCTACGACGAAGCGATCAAGCTTTACCAGAGCGCTATCGCGGTTGTGCCGATGCCCATGTATGTGGCGGAACTGGGGGACATCTACAACCAGGCCGGCAACATGGCTGAGGCCAGGAAGCAGTACCAGCTGGTGGAATACATCGGGATGTTGGGGCACATTAACCAGGTCCTGCACAATCGCGATCTGGCGCTCTTCTACGCGGATCACGATATCAAGCTGGACGAGGCCCTCGCCCTGGCCCACAAAGAATTTGAAGTGCGGCACGACATTTATACCTGGGACGCGCTCGCCTGGGCTTTATACAAGAACGGGAAATACCAGGAAGCGAGCGATGCCATGGAGCATGCCCAACGGCCCGGCACACGGGACGCTCTGTTGTTCTTTCACGCTGGCATGATTGCCGGCCGGTTGGGCCAGAAAAGCCAGGCTAAGGAAAGGCTGCAAGCCGCGCTCAACATCAATCCCGGGTTCCACGTGATCTACGCAGGCGTTGCCCGGCAACAATTGAGAGCGCTGGATAACGAGGCCGCATTGACGGCGAGCCAAGGACCGAACCATGTTCCGTAAGCCACTCTTCTTCCTGAGCCTGCTCGCGGTCTCCCTGTTGGCTGGGCCGCGGAGTTTTGCTCATCCCATGGGAAATTTCAGCGTCAATCACTACTCGAAAATCTCGCTCGAGAGTGATGACATAAAGATTGCCTACATCATCGATTTGGCAGAGATCCCAACCTACCAGGAACTGCAGCAGGGAAATGTCACCGCGGATGTAGCAGACCCGGCAGTCACCCGCTTTATCGGACAACGCGGCTTGGAATTGGGTCGCGGTCTTAGCTTGCTGGTCGACGGCAAACGCCTGGCTCTGCGGCTTATGTCCAGCCAGGTGATCTTTCCTCCCGGAGCCGGCGGCCTGCCCACCATGAAGATGGGCTTTGTCTACAGCGCCCCGTACCCGCCCGATCATAAAGGGGGCAGCCTTCAGTATGCTGACGACAATTTTCCCGGTCATGCCGGATGGAAAGAGATTGTCGCCGTCGCCAATCCAGTGGCAAGTTTCATCAGCAGCTCGGTGCCGCAGACAGATCGGAGCGCCGGGTTGACCAACTATCCCACCGACCTGCTCAACAGTCCGCCGCAACAATTGTCCGCAGCCATTCAATTTCACTATCCAATGGCAGTCGAGACTGCGCACACAAGCTCGACCAGAGCTGCTGCTGTTCTCGCCCGGAAGCCATCTCCATCGCACGCTCAGCATGTCGCCGCGACCGTCCCCGTGGCGGCCGCTTCCACGGCGGCGCCTGCGCCACTGCATCTCCAGGCCAACCAGCAGGCAACCCCGCGCAGCGCATTCACTGAACTGATCACAGGTCGCCGCCTGGGCTTGTGGTTCCTCATCACCGCTGCGTTCATCGCCTTCGGGCTTGGCGCACTGCACGCGCTGGAACCTGGTCACGGCAAGACGATCGTGGCTGCCTACCTGGTAGGTTCGCGAGGGACGGCGCGGCACGCCTTTCTGCTCGGCCTCATCGTGACTGTATCCCACACTGCGGGCGTCTTTGCTCTTGGCGCCGTCACCCTCTATGCATCGCGCTACATCGTGCCCGAGCAGCTTTATCCCTGGCTGGGGGTCTTTTCCGGGCTGACGATCGCGGGGCTCGGCGGATATATGTTCCTCCGCCGCTGGAGCGGTCTGGACCTCGATCATTGCCATACCGCCGGGCAACTCCATGGGCATTGGTTTTCGTCCAGCAAACCGAGTGCTGTATCGCCCCAGCCTGAGGAGCCTGCTAAACCCGTTTCCCTCTACCAGCTCTTCGCCCTGGGCATTACGGGCGGCATCATTCCATGCCCTGCGGCCCTGGTGGTTTTGCTGAGCGCCTTCGCTCTGCACCGTGTTGGCCTGGGCTTCTTTCTGATCATTGCCTTCAGTCTCGGCCTTGCCGCCGTGCTGATCGGTTTCGGGATGCTGATGGTCTATGGACGCCGTTTCCTGGGCCGCCTGTTGCTGAACGGACCCCTGACCACACGCTGGCTGCCGGTGGCTTCGGCAGCGTTCATGACTGTGCTTGGCGCGGGCATCGCGGTACGCGCCATGTTCACCACCGGGATTGACTTCCACCACCTCAGCAAAGAAAGGCTCGGCCCATTTCTTTTTGTCGCTGGCCTCGGGTTGCTGCTGGGCATGCGGCACTCCACCGATCCTGACCACGTGGTCGCGGTTTCCACCATTGTGAGCAAACAGCGGAGTATCCGACAGGCAGGCTTGATCGGCACCATCTGGGGACTCGGTCACACCCTGACCATCTTTGCCGTCGGGAGCCTGATCATTCTCTTCGGGGTGGTCATCCCCCCGCGTCTCGGCCTCTCTATGGAGTTCAGTGTTGCCCTGATGCTGATCCTTCTTGGAGTGCTTAATCTCACCGGAGTGTTACAGCGCTTGACCTGCTATCTCACACGCAACCGTAAACCTGTCCCAGCTCGTGATAGGGCGGAGACTCTGCTCGACCGCACCGTCGGCCGCTTCGGGATTTATCAATGTGTGCGGCCGCTGGTGATCGGGATCGTTCATGGCCTGGCGGGATCCGCCGCGGTTGCGCTGTTGGTTCTTTCGACAATTCACAGTCCGGTCTGGGCGACGGTGTACCTGTTGATCTTTGGCGCAGGCACCATGGTGGGCATGATGTGCATGACTGCAGTCATGGCGGTGCCGCTGGCGTACGCTGGAAACCGCTTCAACAGTGTCAGCCGGGTGTTCAGCGTAGCGTCGGGCGTCGTGAGTGTTTGTTTTGGGTTCTTTCTCGTCTACCAGCTCGGCTTTCTGGGCGGCCTGTTTACCAGCCGTCCGCAATGGACGCCGCGCTAATCCCATATTTCTCTGCTAGAAAGGCACTCAGTTTTTGTGTCACGTCAGGCCAGACGAATGGTCAAGGAGGGCATGAGCCGTTGAAGATTTTTTACCGAGCGGACATGCCACGGAACCGCCTCGGAAGCGAGGACCTCAAGGTTGATCCCGGCGCAATCCCTGGCTTCAATGACAAACCGGGAGAGCATGGTGATACCGGAGCTGTTAAGGAAATCCAGTTCTCTCACGTCGAGCACAATGGGCCTGGCGGGACTGATCAGTGTTTCCTTGAGCATATCGAGAATGGGCGCATAGTCCTCGGTGCCGCTGAGGCGCAGCGCGCCTTTGAAAACGACGGTTGAGTTGTCCTCCTCTCGCCGGATCTCAAAAGACTCTCCATTGATGTTTTTCAAGCGGAAACTCCTGTTACATCTTCAAGCAGCAGGACCGCGCTTGTGATAACGATCATGCTCCCCGATTGCACTGGGTGAACGTCAAACCGCCAATCAAGCTGTGCGTCATAATCAGCCATCATCGTTAACAGGCCCAGGCAGGACGCGGTCGACTCGTCGGACTTTGCGCTTTCTTCTTGTTGCTTCATGAGCAGGTCGCCCGCGTCTCCTTTCTGGAGCTGTTCAACAAACGCTTTGTAACGCTCCGCCTGGACGACACCGATGCCATTGCTGACGCTCACTGTAATGTGGTCGCTGGCTAACTCCAGATGGATCTTGATCGGGATATCGACATCGGGTTCGTGATACTTCATGGCGTTTTCAAGGAGCTCGTTTGCGATGTACGTGACGGCGTGCTTAATCTCCTTCTGCCGGTTCTCGAAGGCGGACACACCTTCCGTGGTCGGCAGGAATGTAGTCACGTAGTCGCCCAGGAAATCTGCTGACAATCCGTTGTTGCGCCAACGGGAGCGTAGCGGGGCGCTACTCGGCGAGAATGCCAGTGTCAGATATTCGCACTCACGGGATGGTTCTCCGTAGTTACCTGGGGTATGGTCAGTCATCATTATGTGGAGTTCTCCTCGTCTTGATAGCTCACCTGATTTCGCCCCAGGCGCTTAGCCAAATAAAGATGCCGGTCCGCCTCCTCAATGAGTGCGCGCGCATCCGTCGGACCGTGTGGTTGAGGGGTTGTACTTCCCACGCCAATGCTCACAGTGACCCAGCCGCAAATTGGGGACGCTGGGTGGGGAAGAGCGATGGCCGCAACGGCGGAGCGCACTCGCTCAGCCACTTGCGCAGCTCCTGCACGGTTGGTTTGTGCCAGCACTATTGCAAACTCTTCGCCTCCGTAGCGGGCAACCAGATCGCCAGCGCGATAGCACTGGCTTATCGCTCTCGCTACGCCTTTTAGACACTCGTCACCAGCTTGATGACCCTGGCCGTCGTTGTAGAGCTTAAAATGGTCTACATCACAGAGCAGCAATGAGAGCGGCTGTTGCATCCGAATGTGGCGGCCCCACTCCTGCAGCAAAAACTCGTCGAACCGGCGTCGGTTGGCGATCTGCGTGAGGCCGTCGATGCGCGCTTTTTCGCCTTCCTCCGCCGACTCGTCGCCCTGCTCCATGAGAATCTGCACCAGGATTTCGAGGTCCCCTTTCTCCCGCGTGACCGCCTGAATGAGTTTTTGCAGTTTCTCCTCTGCGGCTTGACGGTCCCGAACCTCGGCCGCCAGGCGGGCATTGAGCCTGTCAAAATGGTCCTTCAGGAAATCACCACGCTCATTCGAGCTGAGGAGGGCGATCTGCAGACCCTGGTTCGCTTTCTGTAGCCGATCGAGTTCCAGCCGAACGCGGCTGAGTTCGTCGTCCTTCTCACCTGCTTGGCTTGCGGGATGTGAATTTTGTGGCGAGTTCAGTGGTGAATCCACATTTGCGATACTCTGCCCCAGGTGTTGCGACACGGATCTGTCTTTTAATCGGTCAACATCGCTCATCGACAGCGCTACTCCATTCTTGAGGTTAGATAGGCTTGATGACGAGCAGGCTAATGTCATCGAGCAACTCCTGACCCCCGGTGTACTCCCGAAGGCTATTCAGAACGGCTTTGCGGATCGAGTCGGCCGGTCGCCCGTGGCTCCTCCTCACCGCTTCGCAGAGCCGCTCGACACCAAATGGGACGTTGGCGCAATTCATGGCCTCAGTAATGCCATCTGTATAAGCGACCATGACGTCGCCGCACCGCAAAGGGACGGTTACTTCGCCATGGAAGCTGGAGATGTCCTCCTCTAGCCCCAGTGGAAAACCAAGGTTTAGAGTGTCATGTCTTTCGAGTACGCCATTGCCGCGGACGACAAGAACCTCCTCGTGCTGTCCGCTGATGGCGACGACTTTGTCCTGATAATGAAGCAGGCTTAGCGTGAGGTTGCGATCGCAGCGCATGCGGCGAACGTTATCGTAGACCACGCGGTTGAGAACTTTTAAGAACTTTCTGCTTTCGTAGTGCCCACTCGCCAACAGGGTTCTCACCACGGTCTGGACCATAATGGCGATTACACCGCTCTCGAGACCGTGCCCGGTGACATCTCCGATGGCGAAGAGGACCCCCCCGTCCTGGCAGACGACGTCATAGTAATCGCCGCCGACTTCAGCGGCAGGTTCCATAGAACCGGAGATGTTGAGCCCGGCAATCTTACCCAGATCCTCGTCGCGTGGGAGCATCATCTGCTGCAGGCGTTGGGTGATCTCCAGTTCGGCTCCCATGCGGGTGTTTTCCCGTTTCAGTTGGTCGTGGAGGCTGTTAATTTCCGCCAGCAGCCCGCTCTTGGTGCGGCTGGCCTCCTCGGCAGCCTCTTGTGCCAGCTTACGGTCTGTGATGTCCGTCATCACCCCGGCAATTTCTTTGCTCTCTCCATTACCCGAGACCAAACGAACCGAAGTCCTCAGCCATACCACTCTCCCATCGGCGGCGATCATCCTATGTTCAAACCGCTCTGGGCCTCGGCCTTCTGCGACGGCCCGGCAACGCGCCTCCGCCAATGCGCGATCTTCCGGGTGAACGTGATCAATCCAAAAGGACAGTTTACGGGTCCATTCCTGTATCGGGTAGCCGAGCAGATCTGCTGCTTCTTGATTGATATAGCTGAAGTTGGTGCTGTCTGAACCTCCCCGCCAGAGAATGACTTGAGCGGAATCCACCAGTTGTCGGTAGCGTTGCTCACTGAGGTGCAGTTCGAGTGACTGCGCGGAAAATCGACGATCGACCAAGGATGTCAGGATCGCCAGAAAGAGAATCATGAATGTGACGCCGCCGATACCAACGATGCCGATGGAGGAGATCTCAACAGAGTGGGTCAGGTCTACGGCCCCGGGCGAGGAACTGAAATTGGCCGCGGCCATGCCGGTGTAATGCATGATCGGGATAGCGGCCCCCATCAGCATCGCGCTGGCCAGCTTTCTCGAGCTCACGGAGTTGGTCTCAGCCCGCAAGTTGAAGGTTAGCCATAGGGCGACCAGCGAAATTACGATTGCCAGGGCCACTGACAATGCCACAAGGCCGAGAGAATATTGACACGTTGCGGGTAGACGCATCGCTTCCATGCCGACATAGTGCATGGTTGCGATGCCGGTTCCCATGAGCAGCCCGCCAATGCCAACGCTCGCTGGCCCCATTTCATTCCGGCTTACGACGAATAGCGCGACGGCCGATGCGAGCACCGCCGCCAGCAAAGACAATAAGACCGTGGGCCAGTTGTAGAAGACAGCCACCGGAAGGTGATAGGCGAGCATCCCGATGTAGTGCATCGACCAGATGCCCATTCCCATGGCGGCGGCACCACCCATCAGCCAAATGGAGCGAAGACGTCCATTCGAGGCCGTCACACGACCCCCGAGGTCGAGCGCGGCGTAAGAAGCAAGTACCGCAATCAACACGGACAAGGCGACGAGACGGTAATCGTAGGTACCGCTTAGAGCTTCAGATGGAACTATGGGAGTCAAACGATGCTCTTCCTAAGGATGTGAGATTCTCACTTCCCCCAATCCTAGTTATCGGCTTGGATATGTATCACGTTAGCCTGAAGACGCGAGCAAACATGCCCGGCAGAACCATGGCGGGGCATTCCGCGGCTATGCCTCAAAGGTGTTAGGTCGGCAATTGGAAATCAGCCGAAGTAATTGAATAGTGAAAAATTCGAGCCAGCCAGAGGTGTGATGACGGGAATCCACAGAGCAGCGCTGATCGGCTTCTACGACTATCGCTTTGTTGCGTTATCCATCCTAATTGCGATTCTGGCTGCCTATGCAGCGCTCGACCTTTCTGGACGGGTGACCGTCGCCTGCGGGAGAACCCGGTTTGCATGGCTGTCTGGCGGCGCTTGCGCCATGGGAACGGGCATCTGGTCGATGCATTACTTGGGGATGGAGGCGTTCCGACCGCCCATTCCGGTCGTGCACTATGTGGGCATGGCGGCCGTCCGTTTTGTCCCGATGCCTCTTGCGGATGCCGCAGTAAAGCACGCCGTCAGCATTTCCAATCTCGGCATCGCGGGAATAGTGCTCTTTACGCTGTTCGTCCTGGGCCTGGTATTTGTGACAGCAGGTTTTGACCGGTTCTTCTCCCATCACGCGTTGGAACTGGCGCTGATCGAACAGCTTGAGAAAGTAAAAGCTGCTGAGGCCGGCAGTCTGGCAAAAAGTGACTTTGTGGCGAATATGAGCCATGAGATTCGTACGCCGCTGAATGGCATTATTGGGATGACTGACCTTGCCCTGGAGACTGAGCTGACGCTGGAGCAGAGAGACTACCTCGGCACGGTCAGGCTTTCAGCGAACTCTCTGCTGAATGTGATCAACGACATACTTGATTTCTCGAAAATCGAGGCGGGCAAGCTTGAATTGGAAAAGATCGACTTCGACCTGTGTGACTGTATCGAAGGCACGTTAAAGACGCTGGCCTTGCGGGCGCATGAAAAAGGGCTTGAACTTGTCTGTGAGGTGGCAATTGGAGTGCCGGAGATGGTAGTGGGCGATCCGGATCGCCTTCGCCAGGTGCTTCTCAATCTGGTGGGGAACGCACTCAAGTTTACGACGGAAGGAGAGGTTGGGCTAAAAGTCCAGGCGGACGTAGTCGAAGCGGAGGCCATAATTCTTCACTTCATCATTTCCGATACTGGTGTGGGTATCCCACCTGAAAAGCTGGATATTATCTTCGATTCCTTCAGTCAAGCCGATACATCCACAACGCGCCACTATGGAGGAACAGGCCTTGGTTTGACGATTTCTAAGCGCTTGGTCGGGATGATGGGTGGAAGTATATGGGTGGAGAGCACAGTCGGCGCGGGATCACGCTTTCATTTCACCGCGCGCTTGGGCACGGATGCCAAGCACGTAGTTGAAGTCAAGACTTCTGTTCCTCAGCCAATACTGCACGGCGTAAAGGTCCTGATCGTCGATGACAACCGCACCAATCGCCGTGTTCTTCAGGGCTTGGTCGAGCGTTGGGGAATGAAACCGACCGCGGTTTCCAGTGGTGAGGAGGCTTTGATTGAGCTTTCAGCCACACGGAATGCAGAAGATGCCTACGGGTTGATCCTGACAGACATGCACATGCCCAAGATGGATGGGTTCGGTCTTGTGGAACATATCAAGCAGAGCCGAGAGATCCCAACTGCGACGATCATGATGCTGACTTCCGGTGGACAAAAGGGCGATGCGGCACGATGTGGAGAGCTCGGAATCGCGGCCTACCTGCTTAAGCCCGTACGTCAAATCGAGCTGCGCGAAGCTATTTTGCGCGTACTCCAGAGCAAACAGCAGCCAGTACCCCAGACGATGATAACCCGCTACTCTTTGCGGCATGTACACGATCCCGTGAGAACGCTGCGCATTCTGCTGGCGGAAGATAATCACGTCAATCAAAGGCTAGCGACGCAGCTGATTGAAAGGCGCGGTCATCATGTGGTCTCGGCTGGCAATGGCAAAGAAGCCCTCGCAGCGCTGGCGAGAAGCGAGTTCGACCTCGTGCTGATGGACGTACAGATGCCCGAGATGGATGGCTTCCAGGCCACGATTGCGATCCGCAAACAGGAGGAGCTAACGGGGCTTCATCAACCAGTCATTGCCATGACGGCAATGGCGATGATGGGTGACCGTGAACGGTGCATCGCCGCTGGTATGGACGGATATGTCTCCAAGCCGATTAATCCACAGGAGCTCGACAACGCTTTAGACGAATGTGCGGAGCGAAGGCACAAGGACGTTCCCGTGGCAGTGGAACGGCGGTACAAGCGCATTGCCGGGGCGGCATCGAGCGTTGACGCGTCGATCGATCCCGTGGACGCCGCGGAGCTGCTTCACCGGATCGATGGCGATCGCGCCTTTCTTTCCGAGTTGGTTGGAATACTTCGTAGTGAATACCCTCGACACGTTCAGAACGCGCAGGAGGCCCTTGTACGCAGAGACGCTGGGGGAGTGGAGCGGGTTGGGCATACGCTCAAAGGGGCATTGAGCAATCTTTCCGCAACCAGCGCATCCGCTTTAGCCGGAGAACTTGAAGAGATGGGGAGATCGGGCAATCTGGGGCTGGCCGGCGCTAAGCTGATGGAAGTGGAGAAGGAAGTGCATCGTGCGATGGAGTCGCTAGCCCGCCTTTCTCACCAGGGGAGTTGAGGGATGGGTCTAACATCCGTTGTCGGAGATGCCGGCGCAGCGTATCGATGGTCTGGCCTGACGGAAGGCACGGCGCTATAGCTCATTTCCGCCAGAAAAGCGGCCGCTCTCGCGGTATTCCGACGGCTGAGTTCGCAGAATTCGCCTCACCGCTCCAGTATAGGCGAAGAAAAAACGAATTTCCTGCGGTGTCCACCCCTGAACGCAGGCGGCTTATGGCTCATCATTATTTCTGCTTGGACCCCTCCCGTCTCTATGCCGGAGAGTAGATGCATGCAAAGCAGAACGGTCTTCTTCCTGGGTCTTCTTCTTGCGGCGAGTGGCGTCGTCTCTCCGGCAATTGCGCTGGCCGGCGGCATTGCCTTCGGTTTCACCATGGAGCATCCATTCCGCCTGGAAAGCCATTCGCTCGCCAAGCTGTTGCTGCAGGTCTCCGTAGTTGCCTTGGGTTTCGGCATGAACCTGAAGCAGGTGGTCCACGCGGGCCGCTCAGGATTCTTTTATACGGCCATCAGCATCAGCTGCGCCATGTTGTTGGGCCTGCTGTTTGGTGCGCTGCTTAAGGTGGCGGGAAAGGCGTCTTTTCTGATTGCCGCGGGCACCGCGATCTGTGGTGGAAGCGCGATCGCGGCTATTTCTCCGATCACCGGGGCAAATGAGGAAGAAATCAGCGTGTCGATGGGAACTGTCTTCGTGCTCAACTCCGTCGCCCTGCTTATCTTTCCTGCGATTGGCCATCTCCTGCACCTGAGCCAAAATCAATTCGGTCTGTGGTCGGCGCTCGCGATTCACGACACCAGCTCCGTGGTCGGGGCTGCGGCCAAGTACGGCACTCAGGCCCTGGCGGTAGGCACCACGGTGAAGCTGGCACGCGCCCTATGGATTGTTCCGGTGTCGTTGCTTGCCGCCGCTTACATGGCCAAATCCGGACATTCGTGCAAGCAGGCCAAGGTCAAGGTTCCCTGGTTCATCTTGCTATTTTGTCTGGCCGCTGCCGCCGCCACATACATGCCGCGGTTTGCCGCTCAGTATGGAACCTTGAGTCATCTCGGTAAAGCCGGGCTGACCGCGACGTTGTTCCTGATTGGAACGAGTCTTTCGAAGAAGACTTTAGAGCAAGTCGGCGTCCGGCCCTTCGTTCAGGGCGTCTCCCTCTGGGTGATCGTTGCCGGGGCATCCTTGGCGGCGATCTATTTCAATTACATATCCATCTGAGGGATCTGCGGTTTCTCTCAACCCCTAGCCAATGCCATCGTCTTACCTTTTCGCGGCCATCGTTCGTCCGGTTGCGCGCGGAGCCAATTGCTCCGCGCGCTCGAGAACAAATCGATGGAACGAACGGGTCAAGCCGGCAGGCTCGGGCCCCGCCACCGTGGCCAGCGAAAACATCCGCGCCAGATCGAGCTCGAGCACCCTGGCCAGCTTCAGCGTTCCCAACGCAAGTTGATTGCGCACCGCCCAGCGGGATACAAAGGCAATCCCTAACCCGGCCTCCACCGCGCTGAGAAGGCCTTCGGTCGAATCGAACGTCATCACCAGCCGCAATCTTTTCAAATCCAGTCCCGCCTTGTCGAAGGCTTGTTCGACAATCCTCCGCGACCCCGAACCCAATTCCCGCGTGACCAGCTTCGCCTGCTGCAACGCCTTCACGTCGATTACCTCATCCGCCCATTCATGCCCCGCAGGTACCACGCACACCATGTGATCCTGCATGAAAGGCTCTACCTGGACGTCTCTCCGCATCGCTGGGCCTTCAATCAGGCAGAGCTGCACCTTGTGCTCCACCAGCGCTTCGAGGATGGTCTGCGTATTCCCACCGAGCACGCTGATTTCCACCTTAGGGTTTTCCTGCAAATACCCCGCAATCAACTTGGGCAACAAATACTGCCCAATGGTCTGGGAAGCCCCCAGGGCCAGCCGTCCAGCGCTGCCGCCGGCAGTAGCTGCGATCGCTTCACGAGCCTCTTCGGAGAGCGCGGCCAGCCTCTCGGCAAAAGGCAGCAACGCAACGCCAGCCGGAGTCAGCGATACCCGGCCACCGGCGCGATCAAACAACGGGACGTCCAACTCCGACTCCAGCGCCTTGATCTGCTGCGTTACCGCGGACTGGGTCAGCAACAATTCCTCCGCCGCTATGCGGAAGTTGAGGTGATGGGCAACAGCGCGAAACACCCGCAGACGAAAGTTCTCCATGGTCGCTATTATGGCTGCAAGGGAGCAAGACCATGAAAGATCTGTTACTGGTGGGCGCGACCGGCTTGGTGGGTCAGGCCGTCCTGCGCCTGGCGCTGGCCGACAGCCGGGTGGCAAAGCTGGTAGCCGTGACGCGGAAACCCCTGCCGCCGCAGCCCCGCCTGGAAAACCCCCTGGTCGATTTCGACGCCCTGCCGGGGGACGCGGCCTGGTGGCAGGTAGACGGAGGCATCTGCACCTTGGGCACCACCATGCGCCAGGCAGGTTCGCATATCGCTTTCCGCAAAGTCGATGTTGAGTACCCGTTGGCGGTGGCCAAATTACTGCATGAGCACGGCGCGCAGAGCTTTGCCTTTAACTCCTCCATTGGCGCTAATCCAAAGGCGCGCGCCTTTTATATGCGGGTGAAAGGGGAAGTGGAGCAGAGACTGATCGCCGGAGGTTTCCCATCCCTTACGTTGGTGCGCCCTTCGGGCATTCTCGGTCCGCGCCACCCCAATCGCGCGTGGGAAGCGCGCACCATCCGGATGTTCCATTCGCTACGGCCGATTCTGCCCCGCCATTACCGGGTGGTCCCTGCCGATAAAATTGCCAAAGCGCTGCTGGAAGCTGCCATCAACGCGCCTCCCGGCGTGCACATCGTCGAATCGGAGCGGCTCTAAATTTCTGACAAAAAGGGCAGCCGCGGCCCCAGCGCAAAATTCAGCTGGACCAGAACATCGCCACAGCGAAGATGCCGTCGCTTAGTGCCGCCAGCCGCTCCAGGCTTCGCCCTGTAATCTGGTTATAAGACGTAGGCATGTGGTTGATTATCCAACACGGTGAAGGAGCGTTTTCGATGGACAAGGAATTATGGACAGCGGTCGACCAGTACACGACAGATCGGCTTCTGCCCCCGGACCCAGTGCTGGACGCGGCGCTCAAAGCCAGCGAGGCAGCTGGGCTGCCCTCGATCAGTGTGACGCCCAGCCAGGGCAAGATGCTCATGCTGCTGGCCCAGTTGGCGGGCGCCTCGCGAATCCTGGAAATAGGCACCCTGGGTGGATACAGCAGCATTTGGCTGGCACGGGCGCTCAAGGCCGGTGGCCGCTTGATCACTCTTGAAGCCAACCCAAAACATGCTCAGGTGGCCGGCGCTAACATAGCCCACGCTGGGTTCGCCTCCGTGGTTGAGGTGCGCCTGGGTGACGCCCACGCCGGAATCGAGCAACTGGTCGCCGAGGGCGCCGCCCCCTTCGACCTGATCTTTATTGATGCTGACAAATCGGGCATTCCGCACTATCTGGAGTGGTCGCTCAAGCTGGCGCACCGCGGAACCCTGATCATCGTCGACAACGTGATTCGCAATGGAGCGTTGATCGATGCCAAAAACGAAGACGCCAATGTAAAGGGAGCGCGGCGTCTGCATGAGATGCTGGCGGCCGAGCCTCGCCTCAACGCCACCACCATCCAGACCGTTGGCAGCAAGGGTTACGACGGCTTCACCCTGGCGCTGGTTACAATGGACTTCACTTAGGAGGAAGGCTTGGAAAGGCGAGATTTTGTCACATCGGCGATTGCCATGGCTGGAGCGGCCTTGAGCGGCGGGGAGGGACGGGTGTTGGCACAGACTGCACAAGAGTTCTACCAACTGCGCAGGTACTCCTTGCGCAACGGCAGCCAGCTGGCGTTGACCCAGAGCTATTTCGAACATGCTCTGATCCCGGCGCTGAATCGCATGTCGATGAACCCGGTGGGTGCATTTAAGCTGGATATCGGTCCGGAGACGCCGACCTACTATCTGCTGATTCCCGCAACGTCGGTGGAGGCACTGGCAACGCTGGACCAGCGGCTGGCGCAGGACGCCGAGTTCCTGAAAGCGTCGACCGCGTTCTGGGATGCACCCGCTGCGACCCCTGCCTTCGAACGGGTGGAGATTTCGTTGCTTTCGGCCTTTGCCGGCTGGCCAAAGCTGGTCGCGCCAAAAACGGAAAAACGAGTCTTTCAACTGAGGACATACGAAAGCAGCGGCCACGCCGCCCACATACGAAAAGTGCAGATGTTCAACCAGGCGGAGATCGGAATGTTCACGCGTACAGGGTTGGCTCCGGTGTTTTTCGGAGAGGTCCTGGCCGGACCCCGCATGCCGAGCCTGACCTACATGCTGACGTTTGAGGATGTGGCCGACCTGAATAAGAAGTGGGCAATGTTTGCTTCAGACCCGGCGTGGAAGGAACTTTCGCATCGGCCGGGAAACACGGATGCGGAGATCGTGAGCAATATTTCGAATTTCTATCTGAGCCCGCTGAGTTTTTCACAGATATAAAAGCATTTCCATGAGAGGTCCGCTGAACTGCAGATCCCTCGGCTCCGGTCGGAGCCTGTGACTTAATTCAGCTTTTTTTGAAGCAAAGAGGATTAAGGCATATTTTTCGGTGGCCGGACTGCTAAGCGGCCATCAGGCCGAGGTGCATTGTCACAGGGTACTGCTTGCCATGCAGTGTCAAATCCTCTCCGTTTTGCCCGGTTTTGCTCTGCCTTTTCTCTGCAGCCGGGTTTTAGCTCAGCAACGCTTTGCTGAAGTGCATCAGGTTGTAAGCCAAGGCGCACCACAGTGTCACGCATTTGATTTTGTTCAGGCTGCGCACCGTGAACGGTGCCAGCCCACGATAAGTTCGTAAGTCAGCATTCACCGTTTCGCTGGTGGCAGCTCTTTGTTTGTAGATTTCTTGCCCCTCTTTGCTGGCCATGCGTCGCTTCCATGCTTGTACCGCTTCCGGGTCGCTCGGCTTGGGTTCCAACTCCCGTCCACGGTTCTGTGGATTCCTTGCCGGCTTAGAGGGCACGAACAACTCTACCCCTTGCTGGTCAGCCTGCACGATATCCTCTGTTCGCAAGTAGCCGCCGTCCACCAAGTGTTGCTCCACCTTGCCCCCAGTGCGTTGTTCCACTTGCTGGCGCATCGGTTCACTCAACCCCGCCGAATCGGAACCCTCGTTGCTGACTTCCACCCCCAAAATGGCACGGCTTTGTGTATCGGTGGCCAACTGCACGTTTACCCCAGGGCTATAACCGCCGTTGGCCATCTTCATCACCCGCGTGTCCGCATCCGTGGTGCTCACTCGCGGCTGCTTGGCCCGGATCTGATCCCCGCACTTGCCTTTGCCAGCCCTCTGGGCCGCTTCCGCCTGCTTCTGCTTCAGCTCCGGCAACTGCGCAATCGCCTGCTCCAAGCGCTGCTGCCGCGACTCCGCCGCTCGCTTACGCGCCGCCTTCTGACGCGCCGTCACAGCGGCCGACTCTGCAGCCGAGTCCAGCTGCTTACGCAACTTCATTACGTGCTGCCGGGCTTGCTCCAACAGTTGCTGCAATCGCTCTTCCCGACGAAAACTTTTGCTTCCCGCGCTCACACGCACCCGCACCCCATCCTGGCTGATGCGGCTCACTCGCACCAGCTTCTTGTCCACCAACGTCGCTAACACCTGCGTAAACAGCTCGTCCAAGGCGTCGGAGTGATCGATGCGAAAGTCCGAAAGCAGGCGATGATTCACCGTCACTCCACCGCACAACCAGCGAAACGGCGCGCTCTCTTCGCAACGACGCGCTAACTCACGCGCAGATCCAATCCCACGGGTACACCCATACAGCCATAAACCCACCAGCAAACGCGGATCGGTCGCATCACGACCCGCTTGCCCCTCGCGGGCACGAATCGGCTCGCAAAAACCACTCACCCCCAGCTTCTCCACTACCGCCATCACCGTACGCACCCGATGAAGCGCTCCCACCAGATCATCAATGCAATGCGGTTCCATCGACAGCTGAAGACGTTCTGCCTTGCGCAGACGCACCGCTCTCTTCTCCTGAACACCTGCTTCTCCGCTGTTGCCCATGTCTCTTCATACAACCTAATCCCCCCAAGCAATCATTTTGTTCGCTAGGATGCACCAAAAAAGTCACAGGCTCTCGGGATGACAAAAAGGGGAAGGTTGTGATGAGGGAGAGGGCGGTGGCCGAAGGACAGGGTGACAGTTTAAATGGGAGCTCGGTTGCCAAAGTGCGAAATCAAAAAAAAGTCACAGGCTCTCGGGATGACAAAGGAGAGGTTGGCGGTTTCATGGAAAGTGGTTGCTGAATACAAGTCATCGTCAGACGCCCTCGGTCCAGTAGCCACTCCTCCCTGAACGCCAATCTCCCCTTTGTCATCCCGAGCCGATGACCTCGCCTGCGGCGAGGTCATGAAACCAATGAACAGGGGGTACGGTTCATTGGTTTTATGATGGAGGGAGCGCTGGCTTCGGAAGTAAGCCGTCCACGCATTGGTACATTTTACAGTCCGTACCCGAGCCTGGCTCCAGGTTTGTGATCGTGATTAAAGGTAACGTTGTTGGCGACAGCAGCGATTCCGTTCGGGAGATTCCCCTGATTTGCAACCTGGCCGAAGCGGCGCGCAAACAAGGAGAGCATGAAACAAAAAACAACGAGTCAGTCCTCGAGGACTCTGCCCATTGTAGGGGAGGTCGAACCCAATGCCGCCGGTCTGGATGTGGGGGCACGGAAAGTGTATGTGGCGGTGCCGGCAGATCGGGATGCGCAGCCGGTGCGCAGCTTCGATACCTTTACCGAAGACTTAGAGCGCATGGCCAACTGGCTAAGGGAGTGCGGTATCACCAGCGTAGCCATGGAATCGACTGGGGTGTATTGGATCCCGGTGTTTGACATTCTGGAGCGCAAAGGGCTGGGTGTGTGTTTGGTCAATGCGCATCATGTGAAGCACGTTCCCGGGCGCAAGAGCGACGTGCAGGACTGCCAGTGGTTGCAATATCTGCACTCGGTGGGATTGCTGCGCGGCTCTTTCCACCCCGAGGACCAAGTGCGCGCCCTGCGCGCCATCATGCGCCATCGTGATTCGCTGATCGAGATGGCGGCGGCCCATACCCAGCATATGCACAAAGCGCTGACGCAGATGAATCTGCAAATTCATCACGTGCTCAGCGACATCACGGGGGTCAGTGGCTTGGCCATTATCGATGCCATCCTCAAGGGAGAGCGCAATCCCGAAGTGCTGGCTGGGCTGCGCGATGGCCGGGTGCAGGCCAGTGAGGAGATCATACGCAAGTCGCTGGTGGGTAATTATCGCCGCGAGCATCTCTTCACACTAGAACAATCGCTGAAGGCATTGCGTCAGTATCAAGCTCTGATCACTGCCTGCGACCAAGAGCTGGCTCAATATGTGAATGATTTTCCCAGCCGCATGGATGGCGACCAGCCTCCCTTGGCCAAGGAGCCAAACCAGCATCGTCCGCGAAAAAACGAGCTGCGCTTGGAGCTGCGCAGCGAACTCTATCGCCTGTTTGGTACCGACCTGACGGCGGTGCCGGGTATCAGCACCCTAACCTGGTTCACCCTGCTCACAGAGCTCGGTCCCGAGATGGGTAAATTTCCCAGCTCGCCGGCCTTCACTTCCTGGCTGTGCCTGTGTCCCAATAACCGCCAAAGCGGGCAACGCATACTATCCACCCAAACCCGCAGAAGCAAGACTCGCATTAACCATGCTTTGCGAGTCGCCGCACAAACCCTGCACCATAGCAACTCCTCCCTCGGCGCCTTCTACCGCCGCCTGCGCGCCCGCTTGGGAGCTACCGCCACCGCCCACAAGCTGGCTCGCATCCTTTTCCACCTCATCACAACCCGCCAGCCCTACGACGAGAGCGTCTTCGCCCTCGCTGACCAGCAACAGCAACAACGCCACGAACGATACTTACGCAAACAGGCCGAGGCCATGGGATTTTCACTCGTTCGCACAGAGGTGCAACCCGCTTGATTGACTACAACTTACAAATCTGTTCATTGGGAGCGAAGCCGAGGGATCTGCAGTTCAGCGGACCCTTCCTGGAAATGTTTTAAGCCTTGGGGGAGCAGTAAGCCGCTCCCCAAGGCTTCTTTATTCAACCTACATGCCGTTAGAGCCGGAAACACTCTCCGGGTGAACAACACGGAAGGTGGTGCCACCGTTTGCCCACACGGTGACGAGCATGTCTTTCCCTGCCGGCAGAGCCTTGACTTCATTGCGGAACTGCTCCGCTGAGGTCACCGGCTTGCGGTTGAGCTCCAAGATCACGTCGCCACCCGACAGCCCGGCATCTTCCGCGGGGCTTCCCGGCTGTACCTGAGCCACTGCGACACCTTGTACATCAGAGTCCAGATGCAACTGCTGACGTACATCGGGAGTGAGATCGGAGATCGCAATCCCCAGCCTGGCGTGGCCCGTCTCGTCCTTCGCTGCTGCCGCGACTTCCGCGTTTTTGTGGTATTCGCCCACGGTCAGGTCAACCTTCTCAGGGTGCCCATTCCGCATAACGTCCAACTGGATTTTCGAGCCAGGAGCATCTTCGCTTACGATCACCTGCAAATCGCTTCCGGTTTCCACCCGGCGGCCATCCACAGCAGTAACCACATCGCCGGTCTTCAAGCCTGCGCGGCTCGCGGGAGAGTTAGGAGTTACCGAAGCAATCAACGCGCCGCTGTTGCCAGTAAGGTTGAAGAACTGCGCGTTGTCAGGAGTGACATCGTTCAAGCCAACTCCCAGGTATCCGTGATGAACCACGCCATTCTTGATCAGCGACTCGACCACCGGGTGCACCGTCTGGGTCGGAATTGCGAAGCCGGCGCCAGAAAAGGATCCTGTGTTCGAGATCAGAAAGGTGTTGATGCCGATCAGTTCACCATGCGCATTCACCAGCGGACCACCCGAGTTGCCGGGGTTGATCGCAGCGTCGGTCTGAATAAAGCCGCCCGGTTTGCGAGCATCATCCGAATACGGGTTGGGCCGGTCGACTGCGCTCACAATGCCACGGGTGATGGAAAAACGGAAATACCCGAACGGGTTTCCTATGGCTAACACAGATTGTCCAGGGATCAGCTTGGTGGAGTCACCCCAGGCAATGGTTGGCAGGTCCTTCGCGTCGATTTTGACCACGGCCAGATCTGTAAGTTTGTCGGTGCCAATTACCTTGGCCGGGAACGTCCTGCGGTCATGCAGCGTCACGCGCACTTGCAGCGCGCCGTCGACCACATGATTGTTGGTGATGATGTATCCATCCGGGGAGATGATCACACCGCTGCCGATGCCGTGCTCAATCTGCCGCTGACTCTGTCCAGCGCCGGGCATGCCATGACCAAATTGCCAGCCGGATCCCGGGCCACCAGGTCCAAAGAACTGGGAGAAGGGATTATCTCCGTCACTCTGACCTTGATCTTCACCCTGGGCCTCCGCCGCTTCTTCATGCCCACGGGAAGTGACCGCAATGTTGACCACCGCCGGTGTTACGTGCGAAGCGACCGCCTCTGTCGCCTGGTCGAGCGCCAACAAGGGATCAATGCTGGAGTTGGTAATGGGCGGGATGGTGTTCTCAGGAGCAACCGCGGCATTCACACGGTTGTGACCGAAGATGAGGGCTCCGGAGAACAGGACGAGAGCGCCGGCAGCCAGGGGCATTGCAAAGCGCTTGCTAGCTCTTAATAAATTAGTTTCGTGGTTCACGAATATTCCTCTTTCAGGGTGAAGTTTTTTTTTAAATCTGGAAAGCTATCCAGTTATCAGGTGTGGGTAGGGTTTGAAGTAACTCGCCGTGAACGGCCTGCGATGTCTGCGGGACTTCCACGGTAAAGAGAACCAAAGTCATGCCCCCGCCGTCCTGGTCCTCGGTTATTTGGACGAACTGGAGCTGCCGGGAAGTACGAACCGGCTGCGCGGTATGCGGTTTGGGCAGGGCGTTCGCGCGCACGCCTGTTTGGCTCACGGCAGGATGGAAGACTGCTTCCTGGTAGTGGGCTTGAGATTGATCCGGATGCATCCGCTCCAAGGGAGGGATAGAAGCGGCGGCTGTTACCGGCTGTTCGACGGCAAAACTAACCAGGCCGGGGCAACGTTGAAGCGCCAGCACGCCCGAGAGAGAAGCAACCAGGCCAGCCGCTACGAGGCCACGGGAAAACACGGGACCCAGGTTACGCCGGCGGTGAAGAATATTTTCCACCCGGCCGGCCAGCTCGGAATGCCGCTGCCAGAAGCCGGGTGCCAGCGAGGTGACTTGCCGGAGCAGCTTGTTCTCGGCAAGTTTGGTCAGGCACGTAGCGTAGGCACGCGGATTGCCGGCCGCGTCCAGAACGGCATCGTCGCAGGCTTGTTCACGTTCCCGGCAAAGGTGGCGCTCGGCCCAGGCCAAAGCCGGATTCAGCGGAGAAAGAGCCCGCAACAGTTTCTGTAACAAATTGGTCCAGTCATCTCCGCGATCGAGGTGAGCCATTTCATGCAGGATGATCTGCTTCATGTCGCCCGGCGCCAACTCGCTCCACAGCGAGCGAGGCACAACCACGGCGGGACGGAAAAATCCGACCACGCTGGGCGCATCGACCGCTTCTGAAAGGCGGATCTCAACCGCACGCTTACCGCTTCGCGTCACCACCGATTGGATCTCTTCATCGAGTACGTGAAAAGGAACCGGAACCGAGTTCCGCAGCATTTCTCTCATCTGTCCGCCGCTCAAAAACAGGCGGCCAAGAGAGAACAGGGAAGCGAAGGCCCAGACAACCTCAAGAGCAAAGGCCCACGCAACATTTAGATGGAGTGAAAATGTTTGCGGGGCGGGGGAGGGGAGGGAGGAAGAAGCACCAAACAGCCCGCGGCCAATCGCGAAGCAGGGCAATAAGGCGACCAGCAGGAAAACGATCATCCACAAGGTGAAGCGGGTAGAGGCACGCAATCCGGACGCAAACCTGAGGGCGGCCCAGGCTACAGCCGTCAACAACAACCCCTGCCAGATGCTCGCAATCAGCAGTTCGGCAGGACCGGTCGAAATGAATTGCCCCAACAAAATCGCTCCCATGGGATTTTTTACTCCGCCTGCTCGATTGCATCCTTTAGACGTTGCAACTCTTCGGGGGTCACATCGCTGTCGCCGAGCAGGGATAACATCAACTTCTCCCTCGAGTTACCGAAGAAACGGCTCAGCACCAGACGCACCTCTGAACTGCCGGCCTCTGCTTCCGCTACGACGGGAACGTAGTAA
>JBAVQC010000401.1:0-25794 GCA_049693715.1 Acidobacteriaceae bacterium | reverse complement strand
GTCCTGGAAATGTTTTTGACAGTGGTTTCCGGTTATGGTTCTCGCCCAGGCTCTTCAGGCGTAACTTGCAACCGCGCCCAGGTTTGCCGCTGCACGTTCCTTGGTGATTTGTTCGATGTAACTGCTTTCGCGAAGCGCCAGCAGCGGATCTTCCACCAGCCCCTTGGATCGCCGCCAGCTCTTCACCATGGGCCGCACATCTTGCCAGAACGCAGAACGAAAGCACTCTTCTGCCTCCACCAACTTGCATTCTTGCTGCAGTACCGAGAGGCGCGCTTGATCGATCAGGGCAGCCTTGGCGTAAATTTCCTGCGCCGTGCAAACAGTCTGCACCATGGCTTCCATCTTGCCCTTCATATTGTGGCTTTGATCGATCATGTACGCTACGTCGACAGCGGCTCCAGTTTCCCACTCGTAGTTACGAATCTCGTGAAAGATGCGGAACACCTGGTAGGGGTCGATCGATCCCAGCGTCAGGTCATCGTCGGCATAGCGCCGATCGTTGAAGTGAAATCCGCCCAGCATGCCGGCGCGCAGCAGCCAGGCGACAATCTGTTCAATGTTCTGTGTCTGGTAGTGGTGGCCGGTGTCGACCAGCACCAATGCCTGCGGTCCGGCGGCCCTGGCCAGCAACAGCGCCATGCCCCAGTCGGCTACGTCGGTGTGATAGAAGTACGGCTCAAATGGTTTGTATTCGATCAGCAGTCTTTGGGTGGGACTCATGGCGGCATGCGCTTTCTTGAAGGCTTGCTCAAACCAATCGATGCGGTGCCGCATACTCTGCGTTCCGGGATAGTTTGATCCATCAGGAAGCCAGGGCGCGATATCCCGCGAATTTAGTTTATGTGCGATCGCGACGCAGTCCAGCAGATGGTCGAGTGCTTGTTTGCGGATCGCCGGATCGGGATTGCCGAGGCCTCCGAATTTGTATTCCTGACTCTGAAAGAAGTTGGGATTGATCGACCCCGCGGCCACTCCGCATTTGCTCGAGAGTTCCTCCACCTGAGACACGTCTTTGAGCCCATTCGGCAGATCCCAAAGGACGTGCAGTGCTACTGTCGGGCAGGCTCCCGTTAACTGATTCACCATGCCGGCGTCACTGAACTTTTCCGCGAGGTTAGTCGCTGCCGCAGGTTGCATAAACTTGCCGAATCGGGTTCCCGTGTTCGCGAAACCCCAAGAAGGCAATTCAATCTTGAATTGATCAAGTGCCTGCCAAACAGCGCCTTCCATGTCTTGTGCCATAGTGTCCCTATCCGCTTCTTGCGAGCCGGCGGACCGTTTTTACCTTGAACGGTCAGGGCTGAAGATTGCAATAGGGTAACAGTTTCTATCCTAACTTTGGATGTGTCAATTTTTCAGCAGCCTGCTCAGCCGTGCCGTACTGCAAACCTATCTGGCATTCAGGTTCTGACATGCTTCTCGATCACACGAACCCGGCAAATGGAACGCATCCCTCCGAGAACAGGCCACCCCACGAAGCATCCAGATAAAGCCATCGCTGCGTGCTGAACCAACTCGTTGGCAACTCCGGAATATGCAGCAATCCATGGCCACCCGCACAAATCAGCTCCGTACCGTTCCAGGCCAGAAAGTTTCGCGAAGCTTCTCCAACCCGCGCGGGGTTGGAGAGCACCCGCAGGCATACCGGGCACCGCTTTCGTTGATCCTGAAGTATCCACCGAAAAGCAAAGAGAAACCCAAAGTACGAGAGCGCGAGCTGCATATACTGCGTGCTGGTCGAACTAAGGGAAGGAATTCCATAGGCAACATCCACCGAGCTCAAACACACCAGCGGCACCACCAGCGCGACCTTGCTCAACAAAAATAGCCACCGTCTCCCGCTGACCGCCCAAGGGAGGCGGCCGCTAAGGCATGGATACTCACCCAGAGGTAAAGCTGTCGTTGCCGGCAATGTGATCACAGCGACGATCAGCGCGAACAAAAGGATGGAGAAAGGTAACCGCGATCGCTGAGCCAGCGATATGCAGTCGAAACGATCATTGTCTCCATCCTCGCTGCGGACATTCATGGTTCGCCATCCATCCATGCGGCTTGGCGATCCCAATGTGCGCATGTGGGCCACGACGAAGCCTCTGGAGCGGGGCGGCAGCATATCCAGATGCCGCTCGTCCTCAAGCAACCACGCATCTACCTGGCCCGGCAACTGCGACGAGTCTTGAGCGATCACGCCTGCGATCAGAACTCGCTGCCCGCCTATCTCGGTGTGATTTCCAATCACGCCGGCATCGCTGCCGAAAAGCTCACGCCACGCAGCCTGGCTCAAAAACAGCCTTGCCGCATCCTGACCGCTGGCTCGATCGCCGCTATAAAGCGGGGCCGGCAGATCGAGCAATTTGAAAAGGTTATCGCTTGCCCGGCCAATGGAAAGTTCGGTACCTCGATGCATTGGAAAATGCACTCGCTTGCGTATCGGCTGATAGAAGGCAATGCCGCTGAACAAATGCCGGGCGCTCCTCTTCCATGATTGATAATCCTGGAGCGCTATGGTCGGAACCTGGGTGCCGGAATAGCCGGCGCTTGAAATCATCACCAGTCCATCGGCGTTCCGATACGGCGATGGACTCATGGCCTTGCGCGCGCCCGGCAGAGATAAACAGATCACAAAGCTGATCACCGTCCATCCAGCTAACCAAGCTGAACAGCGCGACGCGGAGCCCGCCCGCAGGATCCTGCGAGGTAGGGAACGCGGGCTATACCACCTCAACCAGAAAGCATCCTGAAAAGCTCCGAGACAGAGATCCGTTACCTGAGAGCTGCGACCGTACGAGTCCCAGACGTGCCACACCTCCGCCCGCCACTCCGCCAACCACTCCGCCCGCTCTCTGCCTGGCGCCAACCATGCGGCGCACCGGAGAAGGAAGAAGCATGCCGGGAGAGAGCGGAGCAGTAGGCGGAGGCTCATGCGTTCTTGACCTCTGGATCAGAGATCATTTTTTTGAGGAGGGGGTAGCGTTTGTGCATCGCTTCGAGGGTCGTTTCCCCGGCGCGGGTTAGTTTGTAGTACTTCCGCAAAGGCCGCTGCTCGGCATCGGCGATCGATTGCTTTTCCCACTTCGAGACGATAAGGCCGTCGCGCTCCAGGCGGCGCATCGCCGGATAAACCGTCCCGCTGGGCAAACCTGTCGCTTCCATCACGCTGAAGCCGTAGATCTGGCCAACCTGAATCGTATGCAGAATCATGGCCGCGGAATGGGAGAGTTTAGCGTCGATGGCCATGGCGAGCAGTATATCTATGTAGCATACTGTTGACCAGCATAAGATAGTATGCTACATAGGGTATGGCGTGATCGAGGTCCGAAACAATGCTCCAGCTCGAAAACCTTTCCAAAAGCTATCGCGGTATTCCGGCCATCTCCAACGTCAACTTCCGCGTAGATGCCGGCGAGGTGGTTGGCTATCTGGGCGCTAACGGGTCAGGAAAATCAACCACCGTTAAGATCATCACCGGGCTCCTGCAGCCGAATGAGGGCCGCGTGTTGTTTCGCGGCAGAAATATACGCGACGACCTCGTCAGTTTTCGCGGGGCGTTCGGCTACGTGCCGGAAGAAGCGTATCTTTATACCTATCTCTCTGGCCTGGAGTACCTGCAGTTAGTAGGCAGGCTGCGCGGTCTGCGCGAACGGCAGATCGCCATCAAGGCCTATCGACTCCTGCAATTGCTTGGCCTGGAGTCGTGGCGGCACTCGCCGATTTCCATGTATTCCAAGGGCATGAAGCAGCGCGTGCTCATCGCCGCCGCGCTCATGCACGATCCCCAGTTGCTGATCTTCGACGAGCCGCTCTCTGGCCTCGATGTTCTCTCCTCGCGCTTGTTCAAAGACCTTCTGCTGGAACTCACAACGGCAGGGAAGGCCGTTCTCTACATCTCTCATGTTCTCGAAGTAGTGGAGCAGATTTGCAGCCGCGTTGTCGTCATCGCGAAGGGGAAGATCCTGGCCGATGCCAGCCCGTCCAAGCTGACTGAACTGATGGAGCTGGCCAATCTCGAAAGCGTCTTCGCGCAACTGGTTCAGCAGGAAGATACAAAATCGGTAGCCCACGACTTAGTGGAAGCCATCAAGGTACATCATGATTAACCGGCTCCGCATCTTCGCTCCGCCGGAATTCCCCGTGCTTTCACTCGAAGTGCAAGCTCACCTGCCCGTCGTGGAGGCGCAGGAACAACGTCAGTTCCGCCTTCTGGTTCGCCACTGTCTGGAACGATTCTTCAACAACGATATGGTCTCGGCAGATGGGGAAACCAAGGAGCGGCTTCTCCAGGTTGCATATGCGATCGCGCTCCCGGGAGTGGTCGTCGCCTTGTATTTGGCCCCCTTGTACCATGCGCCTCTGGAAAGGCCCTTCTGGTCTCAGGTGAGCGACCACTACTTTTTTGTTTTGTATTCATTTGTTGCGGTGGGGGCGGTAACCATCTTTTCCTGGGACTTGCTCTTCCCGGATCTGCTTGACCTTTTCGTTCTCTCACCCCTGCCCATTGCCGGCGCGAGACTGTTCCGGTCCAGGATGATCGCCGCCGTGCTTTTTCTCGGCCTGTTTCTATTCGGTAGCAGTGCGCCGGGGATCATATTCTATCCAATGTTCTCCGATCCGCCAGGACTGGCACGCCATGTACTGGCCCATGTGCTTTCAGTCCTGGCCGGCGGCGCGTTTGCTGCAGCGCTGATCCTGAGCCTGCAAGGACTCACGGCGGCCGTCATGGGCGAACGTTTCTCCCGTGCCATTTCCCCGTTCCTGCAGGGCGTCGCGATCATGTTGTTGATGACCATCTTCTTGCTGTTCCCGGTCACCTCCCGGTTTCTTGAGGTGCTGATGAATTTGCCCGCCGCCCGATATTTTCCGCCATTCTGGTTTCTGGGAATATACGAAACCGTTCTGGCCGGTTCTTCATCGCAGGCTGTTTTCAGCGGGCTCGCCAAAACAGGTTGCATGGTAACGGCCGTCGTGTTTGCCCTGACCATCATTTCTTATCCGCTCGCCTATCGACGGAGAATGCGCTACCTGGTCGAAGGGGCAGAGGTATTCGACACACGGAATATAGCCATCGTTCCCATCCGTCGTCTGCTTCACCTGACCTTGTTGCGCAATGCGGTACAGCGCGGAATTTATCACTTCATCAGTTGCTCTTTGCTGAGGACCCAACGGCACCGCGTCTATATGGCCCTGTATGGCGGCCTCGGCCTCGCTCTCCTGCTCTCCTGCACCATGCTCCTGAAACTTTCTCATCGTCATCTCGGCTTTGCGCTGTCGCCCGATGGTTTGCGGGCTGCAGTCCCCATCGCCGCTTTCTGGACAATTGCTGGTTTGCGAACCGCATTCCTGTCTCCGACCGATAGGCGAGGCGGTTGGATCTTTCGCGTGATCCTGGGCCGGCCCACATCCGTTCAACTTGGGACGACAGTGCGATGGATACTGCCGTGTGTACTGGGCCTGACCTTGGGCCTGGTCGCCCTGATCCATCGAGTGGCGCCCCCCGAACTGCGCGGCTGGAATTCTCTTGCCTGCCAGGTTCTGGTTGCGGTTAGCCTTTGCCTGCTACTTACCGATGCACTGTTCCTTAAAGTCAGGACTATCCCCTTCACCGGAGAAACAAGAGCGCCGGCGACGAACCTGGCGTTCATACTCCTGCAATACTTCGGATTGTTTCCGCCCCTGGTATTGCTTTCGGTGGGTCTTGAACCCTGGTTAGCGGTCAGTGTGTGGCATGTGGCGGGCACGGTCGTAGTCCTCTTCGCGGTGCATCTCGCACTGCTCAGAATTCATAACAAGGATGCTGAGTATCACGCTAACCTGATCGACCTAGATGAAGACGAGGAGGAATTTCCTCAAAGACTCGGCCTTCGCTACTGAAGTTCTGGAACCGCGGTCGAGCTGCTTGCGTATTTGCCATCAGAGGCCGGTTCGGTGTTCGGTTGCGGACAGAAGTGACCGCTAGCGAACAGGAGAGAGTTGGATTCCTTCAGTAAGTGCCAATAAACACGAGCAAAGAGAACCGTTGGACCGTCAAGTGCAGTGAAGATGCAGGGATGGGTGGCCCCCAATGAACAATCTCTTCCCACGAATTCGCAGCTTGTTGGTCAAGCAAGCCCTGCTGCTCACCCTCAGCCTCGCTTTCACCTCACTCGCCGGCGCACAGTCGACGGGGAGCCTGCGAGGTCAGGTATTGGACCCCAGTGGCGCCGTAGTTCCGGGAGCATCCGTCATCCTTACCCAGGGAACGGCCGTGCTGAGCGTGCAATCCGGCAGTGACGGTGTCTACCTCTTCAAGGCTGTTCCCGCAGGCTCATACACCATGACCGTCCAGGCAAGCGGATTCGCCACCTTCACCAGGGAAGGCATCGTGCTCGCTCCGGGGCAGGCGCGCCAGCTGAATGTACCCGTTGCTATTGCCGTTCAGCAGCAGGACATTACAGTCACTGATCAAAATACCGGCGTGAGCGTAAATCCCGATGAGAATTCAAGCGCGCTGGTGGTGAAGGGAAGCGATCTCGATGCTCTCTCCGACGACCCTGATGAGTTACAAAACGAGCTCCAGGCGCTCGCCGGGCCGGCAGCCGGACCGAGCGGCGGACAGATCTACATCGACGGTTTCACCGGTGGCCAGATTCCTCCCAAGTCCTCCATCCGCGAGATCCGCGTCAACCAGAATCCCTTTTCCGCCGAGTTTGACAAGATTGGTTACGGCAGAATCGAAATTCTCACCAAACCTGGATCAGATAAATTTTCCGGGCACGTAACCTCCCTGGGCAACGATTCGGCTTGGAATACGGCCAATCCGCTGGTCCAGCAGCAGCCGAGTTACTACCTGTATTTCATCCAGGCCGATGTCAATGGGCCACTGACCAAAAGCGCCTCTTACTTCGTCAGCCTGTTTCACTTCGACCGCCAAAACCAGAGCATCATCGACGCCGTCAACCCCGAAGATCCGAGCACGAATTTCAACCAGGCCCTTCCCAATCCCTCGTCTCTTCTGGTCGCCAATCCTCGCGTCGATTTTCAACTCGGCAAGAGCAATACATTATCCGTCCGCGACTCATACGTGCGCTCGGTTGCAACCGCCAATGGCCCGGGTCAGCTCAACCTTCCTGAGCAGGCATACAACGTAAACAATCAGGAGAATGCCGTCCAGGTTAGCGATACAGTGGTGGTCAACCCGCGGGTGATCAACGAAACCCATTTCCAGTGGCGCCGGGTGCGCAACAGCCAGCTCGCCTCCTACTTCACTCCGACGTTAACGGTGCAAGGAGCCTTTACCACCGGGGGAAGTAACTCAGGCGTGGCGCGAGATCACCAGGACATCTTTGAACTGCAGAATTACTCGACGGCAACCGCCGGCAGTCACACCATACGCTTTGGTGCCCGTCTGCGCGCCTATCGCGACGCCAACTACGCCACTGCGGGGTCCAACGGAAACTATCTATTCACCTCGATCGACCAGTACCTCGCGCAGACCCCGGCGCAGTACCATGCCACCGTGATTCAGAATCCGTTGGCGCGGGCAATTCTGTTCGATGCGGCGCTCTTTTATCAGGACGACTGGCGCGCAAGGCCAAATCTCACCATGAGCTTTGGCCTGCGGTTCGAAACCCAGAATCGCATTCGCGATCACGCTGATTGGGGACCGCGTTTTTCTATCGCCTGGGCGCCTGGCCATGTAGGCAAGACTCCTCCAAAAACGGTAGTGCGCGCCGGCTACGGTTGGTTTTACGATCGGTTTACAGTTCCCAACTCATTTGCCTCGTCCACCGGAACACCCTACCTCGTGCAGGCCATCCACCAGAACGGAATCAATCAACAGAGTTACGTCATCAACGATCCTGACTTCTATAACCCGAATGCTCCTGCATCGTCCAACACCCTCGCCAATGCTGCCACGTCCATTCCATCTTTCTACAATATCGATCACCACTTTCACGCGGCGCTCAGTATGCAGGGTGGCATTGGAGTCGACCAGCAATTCAGTAAGAAGCTCCTGTTCAACGTCACTTACTTGTTTACCCGCGGCGTTCATCAGTACCTCACCAACAATGTCACCGCGCCTGCATTTGATCCATCCACCTATACTGTGGTGGGCCCTGTTCCCGCGGAATATAACTACCAGTTTCAGTCCGGCGGCATTTACAAGCAGGACCAGGTAATCGTTACCGCGAACACTCAGTTCCGCCACCTCTCCGTGCATGGCTCTTACACCTTCAACCAGGCGCGGAGCGATACGCAGGGTGTCAACTACGTCCCCTCGGTGGCCCAGGACCCTGGTCTTGATTACGGCCGCGCAGGCTTCGGCATCACCAATCGTCTTTTTCTGCTTGGTACCTACTCTGCGCCTCACGGGATCGTGTTTGCACCTCTATTAGCGGCTCAATCCGGCACGCCCTATAACCTGGTTATCGGCAACGACCTCACCGCGAACAACCAGTTCAATGCACGCCCTACGTACGGCACATGTGGGGCCGCGAACGTGGTTTCGACCCCGTATGGCTGTCTTGACACGGATCCGGTAGGCAAGGGAGAGAGAATCGTCCCCTACGGCGTCGGGCTTGGCCCGGCAAATTTTGTGTTCCACATGCGGGTCAGCAAAGTGATCGGGATCGGCCCACGCATCGAGGGCGCGAAAGGCGCACCGGGCTTCCAGGGAGGAAACGGCAGCGTAAACGGCCGGGGGCTCAGCGGAAGTCAGGCGCAACCGAAGCTTGATGCCACGGTAGCCCGCAGATACAGCCTGACGCTGGTCGGGGGGGCCCTGAACATTTTCAATATTGTGAATCTGGGCACACCCAATGGCACTCTGGGTTCGCCGCTCTTCGGCAAAACGCAATCTCTTGCCACAGGCCCATTCGGCTCACCAACACCGGGCAACCGCTCTGTCTTCCTTCAGGCTATTTTCACATTTTAAGTGTTCGGCAGATTTTCATTGCCGCTCATGTGCTGAGCCGACCGATGCGTGCGGACCATAGCACCGCCGATAAGGACCGCAGACGCAGGTGCCCGGCGAAACGAATGAGAGCCCTTACTTACTGAGAGGCTCGGCCGTGTGGGTGGGCTGATCGATGGACGTGGCGTGGCCCGGCGAGTGAAACAGCCAAACGCCGACGGCCACTGCCAGCGTCACCGCGATGACCACCCCAAGGAGCAATCGGGCGATATTTGAAGGGCAGAACTCTCCGACGCGTGGCATAATCCCTCGATTATAGTCACCCAATACGTGTTGGCGCTGCAGGCAAACGATGCCTGTGAAAATTCCCCCGCTTAAACGGGCTGCAGAGAGAGAGTCTCTGCGCGAAGGTCACGGGTTCAGCCGCAGCCACTGAGGGCTGCTTTCTTCTCTTAACCGGATTTTTCGGCAGCCGGTCGAAGTTTTGCCATCCGGCCTAAGGGAAATCGTTTTCGCGGGCGACCTTCGCCCTGCCTGGACGCATCTACCAAAAGGCCCGGCACGGTGTGGGCTCAATATTTTTGGGGACTACTTCTTACATCCCATGACTTCGCACCGGCAAATAGGGCACTGGTTTGCCCACGCAGCGACTGGCTTTGCAGTCACGGACGTCGATGGCAACGTAGTCGATGCGAATGAATCTCTGGCACGAATCGTCGATCGAACCCCAGCGGAAATCAGCGCCGCCAACCTCTTTGAGCTAACCCACCCCGAAGACCAGGCGCGTCACCGCAGCCTGCTGGATCAGCTACTGGCCTCGCAGATCCCCGGATTTGTCATAGAGAAGCGCTATTTGCGTCGTGATGGAAGTCCCATCTGGGTTCGCAACTCGGTAAGCCTGATAAACGACGATCAGAACAAATCCCACCTGATCTCGATCTGTGAAGACATCAACCAACACAGGCGAGCTGAGCAGGCTCTGGAAAAACAGGAGCAGATGGCCGCTATGGGCAGATTGACCTCCTCCATTATTCATGAGATCAACAATCCGTTGGAAGCGGTCCTCAATTTGCTCTTCCTGGCCCAACATGCAGCCGATCTTGAGCAAGCAATGCCCTATCTGAGAAGTGCGGAAGAGGAATTGGGCCGTGCCGCCGACATCACTGCGCAAGGACTGCAATTTCACCGCCAGTCTTCTTACCCTGCTTCCGCCAGCGTCATCCACATCATGCAGTCAGTCCTGGCTTTGTTTAAGGAGAAACTCCGCGTGGCGCGTGTTGAGGTTGGGTTGGAAACACAGGACGCACCCGAACTTCTGTGCTTCGCTGGAGAGTTGCGCCAGGTATTTGCGAACCTGATCGGGAACGCGGTGGAAGCCATAAAAAATGGCGGCAACATCACGATCCGCGTCAGGCCCGGCACCGACTGGCAGACAGGTGATCGAGGCGTTCGTATCACGATTGCCGACACCGGTTCCGGCATGAGTCTCGAAACTCGGAAGCGTATCTTTGACGCCTTTTATACCACCAAGGGTTCAGGAGGCTCTGGTCTTGGCCTATGGGTTACGGGCAGGATCGTGCGCAAGCATCGGGGTCGTATCCATGTCCGCAGCAGACTTGGAGCGCAACTCGGCGGAACTGCATTTACCTTGGTTTTTCCCTATGCCGGCGCGGAAGGTAAAACAGCAGGTCTGCACGAACACGCCGCGTGACGCGCCCATCTTCCTTTACGTGCAGGTAGTTACACGACGCCCCGGCTCGACTCGATGGGACGCCGGTATGCGGCAGAATTCCTCAAAATTGGCCTGGCCGCGAGAAGCGCCGGCCGCATCTAAACAAATGGAAAGGACTTGCCATGCAAACCAAGAAGCCATCTGTGAAACTCGAACGTTGGGCCGTAGTGAATCTCAACTCCCGCGGCTATCAGGCATTGCGGCCAGGAAATCTGTTGGTAGGCAGGGCTTTTGGCCATCAGAGGATTGAGAAGGGGAAGTTCATCTTCACTTCTCCTATCGTGCGTGTCGATACTCAGCAAAGGATCGTAGAAACAAAGAACACAGTCTACGTGCTCGGCGAGGCGAGCCATGAATATAGAACCTGGAGCAGAAGCCACGAGTCAGGCGTGGCCGCATAGCCGCTCAGTGCGACAGCAACGCTGGAAGGATTGCTGTTGCCGGCCCCAGCGCGATCTCGTCAAAGGCGTCCGTGTTCAGAGGTTCCTCGGGGCCTACATAAATAGTGCGGATGCCCCGCTGATTGGCAATGTGGACAAACCCCGCAGCAGGGTAAACAGAACCGGATGTACCCACCACCAGCAAGTGCGTGGCGCGATCGAGTTCTCGATGAATGCCCTCCATATCTAACGGGATTTCGCCGAACCACACGATGTGCGGGCGCACAGGCGCGCCGCACTTTTCGCATGTGGGGAGGTTGGCCGCATCCTCATAGAGTTTCTGATCCGCAAAGGGAAGGTCACAGTCCACGCAACGCGACGCAAAGAGCGTGCCGTGCATGTGGTGGACGCGAAGCGACCCGCCGCGCTCGTGCAGGTCATCCACGTTCTGGGTGCAGAGATAAAAACGGTCGCCCAGCGTGTGTTCAATCTTTGCCAAGGCAACATGGGCAGCGTTTGGCTGGGCAGCGAGTGCGTCGCGGCGGCGCATGGAATAAAAACGCCACACCAGTTCGGGATCAGCGTGCCAGGCCCCAGGTGTTGCCACCTGGTCCACTCGATAGCCGTTCCACAGCCCTCCTGATCCCCGGAAGGTAGCCAAGCCGCTTTCCGCGGAAACCCCGGCGCCTGTCAGGACGAAGAGCCGGTCATGCGGGGTCAGAATCATGGCGAAAGTGGGTCAGCTAATTAGCAGCTGCGACGTGTGCAGGCATGGTAGCAGCTGCTGTTGGTACGCTGCTTGGCCGCTTCGTCCGTGCTTCTTCTACCGGGGGCCTGGCCGCTCGGCACACCGCTGGCACATTCTTCATCTGCTTGGCGAACACCAGGTAGCTCGGCCGCTCCGGCCGCAGCGTCACCCAGTAGCTTGACGGTGAAAGCAGTGGCTTTCTCTGCGTCAGCATCTGGTTTTCCAAAATCTTCACGCCGCACAGCAAATTGTTTTTTGGCGACAGAATCGTCCGCGCCGGATCTTTCTCGGCAAGCCTCTTGTCCCGTGGATAATCAAAGTCGCAGCCGTAGCGCTCCGCATCCATATATGTCAGCTGCAGCAGGCCTTCTTGCCGAACCGTTCGCTTGGTCACGGTGTCTTCTACCGCCACTTCGGGTTCGGTATGGCGTACGTCGGTTGTAGGTTTCAGGCCTGCCTCTGCTCCGGCGAGTGCCTGAAATGTATAAGCCCAGAAGGCGCGTTTATCGGCTTCGCCCAGGCTGGCAAATCGCGGGCAGAACGTTCTTACGCCTCGAGCAACGCGCGGCGAGATCATCTCCGGAGACAACGCCTTCTCCACAATCACATCCCACTGGGGGTCCCAGGACTGTTGTCCCAGCTCTTCCTTCTTCTCCGCAATCGGAGTAGGCGGAGCCTGTTTCAAGGCCGGCTTGGGCGGGGAGCTTGGCTGCGCCCGCTGCTGAGCAACCTGTCTCCCGCAGCCCCCAAGCACAAGCATCCAGCAAACTGGCAACCCAGCCAAAGCAAATCCTGAAATTCTCCGCACCATAAGCTGTTAAGTTTGATGCCGATTTTTCCCTGCCCACAGCGCAAAAAGCGTCGACAGGGAACGCATTGGCTTTCCGCCCACTCAGCGTGCCATCCAACCGCCATCCACCACCAGCACTTCACCCGTAACGTAGTCGCTTGCAGGCGATGCGAGAAACACGGCTGCACCCGCGATATCTTCCGGCTCCCCCCATCGCGCCGACGGGATGCGCGCCAGTATTTGGCTGTTGCGGACCTCGTCCTCCCGCAGTGTAGTGGTATTTTCGGTGCGAAAGTAGCCCGGAGCAATGGCGTTCACCTGCACATTGCGCGACGCCCACTCGTTGGCCAGCGCTTTGGTCAATTGTGCCACCCCGCCTTTCGATGCGGCATAGGCCGGCACACGAATGCCGCCTTGAAACGACAACAACGACGCGATGTTGATGATCTTCCCTTGCCGCCGTTCCAGCATGCTGCGGCCGGCAAGCTGGCTCAAGCGAAAGACACTGTTCAGGTTTACCTGAACCACGGTCATCCAAGCCTGCAGGTCGTGCTCCTCCGCCGGCTCGCGATAAATGGTTCCGGCATTGTTCACCAGTACATCCGGAGAACCCATGTCCGCCAGCACCGCTTCATAGAGTCGATCAGCGCCGTCCGGGTGGCTCAGGTCGGCGGCGAAACTGCCTGATTTGTGGCCCAGGGCACGAATCGCTTCGCTGGTTTCCTCCGCCGGCCGGCGATTCCCGTGGCATGCCACCGACGCCCCAGCCTCAGCCAGCGCAACAGCGATTGCGGCGCCAAGTCCGGTGGCAGAACCGGTGACCAGCGCAAGTCTTCCGTCGAGACGAAACCGATCCAGAATTCCCATCGTTTACCGATCAGTATTCTTTGGCGTCCCAGGCAGAATGTCAACGTCCGCAGGGATGGGAATCGTTACCAGTCCCGGCATGTGGGACAATACCTGCAAGGGCTCTATGTCCGGACTGGTGCAGATCGGTTCTCAGCCTGCGAAACCCGCCTCGTCGTGCGCGCCCGTTCGACGTTCCCGTGCCGTGCTGTGGCTTCAGACTGTCACGATGGCATGGATGCTCATCGAGTGCGGGACGTCACTCTATGCGGCCGCCTCTGCGCATAGTCCGTCGCTGCTGGCGTTCGGTTCTGACAGTTTCGTTGAACTGCTCTCCGCCGCAATCGTGCTCCTGAGATACGGGTCACCCAAATCAATTTCTGAACAAAAAGCGGCGCGCATCGCGGGAGCTCTGCTCTTCCTTCTCGCTCTGGTAGTCGCCTCGACGGCTTTACTTGCGTTGGTCCTTCACTGGCGTGCTGAGACCAGTTATCTGGGCATGGTGGTGACCGTCGCTGCTTTGGCCGTCATGCCGATCTTAGCTACGTTGAAACGCAGAGAAGCACGGCGCACTAACAATGTTGCGTTGGCCGCCGATGCGGTTCAGTCGGCCACCTGCGCTTACTTGGCCCTGATTACCCTGGGCGGCCTGGCTTCGAATGCAGCGTTCCATATTCCCTGGATTGATTCCGTCGCTGCTCTGTTGGCCATACCGATCCTTCTTAAAGAGGGAAGGTCGGCATGGCAGGGAGAAACTTGCAGTTGCTGCTGACTGCAACGGAACCGCCTACTTCACTTACAACCGACATACTGCTGTTCCAAAAATACACTGTCGACAAAAAATAAATAGCCCTGCTCGGAAAGCTGAGGTAAACTGGACCAGTCTTTCAGGATAGAGCGCTATGTTGATCAACTCTCAAACCCGCAACTTCGTCCCTCAAGTCCTCCCTGCCGGGGTATCGGACTTTGTCGGCTTGAAGGAAGTAGGGCGCCCCTAGCGCACTTCGTTAACGAATTTACGAAGGCCCTGAGGCGCAGCCTCAGGGCCTTTTCTCATTCCCTGGGGACACTTCCTTTGTTGAGCCATCCGGCTCCAGCTCATCGCCGAGGTACTGATGCCTCGCGATCTACCAGTTGTCCTGGTGAGTGATCTATGCGTGTTTCCCGAGGTAGTCAAAACGTAATGCGTGACGTACTGGCCTTTCTCTTTCGCCATTGGCGACGCGAGGCATGGCTGGTAACCGGCGTCGCCTGCTCCATGGTGGTAGCGACCATTGCCGATCTGTTCATGCCGGTCTTCGCCGGCCGCATGGTGGACGCCGTTGCCATGCACGGTGGAACCCACCGGCAGGCATTGCACGCCGCCATCTCTGCCTTGGCCACTATGCTCTTGTTAGGGAGCATCCTGGTCGCCGGCCGCCACTTGTCGTTGATGGGCATCAGCCGGCTCACCATACGCCTGATGGCGCGTCTGGCCGGCGATGCGTTCTATCGCGTGCAGCGTTTCTCCACAGACTGGCATGCCAACAACTTTGCTGGTTCGATCGTCCGTCGCGTCACCCGCGGCATGTGGGCCGTCGACCTGATGGACGACACGCTGTTGTTGGCCTTGCTGCCGGCATCGCTGGTGTTGGTCGGCAGTGCGTTGGTACTCGGTGCGCACTGGTTGTCAATGGGGCTGATCGTGGCGATCGGCGCGACCCTCTACGTCGGCCTTTCCATCGCGCTGTCACTGAACTTCGTGTCCCCGGCGGCCCGGCTGTCTAACGCCCAGGACACGTTGGTGGGTGGATCCCTCGCGGATGCAGTGACCTGCAACGCGGTGGTCAAGTCCTTCGGCGCCGAGGCGCGGGAAGATGCTCGTCTCGGCCGGGTGCTGAACAAGTGGAGTCGCCGCACCTATCGCCACTGGACCAACGGCACGTGGAGCGGAACCACGCAGATGATCGTGTTACTCGGTCTACGAGGCTCGGTGACCCTGTACGCGATCTGGTTGTGGTGGCAAGGCCGGGCTACGCCGGGCGGAGTCACGTTCGTGCTCACCAGTTACTTCATCGTTCATGGCTATTTGCGCGACGTAGGCCAGCATGTGGCGAACTTGCAGCGCAGCGTAAACGAAATGGAGGATCTAGTCGACATGCATGTGCTGCCGTTGGGCGTGGCCGATCGTCCGGATGCCGAGCCGATTCGCATCGACAAGGGAGAGGTGGTTTTCGATCGCATCACGTTCCGCTACGGTGCGCATCCTGATCCACTCTTTGACAACTTCTCCCTGCGCATCGAGGCGGGGGAACGCGTGGGCCTGGTTGGACACTCCGGTTCGGGCAAGACGACCTTCGTCAAGCTGTTGCAGAGGCTCTATGACTTGAACGAAGGCCGCATCCTGATCGACGGGCAGGAGATTGCCCGTGCAGCGCAGGTATCGTTGCGTTCGCAACTTGCCCTGGTGCCGCAGGAAGCCTTGCTCTTCCATCGTTCGTTGGCAGAAAACATTGCCTACGCGCGTCCGGAAGCGACCTTGGCGCAGATCGAGCGCGCGGCAAAACTGGCCAACGCGCACGACTTCATCCTTCGTCAGCCGAAAGGTTACGCAACCCTGGTGGGTGAACGGGGAGTCAAGCTCTCTGGCGGGGAACGCCAAAGAGTGGCGTTGGCCCGCGCTTTCCTGGCGAATGCGCCGATACTGATTCTGGACGAGGCGACCTCCAGCCTCGATTCTGAATCGGAAGCGCTTATTCAGGAAGCGATGCAGCGGTTGATTGTCGGCCGCACGGCCATCGTCATCGCTCACCGGCTCTCGACGGTGCGGATGCTTGATCGCATCCTGGTCTTCGAGCAAGGCCGTGTGGTCGAAGAGGGAAGGCACGACGACCTCGTCCGCCGGACAGAAGGCACCTACAAACGTCTCTTCGAACGCCAGGCTCTGGGACTCTTTGTCGCCGATTCTGAAGTGGATGAGGCCGAGGAACTGAGCGCCTGAACCAAACCACTCAGCCTCGTGAATACGCGAAGGGTGCCCCAGGTCTCGCATTTGAGACCTGGCGTCCTTCTCTATGGAAACTCTAACTTCCCCTTTGTCGTGCCTTGATGACAAAGGGAGAGTAGCTGCTGAGGAAGGGCTTGGCGAGGCGGAAGGAGAACTGCAGATCCCTTGGCTACGCTCCTAATAACAAAGATGCGAGCGGGCCAGGGTTAAGTGCCGCGCCCACGGCGCTCACATCAGCTTGCGATGATGTCCCAGCCCTTCCGGGCTGGGCTGGTGTTTGGACGGCAGGCCCTCCGGGCCTCGCATCGATGGTGACTTGTGGTGTCATTCCTCTCTTAACTTGCCGCAGGCAAGTCGCTTGCTCCCACGTCACGCCGAGGGGCAGGCGGTTCACTCCATCCCAAACAAATGTTTCGGCCGTGTACAGCTACTGCAGTCCCAAACTCTTCGCATCCCAAACAGCAACCCCGACACGGGAGTCAGCGCATCCGTAATACATAAACCACTTATCATGAAAGAACACCAACCCCTCCGCAAACGTCGTCCCCGCGGCGTACTGCCCGCTCTGTTCCCACGATTTCTCGGGCTTGAAGAAAGGTCTATCTGTCCGCGCTAATAACTTATGCGGATTATCGGACGAGAACAGCGCCTGTCCATCTGAATACGCACCAGCCGCAATGCCGGGTGCCCCATTCTTCTCAGCATTCTTGCCGTTATAAATCAGCACAATCCCGTGATCAGTAAGAAGCGAAGGCGGCCCAACCTCAGGAAAGGCGCTATCAAAGTGCCGGGGGCGATTGTGCAGTAACACGACAGCCTTGCCCGATGAATCCTCAACCGGCGTCCAGTGAATCAGGTCAGGCGATGTCGCCAGGCGCACTTGCACCTCTCCCCAGTACATCCAATACTTTCCCTGGATCCTGGCCGCGATCAAGCGCCCACCCGTGAGCCGGGAAACGATGCTGGCTGATTTGTAGTCGAAGTGCTGATACTCTTCCCCCACCAGCGCAGGTCCGTGCTTTGTCCAGTGAATAAGATCAGTAGAGGTTGCGATCCCAATATCCGTCGCTTGGCGATTCCACTGGGTATAGGCCAGAACGTAAGTACCATCCTCGCTCTCGACCACGCGAGGATCCTCGACCCCGCCCGGCCACTCCCTGTCTTTTTGCGAATCAACGTCAGGATAGAAAACCGGAACCGGCTCCTTGGTAAAGTGCACCCCATCGTCGCTCGACGCCAGGCCCAGGCGAGAGGTGTGCATGCCGATCACCATGGTCCCGGAATCGTCCTCGGCGCGATACAACACATAAACCTTTCCTCCGCGCACGATGGCCCCAGGATTGAAAGTATGCAATGCCTCCCAGTGCACAGGTTTGCCAAGAATCGGATCGGTAAAGACAGCTGCGGGGTTCGGCGCGATGATCGGTGCATCCACTGGGCGCACGAAAGGGCCTAGTGTCCAGCTAGGCGTTGATTGGGAAAGCAGCGAACTCGCCGCCCAAAGGAAAACGAGGGGGAGCGAAATCCGACGAGCGCGCACTCGTGTTCTTTCTTTAAGGTCGATGGAAACGTCCCTTCATCGTCGCTCCCTACTTTCTGCTGCGATAAAAAACGTGCCAGACTTTTCCGTTCTGGCTGTCGGTAATGAACAGAGTGCCATCGGGTGCTTGCGCCACACCATCCGCGCGCGCCAATGCATCCGTCGGACTCACCAGTGGATCCTTGCCCGCAAACCCACCGGCAAAAATCTCAGACTTGCCCGATGGTTTGCCGCCGGTAAACGGCTGGAAGGTAACATTCGAAGGCGCCTGTGGCAGAGGAGCACGGTTCCATGAACCATGGAACGCGATGAACGCACCACCTCGATAGCGCGCAGGGAACTGGTTTCCGGAGTAGAACATCACGTCTACCGGGGCCCAGTGAGCCGGATAGCTCGCGACCGGCAGCGCGAATGCGCTACACCGCCCCACTGTCTTGCCGTCGCCGCCGTACTCAGGGTTCAGCAGCAGCTTCTGTTGCGTATAGTCGAAAAAACAATAGGGCCAGCCGAAATCAAGTCCTTTGGTTGCGCGGTACATCGGCTCGGCAGGACGTGTGGCATTCTCCTCTGCGTTAAACTTCTCCGGCCACAAAACGTCTAACTGGTCACGGCTGTTCATCACGATATAAACTGCGCCGTCGTGCCAGGTGATCGCCGGCTCCTGGCGCAGTCCGGTGACAAACTTCTCCCCGTCCGCCTCTTTCTGGTGCAGCTTGTTTTCATCAAATTTCCAGATACCGCCATGCGTCTCCAGCAACGGACACGGGTCCTGACCCACAATGCCTTTCTGCCGGTCCTGCGACTGGCACGCATTGGAGGGAGAGCCAATATTGATATAGAGCGAGCCCTTGCCATCAAACGCGATGCCTTTGTCGTGATGCTCGTGCTCGGTGGGCAGATCCTCGACGATCACTTCGGGCGGTCCGGCGGGCTTCAGTTGCCCCGGGGTCATCTTCCATCGTTCTACTGACTCCACCTTGGCCACGTACAAATAGCCGTTGCGCAGAGCAATCCCGGTGCTGCTTCCATTGCCAAAGTATTCTTTGGTCTCAAAGCGCCCGTCGCCGTTCTCGTCACGCAGCGCCACCACGCCGCCGGTTTTGCCCCTGCCGCTTTGCAGCGCAACGTATAAATCGCCGTTGGGCGCAACGACAGCGTGCCGGGCCGTCCCCAATCCGTCTGCCGCCACCAGCGCACAAAATCCCTCGGGCAGCGTCAACCCCGCGTTGTCTGGATCGCAGGCATAGGGAGTGGCCGCGTGTAATGGGGCACTCGTCATGCAACACGCCGCCGTTAACAACAATCCAAGGATGGAGTGCTTCCGTCTCATTCCCTCTCTCCGGGCTGGTGTTTCACAAACTACATCGGTAGGATCTGCCGTACGATTAGGTAGTGTAATCTTTTTAAGGAGCCGACACGGTGCTTGCAAAAAACAACGTCCTACTTTGCTTCGCCCTCATGCTAAGCGGAATCTCTTACCAGGCTGCCTACGGCCAGGCAGACGCAGCACCAGCCGCTGATGGCCTGTACACAGCCGACCAAGCCCACCGCGGCGAAACCGCCTATAAGGCACAATGCACGTCGTGTCATGGCGACGCGCTTGATGGCGTGGGGCCCTATCCGCCTCTGAGCGGGGATGACTTTCTAACCAAATACGAGGGTCAGCCGGCGCTCAATCTCTACAATATGATTCAGAAATTGATGCCCGCCACTGCCCCCGGAACGCTTACCCGGCCCCAGGCCGCTGACCTTCTCGTCTATATTCTCAGCTTCAATAAATTTCCCGCGGGGAAGGCAGAATTTCCCACCGACGAAGACAGCCTCAAGAAACTCACGCTTCCCAAGCCTGCGCCCAAGTCTTAATGGCCCAAAGCCTGCGCAATGGCACGCTCCGCCAAAGGCGCCATCACCGCATATCCTTTTGCTATCGGATGCACGCCATCCGAGGATAGGCCCGGAAGCACCACATCCTGCTGGAAGCGCACCAGCATTTGCGGTGTGGTTTGCCCGCTGATGCCACGGTTTACGTACGGCTTTCCCGGAAAAAATACTCCTGTGGTGGGCGAGCGGCCCCAGAAATCGGTGATGGAATCTCCAAAGAAAACCACACGCTGGGTATCCGAAGCGGCCGCTGGCAGGGCCTCATTATCCGCCCGATAACGAGCCAGGTCCGGCCAGTCCTGTGTACCCGGCTTCTGCGCCCACAGGTATCCCACGCATAACAACGCGCCGCAAATCCAAAGACTTCGTTTCACTTTCATAGTTACAGGTGATACCAGTGGTCGGCGCCAAACACAAGCCCAAGCGTGATGAGTGCAATCACGATTTCTCCCACTGCCCCCACGATGAAGGGCCGAGCCCCCTGTTTGCTGAGCTCGCGCAGGTTGGTGCGCAGGCCCACTCCTGCGAAGGTCAGCAGAAACGCCCAGCGCGACAGATTGCCCACGGCAGCCAGTTGCGGCTTGGTGAAGAAGCCTACCGTGGCTAGCAGGGAAATCAGCAAAAATCCCAATACAAACTTGGGGAACTTGCGCCATAGAAATGCTGCTTTATTCTGCACTTCAGCAGCCTGGCCTTTGCCTGCCCAGTAGATGGCGTAACCCAAAACAATAAATCCGATGGTGGCGTTGCGGCAGGTCTTGGCTAGCACCGCGACTTTGCCCGCCGCATCCGAGTAAAGCGCTCCGGCGGCTGTCGCTTCCGCTGTATTGTCCACCGCGAGCCCTGCCCACAAGCCGTATGCACGGTCGCTCAGGTGCAGGAAGTGTCCCACGACTGGAAAGAGAAAGAGAGACAGGGCTCCCAGCAACAGAATTGCGGCGATGGCGTAAGAAGAGTCTTCTTCGTCCGCGTCGATCGCACCCTGCGCGGCGATGATGGCGGAGACTCCGCAAATAGACGACCCCACGGCCAGCAGACTCACCAGTTTGGGCTTGAGTTTGAATGCGCGGCCAAGGTAAGTCATGAACGTGAGCGCCAGGACCAACTCAATTGCGATCAGCACCAGCGAAAGCCCGCCTAACCGGCGAACGTCGCCCAGCAGAAAGCGTGCGCCCAGCAGCACAATCCCGGCTTTGAGCCAAAATTCATAGGTTGCCACTCCCGAGCGAAAGATAGCCGGAATGCCGACCGTATTGGAGATGGCCAGGCCAATGAGGATCGCCCACAGAACATACTCGATATTGGGCAGCACAAGGTGGTGCGCTTTGCCGTAATGCGCGATGAATTGCTCAATGAATTTACCCGCATAGCCCACTACGGCGAGGAGCAGGATTCCGGGGATGAGAGCTGCGGCATTGGCTGGCGTCGAGGGTGCCGTTACGGCCGCGGGGGCAGGTGTTCTGATTGCTGAACTGGCCATAGGTCGTCCTCTTTCTAGCGAGCGCAATTACCAGGGAACAGATTTCAAAATTCCGAAACGAACTAGGAGTGCCGCGGCGAAGGCCAGCAGAACGGCCCAGGTATCGAGGGAAACGCGGCGAAACGGCGATGGATTGGCCATGTGGGAATATTCCTTTGGAGCATTTTGTGATGACAAAACTTGAAGAAGAGAGAAAAGAAGAAACTAGCGACAACAACAGGCGGGGAGCCCGTTCATGATGCGTCCGGCAGTAGGCTGGGCAGGATACATATAGTTGAACCTAGCATAGCACCCGGTTGGATGCAAGGAAGCGAAATTCATCGGATTCACATCACCGCTGCGCGCCCAAAAACCAATTCAGCCTTGTAACCGAACCTTTAAGAACGCCCTTCTCTCCTTTGTCATCCGGAGCCAATGCCCCATGGACACCCGTGACGGAACCACAGGGTAGCGGATACAAATCTCAATTCGAGCTGATCGAGTAACGAACCACCAGGCCCTCGACATACGTCACATTCACCTGCCGATCCCCGCTTTTATATTCAAATACTTGCGTTTTCAAACCATCAGCTGAAACCGACTGCGATATCTGCTTTCCCGGCCCGAACAGATTCGAAACCTCACTCATCTTCATGCCCCGTTTGAGGTGAGCTGTCGCCGGTATACCGTTATCAACCGCGGAATTTTCCACCGCAGCCTGGGGAGGAGGAGACCCTACCTGCTCCCCAGCAGCGAAGCTTACGTAATCCGCCATCAGCTTCATCACCGCGTCCGGATTCTTTTGATCCGGCGGTATGGAGCCAGACCAGCGCAGATTGAATCGCGAGCCGCCGCGTAAGCGATCATCCGCCACCTTTTGTGACTTGATCTGGCTTGCGACCAGGGCGGCATCCTGGTTATCGGCTTGCTGACGCTCCCGCCGCGATCGTTCACGATCAAGGTCACGCTGTAATCTCCGCCGCTTATCTTCATCGGTGGTATTGGCGATATCTCTTTCCAGTTGCTTTTCGTAGTCGCTCTTATCCACCGACCTCGCGTTGACGGTCGTGCTGCTGTCATCGAAAAAAGTGCCGAACCCACCGCCATCCAGCTGGAACTCGATCCGGTCATTCTTGACCACGAACCCCGTGATGCGAGCAGTGTCGCCCTTATGGATGGCAACCCCATTGCTCTTCAGCCGGTTGGAGTACTCCTTCCAGTTCATGGGGTTGTCGTTGTTAAAGCGCAAATCAACCCCCTGCTGGCTCCCGGGCATGTCGATCTTGAGCACCACTTCTTTGCCCGTGAAATAGTTCGACAACTCGTTTGAATCTTGCCCGTTGAGCGGCAACGCACAGAACGCCAGGGCAAAAAAGACTACGCGCGCAGCGAATCGAAACAAGCGGCCTTCTCCTGGGGGAACGGCATGATTACCCGAATCATAGATCAGACGCTCCTCCGGCGAATCTTATACCGCCCCGTCCGCACTAAGGCCTAAGGAAATCGGACGACCCTTCTCACTACTCAATCCCCAGCTTATGCTGCATCCGCTCCAGCGATATGCCTTTCGTCTCCGGGTAGTACTTCAGAATGATAAAGAAATGGATCACCATCATCGCTGCGAAAAAAATAAACGGGTAAGCCCCGGAAGATCCCGCCATGATCGGAAACACCAGCGAGATGATTGCGTTCGTCACCCAATGGGCAGAGCTGCCCAGAGCCTGACCTTTCGCTCGCACCCGATTCGGAAATACCTCGCTCACATACACCCAGATAACGGCTCCCTGCGATATGGCGAAGCAAGCGATATAAGCCATCAGCAGCCACACCAGCCAAGGCAGGTGCTTGTGAGTCATAAATACGTAGGCAACCGCGCTCAGGCATACAGTCAATCCCGCCGTTCCCGTCAGTAGCAACTTCCTGCGTCCGAATTGATCGATCACCGACATGGCCACCAGGGTAGCCACCAGGTTCGTTGCGCCCACAGCCACGGCCTGCAGTGCTCCCGAAACCTTGGTCGCGCCGGCAAGCGAAAAAATATCGTTCAGGTAATACAGAACCGCGTTGATTCCGGATAGCTGGCAAAACATGCCCATGGTGAGCGCAAGAAACATGGGAAACGCATACTGGCGAGAAAACAGAGAATCGCTGGAGGCTGCTCGCTCCTGATGAATGGAAGCGATAATCTCTTCGAGCTCCTCTTCTGGTTTGGGAATACCGGTAAGACGAAGCACCGCCAACGACTCATCATTGTTTCCCTGCATCACCAGCCATCTCGGGCTGCGCGGGATGCCAAACAACGCCAACAGAAAAAGCGCCGCCGGCAAGGCGGAGATGCCAAGCTGCCAGCGCCATTCGGTGGCGCCAAGACGCAGGGTGTCGATCCACGCGTTGGATACATAGGCAAGCAGGATGCCGATCACCACATTCAACTGAAAGCAACCCACCAGGCGTCCCCGCCATTCGGGTGGGGCGATCTCCGCGATATACATGGGGCCCAGCACCGAGGATCCCCCGATACCCAGCCCGCCGATAAAGCGAAAGAAGATAAGCGCAGGCCAGTTCCATGCGAAAGCGCATCCCAGGGCCGAGATCAAATAGAAGATCGCCATCACGCGAAGGCTGTCCCGGCGTCCGAATTTTTGTCCGGGGATGCCCGCAGTGATGGCCCCGGCGACCGTGCCTAATAAAGCACTCGAGACGGTCACACCCAGAAGTGCGGGTGATAGTTGATACGTTTGCGTCAAAGCATGGGTCGTGCCTGAGATCACCGCCGTGTCGAAACCGAAAAGCAGGCCGCCCAGCGCGCCTACAATGGTGCTCTTTATCACGTGAAAGTTAATGCTCATGGACCTCCGGTAATTCCAGCACGTAGAACCTTACCCTGAAGGCAGGGTTGTCGTCACCGATCACTGTACATACAATCGCAGGCATGAAGATATCGGCGCGCAACCAGTTACGAGGCACAGTAGAATCGGTGGATCTTGGAGTGGTCACGGCGAAAGTGGGAGTACGCGTGGGCGGAAACCTCATCGAGAGCGTCATCACCCGGCAAAGCGTAGTAGACCTCGGCATCAAAGTGGGCGATGAGGTCACAGCCGTCATCAAGTCAACCGAGATCATGTTGATGGTCGATTAGCTGCCCGGGCGCACGTCGGGATGAAAGCGCCCTTGCGTGTGCCGACCAATATCCTCACCTTACTTATTCATTGACTCCTTGATTTCGATTGAATGCCCACGCCATGCTCCGGATTTGGACAGTAGGGGAGCCGGGTCTCGTTCCCTCCACCGTCGCCGAACTTCCGCCAGAACGCCTTCTCGATTTTTTTCCATCTTCTCGATCACGTCGCAAGGAGCCTCGGTCTTCTCGTGCCGCGCCCCCCAAATCAACAACTCCAGGAGCGCCGGCGCCAGGTCGATCCCCTTCCCCGTGAGGCGGTAATTCACTCGCCTGCCATCGGTCTCGGATGGCTCGGAGGCGATAATATCTGCCGCTTCAAGCCTTTGCAGACGGTCAGCCAGAATGTTCGTGGATATCCCTTCGCCGGCCTGGTGAAATTCCTTGAAAGTCCGGTATCCACGGACCATGAGATCGCGAACGATCAACAGGGACCAGCTGTCGCCAAACACCTCGAGCCCAAGACTCACCGGGCACACGGAACGAGGTTCCGACTTTGGTTTCCCAAGCATTTGAAAACAATAGCGAATATTACTTGCAAGATGCAAGTAATATTCGATCGTTGCTTAATATAGTCGATGGGCTAGTCAACCCCGGGTTCGACCTGATACGATCCGCTGCATTAGTTTGCGACTCGTACATTAGGGATTTCAAAAAAAGATGCTGTTTCTTTCGGAGGCTGTAATGCAACAAAAAAGACATTCGCTTTTGGGGGTCACCAGGTGCGCTCCATGGCTGTTGACCGCCGTATTGGCTTGTTGCGCTTTTCTATTGGCAGGAAGCCATCTTTACGCCCAGGCCGTGAGCGGCACCATTGTCGGCACGGTGACCGACGCAGGAGGTGCGGCGGTGACCAACGCGCAAGTCACGATCGTTCTCACAGGGCAGCAAACCACCTACAACGCCGTCACCAATGACAGCGGAAACTTCACCGAGCCTAACCTTCCGCTCGGCACCTACACCGTGACGGTCGAGGCGCCCGGCTTCAAGAAGGAGACGCGCGAGAACATCACAGTCATCACCAACACCACAGCCCGCGTGGACTTGACCCTGGCCGCCGGCAGCGCCTCTGAGACCGTCACGGTCACTGCTGCGCCACCGCTACTGCAGACCGACCGAGCCGATATCTCCACCAACCTCGAGCAACGTCAGCTCGCCACCCTTCCGCTAAGCAGCGGTAATAGCTTCCAGTCTCTGCTCAACACGGTGCCCGGCGTCCCGCCGGTCGTTTTCAATAACTCGCAGTTCTTCAACGCCAACAACGATCTGTCGATTAACGCGAACGGCCAGTCATCGTACGTGAACCTGTACCAGATTGAAGGTATCGACGACGATCAGCGCACCGGCATTCACCTCATCCT
>JBAVQC010000400.1:0-8012 GCA_049693715.1 Acidobacteriaceae bacterium | reverse complement strand
GCCGCTTGCCGGCGCCGCAGCCGGGACGGCTGGATTCGAAGGCAGGTCTGCGGCCGGAGCAGCCAGGGACGGGGTCAGCACCGGTCCCTGCGCGGGGGCGGACCCCTGGTTACAGCCGGCAAGAGAGCACACTGCCGCGAAAACCGCCAATGCGCAAGTGCTACCGCGACTGATGCAAAAACTGCCCGGCATCATGGTTACCACCCGATCCAATCCCATAGCTTTCCCCACAGCCACAGCGCGGGGGCGCGCAGCAAAACGTACCCTGCCGGCCGAAAGCCGGCAAAGATCTTGGCCCGCCCCTCCATCCCGGTGCGCAGTTCCGCATTTCCGTTTGGCAGCAGCACATGGGCATAGAAAACGCGGCTATCCCCGCTTGGCCGCGCTTCAGGGCTGATGCTGAATACCTGGCCGTGCAGGGTCTGCGCAGGAAAGCTGTCCAGTTTGACGGCCGCGGTCTGACCGGCCTTCACCAGGCGGGCATCCCGCTGATCTATGGCGATATTGATTCGCGCGCTCGCCAGGTTCAGCACCTGGGCAAAGGCGCCACCGGCGTCGATATGTTCGCCCACAGCGTTCTGCAGGTCGGGGGTCATCACCACTCCATCAATCGGTGAGCGAAGCTGGGCGTTGGCAATACGTAACCGTGTCCGCTCCATTTCCGCGCGCAGGTAGTCGGCCAGCGTTCGGTCTTTCCCTGCCTGCGGCGCATGCTTCGCCAGATCGCCCTGCATGGCCAGCATGGCCGATTCATATTTTGCCTGGGCAGCGGTCAGTTGATTGCGCCATGACCAGTCGTCCATGGTTCCCAGCACTTCGCCGCGGCTCACATGCTGCCCTTCCCGGGCATACACGTTGGCAATGGTTCCCTCGACCGGGGCAGCCAGGGTGACGACGGACTGCGGGGCCACCACGGCAGTGCCGCTGATACGCAACGGCAGCGGGCAGAAGATCAGCAAGAGGATCGCCGCGAGGATACTGCCCAGGATCACCCCCTGCCGTTTTCGCTCACTGCGCAGAAAGGCCTGTTTCTTCTGCACCAGTGGTTCGAGCAGGCTGATGAGCGGCACCTCCCGGTACAGCAGCGCGTTACGAATCGCCACCGTGGTCTGTCCCGCGAGGACCTTGATCATCTCGATGTGTGCCTGCTCCAGAAAATCGGGGTCGCTGCTTTCATAGAGCAGCAGGCCTACTCGTCCCTGGTCATCGGAAAGTGGGAGCGCAAACAAGGCACGATACCCGCTGGCTTCGAAATGCTTGCCGATGGCTGCGCGCACCCGGGCATCCTCCGTCTCCGGTTCCTCCTGGTGCCGGCGGATCAACAGCTGGCGGTCATAGCTCGAGAGCCATTGCAGCAGCTCGCGCAGCCGCTCCACCTGGAATTCTCCCAGCGGAATATTGGCCATCCCGGAAACTGCCTTCAACTGCAGTCGCCCACGAGTGTCGAGCGCAATCGAGCAGCGTTCAAACGGGAGTACCGATTGCGGACTGTTGACAATGATCTGCAGCAGGCGGTCGAGCCTGAGGGTGGAGGTAATCTCGGAGCTCACTTGCACCAGCGCTTGCAGAATCTCCAGCTTGCGCTCGGCGTGCATCAGGCTGGCATTCTTGAGCGCACTCGAGACTGTTTCCGACATGCTGTTCATGAAGAACAGGTCATCCTCGCTGAAGGAATCACCGCCGGCCTTGTTGACAGCCTCCAACACGCCCAATTCGCTCTCCCCGCTTCCGCCCTGCTCGTGTTCGATGAGCGGCACCAGCAGCGCACTGATGATGGGTTGGCCTTCGCCGGCACGCTCATTGCGAGAAGCAAGCCTGGGGTCTTCAGGCCCGTTGATCAGCAGCGGCGCGCCTTCTTCCGCCATGTCGCCCACGTAACCCTCGCCCGCGTCCTCCGTAGTGCCTACTTTTGCGGTTGCGTCTTCTCCCCAGGTGGAGACCAGCCGTAGCCGGCCGCCGTCGAACATCCATAGATGAACCGCCTGGCAAGGCAGCATCGCCGCTACTTTGACTGGGATTAATTCCAGCAGAGGCTCGAAATCGAGCGTCTGATTGAGCGATTTTTCCAGGTCATACAGCTGGGTTAAGCGGTGAATCGAATCGAACAGATTCTGCCGTTGTTCCTCGTACTGTTCCGCCGACTCGAGGGCAATCACGGCCAGTTCCGCCAGCCCTTCGAGCGACTGCAACGTAGTCTCGGTGAGTGGTTCGCTGAAGGTGACAATCTCGAAGACTCCCACCAGCTGCTCCTCCCGCAGCAGGGGCAGGTATCCGATGGACCGGATCGTCCGCAGTACGTGGATGTGGGCGTAGTCCTCACGCACCAGCTGGCTGGCGGAGAAGACCAGGGGGTGCGGCGACTGCGCCAGGGAAGAGAAGAGGCGCGCGTCGGCTGCAATCGCCGGGTTCACCACCGAAATTCCGTTCGAAACCCCGAGAGCAATCCAGGACGCCTCGCGCAGGCTGTAGAGCGCGCAAGCGCTGTCTGGAAGCATCTGGCGTATGGCATCGGCCAGTAACGCGGCGCGGGCCGCGATCTCGGGCGATGCCAGGAGTGACTGGGCAAGCCCTGAGAACTGTTGACGGTTTAGCCGAACGCCGGTTTGAATGGTCATACTGGGGCCGCTTGACGTCCGGGGCAGGATAGGTTGATTGTTAATCTGGTCGGAGACTAGCAAGCAGCTTTTGGGGTGTAAAGAAAATTCTTGGCCGGGAGAGTAAGACGTGGATCTGGATATTCGACAGAGCGGTAACATCTGTTGGCTGAAACTGAAGGGACCGCTCAAGTACGGAGAAGGTGTCAAGCAGCTTGACGAGGCGGTCGAAGGCGCGCTTAGGAGTGGACACATCCAACTCCTACTGGATCTTTCCGCGATGCCCTATATCGATTCCAGCGGGATCGGAGCCATTGTCGACGCGCTACGCCAAGCCAAAAAAGTCGGCGGGGACGCCAAGCTGGTCAGCCCCTCACCTTTTGCCGCCAAAACCTTCAAAATGGTCGGTATTCTCTCCCTCTTCAAGGTGTACGACACCGAGGCCGCCGCCGTAGAGGCTTGCCCGGCATAAGGAAGGGGCGCCCCCCACTTTGTGCGCGTGAGGACTTAACGGATTGCAAAATGAGTCCCGAAGGGACGGCTGAACTTAGCCCAGGACGCAGTCCTGGGTAGAGATTCGAGAGACGAAGAGTCCCGAAGGGACGACTGAACTTAGCCTAGGACGCAGTCCTGGGTAGAGATTCGGAGACGAAGAGTCCCCTACGGGACTCATTTTGCAGCACCCTTCCCTACTTCAACCGCCGCCTCACCAAATCAAGAGCCAGCTGGCTCGTCCACGCGCGAATGTGTTCCCTGTCCCCGCCGAACCGGCGCTCCACAACATCAGTCTGCTTGCCATCACTCACCGCAACATAAACCAATCCAACCGGCTTCTCTTCCGACCCACCACCAGGGCCCGCGATACCCGTGACACCCAGGCCAAACGTCGCCGACGTCTTGTACCGAATCCCTTCCGCCAGAGCCCCCGCAACTTCTTTACTGACCGCCCCGTTGGCTTCGATCACCGACGGAGGCACGCCCGCAAAAAGCGTCTTGAGCGCATCGCTGTAAACCACCGCTCCCCCGACAAATGACCGCGAGCTGCCGCTAATGCTGGTCAGGCGCTGCGCCACCAAACCGCCGGTGCAACTCTCCGCCACCGCCAGCGTCGAAGCGTGCATGCCCAGGTAATAGAGAACGATCTGCTCCAGCGACTCGGCCTGCGCAGAATAGATGAATTCCTCCAGCTCTTCTTCAATCTTTCCCGCCAACTCGTCCACCCTTGCCTGGGCGGTCTCCTGGTCCCCTTTGGAACAGATCAGGTTGAGCGTGATGTCGCCGGTATGCGCCAGGATCGTGGTATCCACATCCTTGTACTTGGTGTAAATCGGCGCGATGCGCGCATCCGCCTGCGATTCTCCGATCATCGCCGCCTTCAGCGTACGCATGGCGATGGTCCGCTTGGGAACCACGGCCCGCAGCCGGTCCATGCATTGGGTGTCAAACATGGCCTTCACTTCTGTCGGTGGCCCGGGCAGCAGAATCACCAGTTTGCGATGCTCACCGTAAACCGTGTCCAGCCATTGCCCGGGCGCCGTGCCGCGGCCGTTTTCGAGAACCACCGAACCGTCCAGCACATCCGCCTGGCGGGCGTTGTTATCGGTCATCTGTATCCGCCGGGCAGCGAAGCGCGCGTAGAGTGCGCCGACGATGTCCGGATTGCGGCGCAGCCGAATCCCCAACGCTTCGGCCACGGCCTGCCGCGTCAGATCGTCTTCCGTCGGGCCCAATCCGCCCATGGTGATGACGATGTCGGTGCGTCCCAGGGCAATGCGAATCGCGTTGGCGAGATTCGCCAACCGGTCTCCAACAATCGTTTTAAATGTGACACTGACGCCCAGCTGTAACAGCCGGTCGGTGAGGAAGAGGGAGTTTGTATCTTGCCGGTAGGGAGTGAGCAGTTCTGAACCCACTGCAATAATTTCACAATTCATTCTTACCTGGATCCTCTAGTACAGACGCACGCCTTCGATGCCCAAACCAACATCATAGACCGCGCCATTCGCAGCCAGGATCGCGTTCCCGCCGGGGACGAAAGCGAGACCTACGATACCAGAGCCGGCAAGCACCACCGAGGCATCGCCCGCCGGAGTAATGCAGACAATGCCGCGAGTGCCGTGAAAGGAAGCAGAGACGTACACATTGCCGGCGACGTCGAATGCCAACCCCTGCGGGCGCCCGAGCCCTCGATAATAGACACGCACCACACCGGCCTGATCGATGGCGTAGACCGAGTCATAGCTGGAAGTGCTGGGCGCGGCCACAAAAAGTGTTCCATCCAGGCCGAAGGCGAGATGGTACGCGGCGATACTCGGCTCCAGAGTGGCAAACACAAAAATCTGCCTGTCCTGGGCAATCTTGAAGATGGTTCCGCTGCGGTCCCCCACGTAGAGATTGCCGGCAGAATCGAAAGCAATCCCCGTGGCGATCCCCATCCCCTCGGCATAGACCGACGATGCACCCTGGGTTGAGACGCGGTGCACCGTGCCATCCAACCGCGAGGAAACATAGAGGTATCCGTGCGGGTCGATAGCCAGGCCGGTGGCATTGGTAATCCCGCTTACGAAGGGCTGCATCTCTCCCGTGGGCGTGATGCGGTAAACCGAAACGGCGGTCTTTTGCCCGCGCGGACCCGAATCCGTGGAATAAATGTTTCCCTCAGCATCCACTGCGGGATTCCCGACAGGATGGAGATTTCCCGTGATCAGGCGAGCAATCTTCAGCCGGATGGCATTGCTGGATTGTCCGTTCTGCCGAATCTCCAGTTTCCCCGTCTGTACATCGTCGGGAATGCGGACGACCATCCGGTTCGAACGGCTGAGCAGAATCGGTGCCACGATTCCGTCGAGCACGGCCACCGGCAGACGCGAGCGCAGGGCGCCCAGTTGGGTCCCGCGGACCTCGATTTCTCCGCCCGGAAGTGCTGCATCGGGAATGGCGGAATCGATCCTGGGCGAGTTCGGAATGGGTGACTCCTTGGAGAATCTCATCGGCTGAGTTCCTGAACGCTTGTTAATTAACTATTCGACGCAAACCGAAAGGGCCTCAGCCAATCCAGTGTTGCAGCGCCAGCATCAAGAGCAAAGCATACACGCCTGCGGCAACATCATCGAGCATGATTCCCCAGCCTGCAGGCATGCTCTCAAGCTGCCGCGCAGGCCATGGTTTCACGATGTCAAAGAGACGGAAGAACAGAAACCCGGCTAGCAAGTGACTCAAGTTTACCCGCGAATAGATCAACGCGATCCACTGCCCCGCGACCTCATCAATTACCACGTGTCCTGGGTCTACGATTGTTAGACCTTGGCGCTGGCTCTCTCGTTCTACCAGGGTAGCGGCAGGCACACCGACCGCGATCGCGCACATCGCAGCCGCCAAAGTCAGCCAAGCCAACGGCGCTGGAGCAAGATGCAGGCCCTTGGCCGCTCCCAACCATAGCAAAGCTGCCGCGGCAGACCCCCAGCTACCCGGTCCCGGCCGGAGCAACCCGGCGCCGAAAAACGTCCCTACCGCCCAGGCCCAAGCCGTCTTTCCTGCCCCTACCGGCTCATTCATCGCCGGACGAGCGGGGCCGCATGCTTTCAATCTCTTCCAGCAGCTCCGGATCGAGCACCGGCGAGGAGATGCGGTAGACTCCGCTGGCCCACTTTCCCAGGTCGATGGTCTTGCAATGATCGCTGCAGAAGGGGAAATCCTCATCTTTGGCAGTGACGATGTTCCCGCAAGTAGGGCAGCGCAGGCTTTTCAATTTTTTCGCCCGTTGGTTCATCACAACATTCCTTTACGAAATAATCCTGCCCACCAGGTCATAATCCTGTGACTCGGTGATCTCGCACCGGTAAAACTGCCCCGGCGTTAGTTCGTCGAACGGCCCAAAATCGTTGATGTAGACCTTGCCATCGATTTCCGGAGCCTGATGCTGAGTGCGGCCCTCCCACAGCAGGGGAGTTTCCTCGGACGGCCCTTCGACCAGCAGATCGAAGCGGCGGCCCACCAGGCGAGCCCTGGATTTCCGGCTGATGGATTGTTGCAGGCGCATCAGGGAGCGGCGCCGGGCCTCTATGGTTCGCGCCGGCACTTTATCCCCCAGGTGAAAGGCCCCGGAGCCTTCTTCGTCGGAGTAACTGAAGACCCCCAACCAATCGAGCTGGGCGGCGCGGACAAAATCGCTGAGAACGGTAAAATCGGCTTCACTTTCGCCCGGAAAGCCAGTAATGAATGTGGTCCGAATCGCTACATCGGGCACGGTTGCGCGTACCCGTGCAATAGTCTTCAGAAAAATATCGGCGTTGCCACCCCGGCGCATGCTCTTCAAAACGGGGGCCGCCGCATGCTGCAGAGGCATGTCCAGGTACTTGCAGATGTTGTCGTGGCGGGCAATGGTGTCCAGCAGCCGCCCGGTAACCTTGTTGGGATAGGCGTACAGGAAACGCAGCCATTTGAGATCCGGAATCCGAGCCAGGCTGTCGAGCAGTTGCGCCAACCCGTCCTTCATGCCTAAATCCTCGCCGTAACAGGTCGTATCCTGCCCGATCAGCGTGAGTTCGCGCACCCCCCGGGCGACCAGTTGTTCCGCTTCGGCGACCACTGATTCAAAGCGCCGCGAGCGGAATTTGCCGCGCAGATTGGGGATGACGCAGAAACTGCAGGGGTGGTCGCAGCCTTCGGCAATCTTGATGTACGCCGAAGATTTCTGCGTTGCCAGCAGCCGCGGCGTGGTGTGGTCGTAGAGATACTGCGGCAGCTTGGCCGCCGCGCCTTCCCACTGCTCCCGTGCGAAACGCCCCTGGGACTCGCGCAAATCGCCTTCAGGGCGGGAAGTGCTGCTGGACAGGATGGAAAACAGCTGGTGTGCCTGAGGAGGCGCGCTCGGTCTTTCCAGCCCGGCGGCGGCCAGAATGGCCTCCAACTCGCCGGTACCGACCACGGCGTCCACTTCCGGCATATTCCTGCGGATTTCGTCGCGGTACCGTTCCACCAGGCAGCCGGCTACGATCAGCTTGCGGGCCTTCCCGGATACCTTATGCTCCGCCATCTGCAGGATGGTGTCGATCGACTCTTGTTTCGCCTTATCGATGAAAGAGCAGGTATTTACCACCAGGATGTCCGCCGTCTCCGGGCGGTTGGTCATTTCCGCGCCTGCCTGGTCCAGCAAGCCCATCATGACCTCGCTATCGACCAGGTTTTTGGGGCAGCCCAGGCTCACAAAGCCGATACGCGGCCGCGGCTCCAGCACCGCGTCCGCAACCCCGGCTGTGTCTTCTGTTAACTCTTGCTTCACCTTTCCATTCTAGAGCAATCAGCGAGTTACCGTTTGCGACGTTACTTTCGTGGAACCATCCGGGCGCCGGCGAAACAACCCCGGCGGTAATGCGTCCGTCTATTAATCAGTATTTAGAAAGGAGGGCGCCCATGCAC
>JBAVQC010000399.1:0-3781 GCA_049693715.1 Acidobacteriaceae bacterium | reverse complement strand
CGGCCACTCTCGCTCTCGGCCCACTTGGCGCGTATCCACCCTTGCTGTTCTAACCGGTGGAGCGCGGGATAGAGCGATCCCTGCTGCACCTGCAGGACCTCATTCGAAATCTGCTGAATACGCTTTGCAATTGCCCAGCCATGTTGCGGCTCGAGCGAAATCGTTTTGAGAATGAGCAGGTCGAGGGTGCCTTGTACCAGATCGCTTGGTTTTCCCATACTATGACTATCTACACACTTCTTTTGTAGATAGTCAACACAAGGGATTTGTTGCCCGAGCGGCGCCGATGCAGGCTCTTTTTTATCGAGTGTCCATTTCCGAACGTATCTGAATGAATCCGGACACGAAATGTGTGCGCTTCCCTGCGCGGTCAGCAAGTTACTCGTCAGCGGATTGGACTCGCGCGTGCTTCAATATGAGGCGGGAAAGGAACTCCATGGCACGTGTCACGAATGATCTTCGCTTTGCCTTACGCCAAATCATGCGCTCGCCCGGCTTCGCCATCGCGGCGGTTCTCACCCTCGCCTTGGCCATTGGCGCGAACACGGCCATCTTCACCCTGTTGAACCAGGCATTGCTTCGGGCCCTCCCGGTTAAGGATCCGAGCCAGCTCGTGGTGCTAAGTTATGCAGGCAGCAGAGAAGGACACAAGGAATCCCAAGGTGGAGACAGCCCGGGCCACGACCACTATTTTTCTTATCCGATGTATCAGGACTTGCGTGCGAACAACAAGGTCTTCAGCGGACTCGCTGCGGCCGCGTCGGCAAACGCCGGGATCTCCTGGAACGACCGCGCGGAGCAAGTCCCCGTCGAAATGGTCAGCGGCAATTATTTCCAGACGCTTGGTGTTCAGCCTGCAGCCGGACGGCTTCTTCTGTCCAGCGACGAGACCACTGACAATGCCAATTCCGTTGCCGTGCTCTCCTTCGACTACTGGAAAAACCATCTCGCGCAAGCCGCCGTCGTCGGCAAGACACTCCTCATCAACGGCTCCCCGTTCACTATTGTGGGCGTGGCGGCGCCTGGTTTTCACTCCATGGTTTGGGGACAGCGCCCTTATGTCTACGTCCCCCTAACCATGCAAACCATCATCGAGCCTGAGTGGACGTATCTCCACGATCACCGCTCCTACTGGCTCAACATGGTGGGCCGGTTGCAGTCCGGGGAAACGGCCCAGCAAGCCATGGCCGGCTTGAACCCTCTCTGGGTCTCGCTCCGCACCAGCGAGTTTCCCTTGGTGCACGATCAATCGGCTAAGTCACGAGAAGCCTTTGTGACCCAAACCCATTTAAATCTGGATTCGGGTGCGAAGGGGTTCTCTCCCTACCGCGACGGTCTTCGTACGCCGTTGCTCGTCATGATGGGTATGGTCGTGCTAGTGATGGCCATGGCCATCGTCAACGTTGCGAGCCTGCTGTTGGTGCGAGCCGCGAGCCGGGTGCGCGAATTCTCCATGCGCTTTGCGTTGGGTGCTACCAACGGGCAGATTTTCCGCCAGCTGCTTGCCGAAGGCCTGGTGCTCGGCTTGTCGAGCGCGGCCCTTGGTCTCTTCATCGCCCCTCGTGCTCTTGGAGCACTCATCCGCTGGATGGCCGGGCGCAACCCGGACTCAGCGTTTTCCGCAACGCTCGATTGGCGGGTTTTGCTGTTCACGTTGGCCGCTGCTTTGCTTGCCAGCCTGCTGTTTAGCCTCGCGCCTGCGGTGCAGTTCTGGAATCCGCGTCTCGCCGAGGCTCTGAAGCAGCAGACCGGAACTGGCTCCAATGGCGCGTTGCAGTTCCGCCGCACCTGCGTGGCGCTGCAAATCGGCTTCAGCCTATTGTTGATGGTCGGCGCGGGTCTCTTCGTGCGCACCATTCAGAACTTGCGCAACGTCGATCCCGGCTTTGCCACGGATCATCTGCTCACCTTCGGTCTCGCACCGGAATACGCCGGCTACCCTGCCGGCCAGATTGCACCCATGGAACAGCGTGTTATCGAAGCCCTCTCTGCGCTGCCTGGCGTGCGCAGCGTGGGAGCCACCAACGATGCCGATCTCGCCGGCGACAACATCGACGGCAACGTCGCTGCGTCTGACTCTCGCGTCCCCGCAGATGAGGACTATGACGTCGAGGTGCCCTGGGTAAGCGACCACTACCTGCAAACTTTGGGCATTCCTCTTGTCGCCGGCCGCTATTTCTCTCCAACCGATAGCGCGACAGCGACCAAAGTGGCGATCGTCAACGAAACGTTCGCTCGGCACTACTATGGCAATGCGGAGAGTGCGCTGGGCCATCATGTGATGCGCCCGCGGAGGCCGGAAACGGACTCCATGATCGTCGGGGTGGTACGCGATGCGAAACACGCATCGGTGCGCGACCCGGCAATGGCTACTGCGTATCGCCCCTTTGTTCAGGCGGAGAAGCCAGCGGCTCTTATTTTTTACGTCCGTACCTGGCAACCGCCCAGTGCTGCTGCAGCCAGCATCCGCGCTGCGGTGGGTAATCTCGACAGCAAGCTCATTGTCCATGATCTCACCACGCTGAGCATTCAAATCGAGGACACCATCTCGAATGAACGCACGGTTGCCTTGCTTGCGTCAGCATTTGGCGCCCTGGCCACCTTGCTTGCGGGCATCGGCTTATATGGAATCCTCGCCTACTCTACGGCACAACGCACCCGCGAAATTGGCATACGCATGGCGCTCGGTGCGCAGCGGTGGTCGGTAGTCCGCCTTATCCTGCGGGAAATCCTGGTTCTGGCCGGAATCGCCATCGCGGTTACGATTCCTATCTCCATCATGGCCACGCGAGCGTTGCGCAGCCAACTCTTCAACGTCTCGTCGACCGATGCGAATGTATACGCGATCGCCATCACGATCGTCGTTTTCGTCGCCGCGCTCGCGGGACTGATTCCGGCGAGACGAGCAGCCTCGGTTGACCCCATGCATGCGTTGCGCACGGAGTAGAACCAGACGACGCCCGTTAAGGAGAAAGGACTGCAGATCCCTCGGTAGAATCGCAATTATTCTCGGGAACCTAAATACCCCTCCCCTCGTAGATAACTCTCATGGAAACGCTGCGGCAAGATATCTCCTACGCGCTCCGGCAGATGCGGCTATCCCCTGTCTTCACCCTGACGGCCATGCTAACGCTGGCTCTGGGCATCGGTGCCACGACTGCCATCTTCTCCCTCATCTACTCAGTCATGCTCAAGTCGCTACCGGTGGTGGATCCGGCGACCCTCTACCGCATCGGCGCCGGTACGGACTGTTGCGTGCAGGGCGGACCGCAAGACGACTGGGGCATGTACTCATATCCCCTCTTTCTACGTCTCCAGGCAGCGGCTCCGGAGTTCGATCAGATGGCCGCCTTCCAGGCTGCCGGAGCGCAGTTCAGCGTGCGCCGTGGACAACACGACACCATGGCCAAACCCCTGCGCGGCGAATTCGTTACCGGCAACTACTTCTCGACCTTCGGCATTCGCGCGTTCGCCGGCCGCACCATCGCTCCCAGTGACGATCAAGCCTCCGCACCGCCGGCGGCCATGCTGAGTTATCGTGCCTGGCAGCAACAATACGACTCTGATCCCTCGGTCGTGGGATCAACCTTCATCGTCGAAGGTCATCCGTTCACCATCGCCGGTATTGCTCCTCCCGGCTTCTTCGGCGAAACGCTGCGCAGCAATCCTCCCGAGCTCTGGCTCCCGCTGCAACAGGAACCCCTCGTCAACGGGCAGAATTCACTCCTGAAGCAATCGATCTCGGCATGGCTTCGGGTTATTGGAAGAACCAAGCCGGGTA
>JBAVQC010000398.1:0-19151 GCA_049693715.1 Acidobacteriaceae bacterium | reverse complement strand
GGTGCCCCATATCTGCCCGGTTTTGGCAGATGTGGGATTCCACAAACCTCAACCCCTGACTGTGCAGGGCGTCGATGCCATGGACCTCAAGATTCGTGGCTGGTAGAGAGCGATCGGCGGACAGCCGTGGAATCCCACATCTGCCAAAACCGGGCAGATATGGGGCACCCGTCATTCGTTACGAATAGAAATCTCACTGCCTGCAGCGATTCGGTTACGCAGGGGTCCGTGAAAAATGCGGGCTAGCCCGTCGTTGGGGCTTTTTTGCCATGGCCTCACTTAAGCGCGTGTGTAGTCCATTCCGTCCAGGTCGGCAATCAGGCCCGGCCCGGCCGGCGTCCAGTTGAGCTTCTGCCGCGTCAGCGCGCTGGAGGCCGGCATGTCGTGCCCGGCGAAATGGCCAAGCCAGCCGAAGTGTGCCTCAGCCTCCTCGGGCTTGATGCTGACCACCGGCACCTTCAGCCCGCGGCCAAGCGCTTCGGCGATGGCCTTCATCGACACCCCCTCCTCGTCCACCGCGTGGTAGATCGCGCCCGGCTCCGCCTTTTCCAACGCCAGGCGGTATAGCGGCGCCACATCGGAAATGTGGGCCGCCGGCCAGCGATTGCTGCCGTCGCCGATGTAGGCAGACACACCCTTGGCGCGCGCCACCGCGTGCACGTAGGGCACTAGGCCCTGCTTGCGCGTGTCGTGCACCTGCGGCAACCGCACCACCGAGATATTCACGCCGCGGGCCGTGAATTCCTTCGTAGCCGCCTCGGAAGCAGCGCGCGGATTCCACGACGCCGTCGGGCTGTCTTCTCTCGCGGGCTGGCCATCGACGCTGCTGGCGATCGCTGTGGCCGAGGTGACAACGAACGGCCGGTTCGAACCGGACAGCACCTCGGCCATGGCCTCGATCGCGTTGCGGTCGTTGTCGCAGTTGGTTTGAAATTGCGAAAAGTCGTGGTTAAAGGCCAGGTGAACCACGCCATCCGCTTTGGCCGCTCCCTGGCGCAGGCTGTCGAGATCCTCCAGGTTGCCCTGCTGCACCTCGGCCCCGGCCGCTCGCAAAGCTTTGGCGCCGGCCTCCGACCGGGTCAACCCCAGCACCCGGTGCCCTGCCTGGAGTAAGTCTCGAACCAGCGCCGACCCGATGAATCCCGTGGCCCCAGTCACAAAAATACGCATATTGCTGTCCCCTCACCTTCCACGAATCAGCGCCCAATCAGCGCTGTCGATCAGTAGATGGGTTTTGGTCAGCAGACGATCCAGACTGAGAGTCCGGATGATTGGTTCCATCGTCCTGCGGTTACAGGGCTCTCGGCCAGGTCGGAATCGGGGCAGCAGACGCGGCTCAAATTCCCATCATCGCCTTGGTCATCCCCAGCCACCAGGCGGGAGCACCGAGGTACAGGTACATCGTCAGACCTTGTCCGACGATCAAAAGGGGCAGCGCGTAGCGGTACACCGTGTGCAGGCGGCGATCGACGAGAAGGTCGCGCCCGACGCCTAGCAGAATCACGAGGTCAAGGAACGGGTAGTAGAGATTGTTGTTGAAGATGAAATCAAATCGGCCAACGGGTGCGTCGAGGAGCGCGCAGGTCGCGATGAATAGAAGCCGGCGATGCAACTCAGGTTTCCTTCGCCAATAGATGGCAAGCCCCAGGCATGATCCAAAGGCCGCCATGTCAAACCACGGTATGCTCAAAAACGCCGGAAGAGGAGTGTGAAGCTGAACGGCGTCGAAGCGGCCCATGATGACGGCGACGGCCAACCCCAGCACAACCATCAGCGTGCCGAGCCCCGCGCCGAACCAGCCGAAGAAGCGATGCCACTTCACGTTGTGCGTGCGCACCAACGCTGCCTGAAAGATGTAGAAGACGATCCATGCGGAGAATGCGGCGCCGTGAATCCAGAGCAGGAACGGGCGCGGCGGAGCGGCGTGAAACAGGTGCGCGTTGACGGTCCGGCTGAAACCGACGACCACAATCGCGGCAAACAGCAGCGACATCGCGAAGTAGAAATACTTGTCCACCAGGCCATTACGACCGGTTACATGCAAATGGGTGCGGGCGCCTGCGCCGTGAGCCGTCGAAGCCATGGTGGCACCTCGATCTTCAATTGTTAACAGGATCCAGACGAGTCTACACCCAGCCGTCCTTTCCGAGCCGCATTGCTTTCACTCTTCATGCCGGGCGTGTCCGCGACGGCTTACGGACCGTTCTTGCCCGTGACCGGGCCGTGGAAGACTGGTTGCGGGAAAAGGCAGCTCCTGCATAGGACGCCCTTAAAGCCGACTCGTCTCGTGCGGTATCCGCAGAGCACGTCGAACACAGGAAGGCCCTTCCCAAGAAGCGCCAATGCCCTGCACTCACTCAACGGCACGAGCCGTTGTCCTGAAACTCGCCGCTGGCGGCCATCTCACCCAGAGAATGTGCGCAGCTTAGGATTTTCTGGTCCAACGGATCCTTCTGCAAAGTCTCGGTAGAGAGATAACTCCGGGTTTTGCGAGCCGCTACAACCTTGTTCTCGAGCTGTTGCATGTGGCCAAATAGCCCATTCAGCAGTGGAAGGGCATTGCGATCGGCATCGGTTGTGGCCGCCACAGAGGTGAGGCGGAGGTTCCTGGCGGCTTGCGACTGGTAGGAACCCATCCATCCCTCTGTCACTTTGTATCCGTTTTGAACCGCAACCAGGAGCGCGCTACGCCATTCCCTAATGTCGCTTATGGTCTCGATCCCCGAGTTCAGGAAATCCCTGGAGAATGCCCGTCTCAGGGGCTGGCTGGGCGGGGCGCCCCCCACGCTTCCGCCCGCCGGCAGGGTCAAGGTGATTTCATCCCCCTGGTATGCCAGAGAACCGTTCATCAACCGCGCCAGTGCGTCGATGGCCACGTAGGACCGGCCATCTACCTGGGTCACCGGCGCTTGTCCGGTGTGGCCGGCCACAATAAAGGTCCCCTTCTGTTGCTGGGCCTGTGAAAAGCCAGGTGCAGCCGCGATCAACAAAACCACCAGCGTGAGCCATCCACCATGTGCGATTCCTCGCATGATTCCTCCCCGGAACATTCGGCCCCCGGCGGGAGCTCGAGGTACGCATGGCCAGAGTAAACGACTCCCTGGTCAGTGGGTCGCGTCCTTTTCGGCTGAAGGTCCATGGTTCCTGGAACGGAAGATCCGCCATCGCCCACGCCACAACTGCATTGCAAGCCATGATCCTGGCGAGGCCGCGCCACAATGAGAGGCCGCACTGACAAACGCGGGGCAGACGGGACGTTTACTCGCTTATTATGGCTGCTATTGCAAAGCTGGACTAGCGGGAAGCTGACCGGCTGCAAGCATAGGGAGGGTGTGTCAGATGGCTAAGTGGTTCCTGGCGTTGCTTCTAATTCCGGGCCTTTGCGGGCGCGCCCAACAGGTGCCTCCGCCGCCGGTTCAGAAGCTGCCGTCGCCCGTTACGCCCCCAAATGGACTGCACGCAGCGGACGTGCTGATGAATTTGAGTAATGACATGGAGACGCTGGCGCATGCGGTCGAGCCCGCAGTGGTGAAGATCTACTCCAGTGGCTTGGGGCCGGTCGATAGCAGCAGTACGAACCGGACTGCGTTTCTCGCTCAGCAGCGATCGGTGGGGTCCGGGGTGATCATGGATCCGCAAGGCTACATCCTTACCAATGCCCACGTGGTGCAGCGTGCGCGGACTCTAAACGTGCTGGTGCCCGATATGAGCGGGGTCGTGGAAACGGGCGGTAGCGACCGGGCTGAACCGCCGGCGACCGCGATGCCGGCTCGTGTGGTGGGCATGGACACGGTAACCGACCTGGCAGTGATCAAAGTAGAGAAGTCAGGCCTGCGCGCGTTGAAGTTTGCCGACTCCGATCGTGTCCATCCGGGCGAGTTGGTGCTGGCTTTTGGAAGTCCATTGGGGTTGCAGGATAGTGTGAGCCTGGGTGTGATCAGTGCCGTCAATCAGCAGCTCGACCCGGACAGTCCCATGGTCTACCTGCAAACCGATGCGGCCATCAACCCCGGAAACTCGGGCGGCCCGCTGATCGACATGCTGGGAGATGTGGTGGGCATCAATTCCATGATCGAGTCCCAGTCGGGAGGCAACGAGGGCGTGGGCTTCTCCATCCCCAGTAACACGGCCCGCATTGTTTACGAACAATTAGTCCAGTATGGTCATCCCCGCCGGGGAACCATCGGCGTGTACCCCACCAACCTTACCCCGGTGCTCGCGCAGGGGCTGGGGTTGTCGCGCAATGCCGGTGTTTTGATCGAGGATGTAGTCCCTGACTCGGCGGCAGATAAGGCTGGACTCAAAATCGACGACATCGTGCTTTCCGCCAACGGGCGGCCGATGCGAGACACCAAACAGTTCGCACTGATCATGTTTCGCAAGCGGCCGGGAGAGACTGTTCATCTTTCTATCCTGAGCGGTACCGCAACCAGGGAGATCGATGTGGCGGTGATGCAATCGCCACGGGATCCGTCTTCTCTGCTCAATCCGGCCGATACCGACCGGGATCTGATCCCGAGGCTAGGTGCGCTGGTATTGCCGGTAACCCCGGAGCTCGCCGGCCAGATAGGCAGCCAGCGGGAATCGGGCGGCTTGGTGGTGGTAGCCCGAACCTTTGGCGCCGCGGCCCAGGAGGTGAATCTTAAGACGGGAGACATCCTCTACTACGCGAACAAAACCAAGCTCGATTCAGTGACCGTCCTCAAGAGTCTTATGGCCGGGCTGAAGTCCGGAGATGCAGTTGTATTACAAGTAGAGCGCGACGGCCTACTGACCTTCCTCTCCTTTCGCTTCGAGGAATAGCCGGATCGAGGGATATAGCAGTAAGAGTGTTCAAGCAGCTTCTCCATCGGGAAATATCGTGCTGGAGATCGCTGGTCAGGACGGGAGATTCACACGGACCGGGACTAAAGAGGGACGGACTAACCCCTAATCGCAGGTATGGTGGTTACCCCGTCCGTCCTCTTCAGTTCCGTCCGTCGTCCAAAGGAATCCAGGTTACTTTTCACTTCTGCGGAGCGGAGGCATACTACGTCGCCAGTTCAGTATTAGATTGCTTCGGAATTTTTTACTATTGGTCTCCTCGGTGGGCATCCGTGAACACTGAAACACATCCCGGAAGCGTTGCGCAGAGCGGATTCGGATTCTCGATCGGCACAAATATGTGGTTATTGACGGGGTTGACCGCCACCGAATGGGCGTTGGTTCCTGTAGGAAAGTTTTCGATCCATTCATTCGTATCGGCGTCAATGACGCCCAGCGAAGGAGACGCTGTGGTTGCGTCCGGGCTGGTGAAAAAGTCTCGTGCTCCCAGGTAATAGTGATGATCGGCAGGGTTGTACGCGCCGTAGTCGACACCACCGATTTGCGTGAGATTGGCTAGAATGGTTCCCGTGCTTCCGTTGATCACATAGGTGCGCGGCGCGAACTGAACCGGATCAGGCGCCGGGAACCCGGGGTCGCACGTGACCAGAACATTGTCGCCAGGCCCCTGCGCCATCCCGGATGGCATGCAGTTGTCCAGTCCCGAGAAAACTTGCGTCACCTGCCCCGTTACCGGATCCATCACGGCGACTGCGCCCGCAGTCACGTCCGATCCAACCTCCGGAATGCTGACAAAAAACTTGTGGGTCCGGGAGTTGAACAGAACACTGGCGATGCCGCCCTGCGACGTGTCGGGTGTGCCGTTCGTTCCATCGAACGTCACCTGCTTCAAGATCTTGAATGTTGTGCTACTGATCAGGGTGACGAAGGCGGGAGTGGAATCGCCGTTGGAAACGATAACAACTTGATCGGCCGGGTCATAGGCCATCTCGTCGGCCCGAAACTCGCCGCCTGTTTGGATTTCGGCGACTTCGGGCGGCGAAGAAATACTGGCGCTAAGATCAAATACTCTTACTGTACTCGGGTAGTCTCCAGCAAAAAGGTAATGACCTGCGACCAGGTTTCCGTCGGGACCGGAGTGGGGACTGTCAACACCTACGCCGGCGAAAACGGCCGGCGTCTCGCCCACCTTCCTGTCTGTAAGTGCATTAAAGATGGCGACCGCTTTCGACGAGCGGCTTGACACGAATAGCAATTGTAATTTGGTATCGACGCTGGCTTGGTCGAAACTGACAAAGGGGTTCGCGTCGGAAGTTCCGGGAACACCTATCGCCCCAATGGGGACGACATGTGAGTGGCGGTCGTGATTCGAATCCGAGTCTGCTGTTTGACTGAGGGCTGGTTGACACAAAACCCAGCCGGTGGCCGCCATACACACAACCACAACGAGAAGCTTTCTCATGAGTCCTCCTTCAATGCCTATCTGGTTCGGGATAGCCCAATTGCATACTTTGCAGGGCTCCCGCATGTATACCCATGGCGATTCAACGCTGGGTTAATGTGGCTTCGAACGCGGGATATCTTTCGATACAGCGATGCAAGCCGACCGAGTGATGCGACGCTAAGGTTTAATGATCCGTAATGCCGGATCGTGGTAGGGATGCATATTACGATATCCCCCAGCGAGCACGCCTAGCTGCTCGCGGATTGGACCGCCCTTCTCAATAGGAACCGAGGGAGCGATGGTGCAGGCCGCAAAGGATTTTGGCCTGAAGGTCATGGGTGACAATCTCGCCGCCGAAGACAGGGTCGCGGCCGCAAAAAGGCTGGAGGATCTGGGCTGCGATTACGTCATTCACCATATTGGGTACGATGAACGCCGCGGTCTCGCGGCCATGGTCAGGTCCATCATCTGGCCGCGTCTTCGGCGCTCTCTCCCAGGATGTCGTACTGGGACTCCTTCGCGCCGGTCCTGACGTGCAGACGCTTGCCATCGTTCCAGACCCCCACCGTAACGCCAGCCGGTTGCTTCCAGAGAGATTCGCGATGCGGATACGTGCCGTAAGGAATGAGCGTGTAAACCGTTTCTCCAACTTTCACGGTGTAGACGAGTGTTTCCGCATCGTGGCACGTCGTCGTGCTGCTATCGTACCCGACCTGATCGCAGTTCACGCGGGCAGATTCTGCGTGCGTTTCCTGGAAAACGGCGCTCCGATACGTTGGGACGGACCTGTCTTTGGCCGACGCTACGGAGCAGAAGATGAGCGTGACTAGCAGAGTTTTCACGAGGAAACCTCCTGCCAGTTCTACACTGCCGGAGATACGCTGGGCTTTAGCACTTTTGACGCATTACTTCGGTATCAAAAAGCAAAGGGGGGCGAGTTCTCTTGCGAGATCCCGCCCCCCTCGATCCGATTTTTTGAAGATCCGGTTCGGTCACCGGATCACAAGACCGCCATCATGAAATTCTTCGGGCCCCGCAACTTCGCGGTTTTCCCGGTCTTTCGTTCCGACGTTCGCTGTAAGAGCTTAGTATCTGCGCCATTCGCCGTCGCCCAGTTGCCCGGAGACCGCGCGAGTCTCGTTGCCGATTCTCCCGGTGGCCGAAGTCCACTCTCTCCCTGGAAGATTGCTCTTCCGTTAAGTTGAATAGTACTCGCGTTCCCCGGGATAACTGCGGGCTCTGAAACATTTTGTTATGTGGAAATGAAGTGACTTAGTGTGGAAATGGCAGTCATCCTGGTTAGTCAGATTGTGGCCGCGGCGGATTAGACCAGTGACCGGTTTCATCCTTCCCGCTCACAATGACCCCTTTCGCGTTCCAGCCCAGACCCGCTCTCACGGTAGCCGGGCAATATCGCAGAGTGAGCCCACTACGTCGCTTGCTCGATTGATTCGCCTCGGATCCGTGCAGTAGCAGATCGCTGTGAATGGAAATTTCCCCGGCTTTCAGTTCATTATCTATTGGCTGTCCAAGAGTCTCAGCGCCGGGAACAGTTTGATTCAGAACATTCCCCTCGTCGTTTTCACTCAGCGTGTAAGTCAGATGACCCAGGTGGTGCGAACCAGGTATAAACCGCATGCAGGCGTTTTCGATCGTGGCATCATCGATCGCCAGCCATGCGGTCACAGCCATCGACGGCGTTAAGGGCCAGTAGCTCGAATCCTGGTGCCAGGAGACCCGTTTGCCGTCTCCAGGCATTTTGCAAAAGAAATGCGAACCCCAGGCGACGACGTTCTCTCCAATCAAGTCCTTGATGCGGGCCACAATACGGGAATCCGTCAGGATGTCGTAAACACGTCGATAGCGGAGATGCGCCGTGCTGATCGAATAGCTGTCGCCCCCTGCAGCGAGCGTTCTGGCCAGCAGCTCATCAAAGTAACTACGGATGCCGGCTATCTCTTCTTCCTCGAAGATGCGAATGCCAGCCAGGTAACCATTGCGGTTGAAAGCTGCAATCTGCTCCAGGGTCAGAACTGCTGGATGCTCGGTCGTCGAAGGATGAAACCGCAGGTCGCGGTCAAGCTTGCTCAACTCTTCGCTGCTCGGGATGAACTTGGGTGTAGTCAACGGTTTCATAGCTCCGATTCTGCCAGTCTATCGTTATCGCTCAGGAAACTGCGCGGCTCACGCGGAGGTATGTAATGAAAGCGAATCAGATAGATGTTGTCGCCTTTACCATGCTTCGCCACCTTGAGCAGATCGAGCACGCCCAGGAAACCCGACTCTCGCGCCAACGCCGGAGTAATATCGGAAAGCCCGATCAGTGTGACCGAATCGACTTCGATCTCTCCCTCTTCCATGCGATACCGCTTGCCTTCTTTTACGTGGGGGCTCATCCAAATTCTAACGCTGCAGGTTATTTTCCCTTGAACCACTGCTTCGCGGAGGCGCTTTGCGAAAGCCATCGCAGCTCCTTTCATAGCCCCGGTGAATTGCGGGACGCTAGGGCACGGCAAACCTATCGGAGGTGGATAATACCAGACTTGTCCAAATTAGATTTTTCGGGTGGCCAATTGTGACAGCACAAGAAGCCTTTGCTGACCCTAAGAGGCTGAGGAAGAGCCTATCGAAAGAAGGACACGAGGGCATCTTTCCCTCTCGCTCAGCAGCCTTCAGCGGCGATAGAGAGTTATTTGTGTGGTGTTGCGGAGGGTGGAGTTAGTCCGTTGAGGCGCAGATAGCCTGCCATCTGGGAGTAGTGGTCTTCGAGATCGGTCGTCAATTCAAAAGAGCCCGCGCGCGTGGCTTTTTGGCTTCGCCAAATGTAATGGCGTCTCCGAGTTGTGAGTCGTGCAGGCTATCGACTGCCTTGTCGCAGAATGCGAAGGATCCCTTCACCGTGGTCACGAGCGTTTCCTTTGAATCGCTTTCGCTGAGTTTCGCGGTCGCCGGCGCAGGGCTGCTGAAGAGTGCGGCACATACACCCCTGTTGACCATGGCTATGTGCACGGCCAATTTGGCAAAGGATTGCTGCTGCGGCATGGGGCTGAAGACCTGTCCTGGATGGCCCTGTCTGAAACCAGGTATTAAGGGGATTCCCAACCAGGAATCAGTAAGAAAAGCACCAGGGGCACGTGGCCGAAATTTAAGCTTGGATGCCCCTGCGAGCCTTCTGTAGGCTACTGTGCCAGACGTGTTCTCTGCGAATTGCATTTACCGAACGACGATCACCGCGTCGTGATGGTGGTGCCGATAGTAGTGGTGGTGCACATAGTAGTGGTGCCAATGACGGTGGTGGTGATAGTAATACGGCTGCGCGAAAGCGGACGCCGTAAAGAACATGATCAAGGTTAATAGCACTTTCTTCATGTTGGATTACCATCCTTTCTTTTCCTTCTCGCACTCACCCTGGTTGTGATGTTCGGAAGAAGGCATGCGATGCCCTCGCGCTGCCTTAACTGTATCCAGCGAACAGCAAAGACAACTGATTCAATCCCTTGCGCCAAATATCCTCATGACGGTCACGCCCAACCGTGTTACGAAAGATTTTGGTCTCGGCGCCAGTACAAGGGCAACCTGGGCAATTTCCATGCCATTCTCATTTTTCAGCTGGAGCGGGTGATCCAGCCCCGAGGACAGAGAACGGGGGGTTCTCTGTCCTCACTGCAGGCGATTCAGACGCTCTGCAACCAGCCGCAGTCAGACCTGTCCAAATTAGATTGTTCGGTGGCTGTTTAGACAGCACATGAAGCCTTTACTAAATCCTAAGAGGCTAAGGAAGAGACTGTCGAACGAAGGGCACGGGTTCAGCCGTGCCGCACATGATTCGGAGAGCTGGCCTTGAAGTTTTCACCGGCCACATGGTGTCCCTGCGCAGCGGCGCAGGCAAGTAGAACGAGCGGCCGTCCCGAAATTCCCTTTCGTCAAGTCACCCGAACTATCTGTCGCCTCCACTGCAACAGATCGAGCGGCTCAACGAACCATGATGCACGTTGGCCAGGATTTCTCTCGTCGTCAGCCGTTTCCATCGCTGCTGGACCCGCTCCACGGCGGCGCCGCGTACGGAGCTGGATGGCATACTGGACACAAATGCCGTGGCCTGCACCACGTAAAGCATCCCCGAACCATTCTCAAGTATGCCGGGCAAACCTCCGGCCGTCAGTACGGCAAGGCCGGCGGCGCCCCAGCGAACCAGCGCAATCGGCGAGCCGGAGACATTGTTCAAGGGAATACTGCCAACCGGCGTGAATGCCTTCTGGTCGAACGACTCAATCGTGTAATTATTCGTGTTGGCTTGGGCTGCGGTTTGCCCCAGAATGAACACCCGGTTCAGCGAGGAGTCAGGGGCTGCCAGCCCGGAGGCTGCGTAACTGCCCACGACCGCCCCCGAATGCGGATCGGCCACGCTGCCGCCATCGCTATAAATCAGACCCGTACCGAAGTCGGAGTGGATATAACCGCCGCCGGTATCGAATGTCGCAGTCCCTTGGCCGAGATAAGAAACACCCGCCGAGGCCACCTGTAGCTGGTACAGCGGTCCCGCTACTCCGTCATCCCAGGAAGACGGCGCTGAGGTTAGCAGTTGGTCCGACGCGCTCCACGCTAACGTGTCGTACAACGCCGGCACTGTTTGCCCTCCGGTCCAGCCCGCCAACGAAGTCGGCAGTGGTACGCCGTCGTCGAAGATAGTGACTCCCCCCAGGGCCTCCGGACTGAAGCCGGGCATGATCAGGGATGCGGCAACCGTATGCGGATCCTGAGGCGCGGCTTTCAGGTCGCCCGGGTACCAGACGTTACCCTGCGGGTTGCGAAGGGGCGCCGTGACCGTAATATTCAGCCCGGGCAGTGTGACCTGTGTCAGGTCAGTCGCACCGTTGTATGCCGCGTATAGGTATTGTCCCCCGGCACTCTCGCTCAGGAAGGTCGGGTCAGACTCAACCTGCTGCGTTTTGACGACTGCTCCGCTGGTTGGGTCAATCGCCACAATAGAATTTGGATATGCGGCGTCATAATCGGCCGTGCCCACATACAGTAGCTGGCTGTTGTTGTCCCACGTCATAGCCAGTCCGCGCAGATTGAGCGGAGTGACCTGTGTTGTCGGCGAAGGTGATAACACCGTAAAGGTGAGGGCATTCGACGAAAAAAGATTCGCGCCCTGATCGAAAACACTGATCTCCTGCGGCTCGGTAGATGAAACGCTAGCCAGCGGAATCGTAACATTCAGTTGCATCGAGCTGATGTAGGTGGTTGGCAGGAATCGGAGCTGCCCATAATTGCAATTCCAGCACGCCGTGCTATCCGGCGAAAATCCGGCACCCTTGATCGTAACCTCGACCTGGCCGCTCGTGGTGATAGCGGAATCAGGCGTCATCGAACTGAGCATTCCGTAAGCCCTCACAGACGCACCGTTCCCGACGTCTGGCGACGACTCTGGATTGACAGCTGCCCCATCGATCAGAAAGATCCCACCGCTTCCATAGTAGGGTCCGGTGTAAGTGAGCAGCGCCAGACCGGCGTTACCCCAACGCACCAGATGGTTCGGCCTGCCAGTGGTCGTGCTAGAGGCTGAGGTTTCGGAGGTCGATCCGAAATAAGTTCGGCCTAAGAGAGCATGGGACTGAAGATCGAAAACCCACAACTCGAAGGCCGTGATGTCCGTGCCGCCCACGGAATAGGTCGTCACGCAGTAGTAGCGGCCCAAACCGGAATCGGGCGTGCACGCCTCTGCGCCGCTCTCGGGCAAATCAAAAATTCCCGTCAGGCTCAGCTTCACCGGGTCATACACCCCGCCATAGGAATACAGCAACCCATTGGTACGGTCGTATTGTCCAATCGTCGGCTGCAACGCGAGTCCGCCTGCGTAGCTCGCCAGGGCCACCCCTGTGGGATTGACTCTGAGGGTCGCAATGCCACCGGCATCTTCCGTCGTGTACTGGTCACCATAGAGCGTCGTGTCGTCCGCTCCCCATTGGACCCAATCAATCAGCGGGCCCCCGTCTGTTCCATAGCCCGGAACATGCTGTGCCCTTGCGGTCGCGTCATCGTAGACGTACACGCCATTTCCGCCTCCACTTCCGGCAACCAGGGCAACAGAGTGCGCGCTGACCGGAGCTGCTTGTAATCCGACTGCCAGCTGTGGATTCCCTTGCGAGTTTGCGGGCACGGGAAACGAGATGTCCTGAGTCAGTCCGGGAAGTAGAAACCGCTGCACGGCATTGTTCCCGTCCAGACCCGCCCACAGGTACCCGCTGTTGGAAGAGATCGATAAGGCGTTGGGATTGTTCCCGGCCGGCACAAACGACGTCGCCGTTCCTGCAACCGGGTCAATCACCGCAATGGTGCTTGGGTTTGTTGGGTTAGAGGAGCTTATCGAGGCGTATAGCTTTCCCCTCATCGCATCCCACACGATATCGTTGGGAACCGAAATGCCGGTGACCGCCCGCACCCAGGTGTTGCCCGGAGGGGCTTGGCCGATGGTAAAACTAAGCGGATTCGATGTGCCCCCGCTTGTCCCTGCGCCACTGGGATTCGAGAGCGTAACCGTGGCCGTCCCTGTGGCAGCAAGATCGGCTGCCGGCACTGTGGCTGAGAGTGCTGCCGCGTTGCTGCAGGAAGTCGGAATCAGATTCGTATCGACGCAAGACGTCGAGAGTGCCGTCCCGTTCCACGCAACCGCGACGCCGTCCTGGAATTTTGATCCGTAGGCAACGATGGGTATCTGAGCCGATCCGACGACTGTCGAAGAAGGGGAGATCGCGTTCAACGTTGGGGGAGCGCTCGGGGTCCCTCCGCTGTTCCCATTGGCGGCCTCCCGCCGGACCCTGAACCGCCGCAAGCAGTTACTCCCGACATCACCAAGGCAGACAACAACAAAAGGCAGGTACGTCCCATGTTTTATCCCGCTGCTACCGACAAGCCCGCGTAGATTCTACAGCACGAAAATAGTAAACGGCTTCGCGAAATGCATCGATTCCCCGGCAAAACATACAACTACTTCTGCCGCTCACTTATGTAACCGTTCATGTGTGACTATCGAATCTCAACCAGGTCACGGCCCCATCTCTTAGTCTGGGCGGAAATGATACGATTTTGACCCTCTTCCCGAAACTCCCCATAGATCCTTTTCAGGGGCGATAGTCGCCCAACTGTTACCCTACGGGTGCCGGCGTCTCGACTCAGGAATCCGGCCCAACCGCGCATCGCGGCGCAACAGCAGATCGCACGCATGCAGGGACTCCATCTCAAAGTCAGGACTGTCACTGGGAATGAGGAGCCAATGGCCTATTTTATTTCCCAGGAGTTCAATGCGGCGGAGAGACGGAAACTCCCGGCGAAGCCCCTCGTCCGCCGGATCGGTACCTTCCGAAAGAACCACCCAGACACCATTGTCTCTAGCAGACTTGGCGTGATCTCGCAGCATGAAGACGAGCCGGTCGCCCAGATACACCGCGAAACCGGAGAACATCGGGCGCACCTCAGGGTTGAGGGCCACCAGTGCCTCCAGGACAAACGAGTGCGGCGGCTTCCGCTTCGCCTTGGCAGGACGCAACATCACTTTGATGACGCTCCCTTTCTATCGATCCCGGCAATGAGGGGTCTTTAGACGGACTTACTTGACATCATAGTCTCCAATGCTCCCGTTCAAGCCGAGCCGGAACTTGTCAATGAGCCTTGGTCAGAGTTGGCTTGTCCACTGTGTTTATAGGGCTGACGGCAGGGCGCCAATCTGTCGAAATAAGCCCATCCAGTCTTCCATGTGACGCGTCACTGAGATTCGTCCTTCCCGGAAGGTGTGGAATTCATGCAGCGACAATGTTACGTACTTGCCAGATGCAGGCAGTCCCATCAGTGGTCCGAGATGGGTGCCAGCGAGAGAGACTCGAGCTGCTGCTCGATGTTCCTCGCCGCAGCTTTCGGCTATGCCGGCATCAGTTTGCGTTTCAGCTTTGGCACAGCGTTGGCGACGCGCATCCCGGTCTTGAATAGCGAAAAGGCGGGATACTTTTTGCGGCCGGTGTACTGTTTCATCGCCTTCAGCGAATCCTCGACCGCGGCAAACGCATACTCGCGCATGGAGCCTTCATATTCCGAAATCGCATCGAGCCAAGACTTTTGCCCCTGATCTGCCTGGGTTAATTGTGACGTGAGCAAAGCTGCATCTTTCAACGCGATGTTGCCGCCGACACCGCGATAAGGAGTCATGCTGTGAATGGCGTCGCCCAGCAGAGTGACGTGGGTAGACTTCCAGGGGACAGGCGGCTGCGAAGTGCGTATATGGTTCAGAAAGAGCTGTTCTTCATCGACCATGGCGACGAGTTTTCTGAGGTTGGGGTGCCAACCGGCGGTGGTGCGACGCAAGATATCTTTCAATGCGGTTCCGTTGATTGAGCCGGATGGTTGGTCGAGACCAAAGAAATCCGGGCGCCCACTGAGTGCGAGGAGGAGATAGTCCTCATCGCCGGACAACGGTCCCTCGATGCCAAGACTGCGCAGTGGCTGGGCGGCCTCTCCCGAACGCTTCCACATGGCCAGAAACATGCTGCAGGCGGACGGAGGCACGACCATGACGGGACCATCGAGGAGGAAATGGGGAGCCAGCGCCATGACGCCATCGGTGAGACGGAGAGTGCCGCCAATCGCAACCACGCCAGTGTCAATTGGTTCGGTATGGGGCAGGTATTGTTTGCGCACAGGAGAATTGAGTCCATCCGCGGCGACGAGCAGATCCGCCTGGGCGGTGGAGCCGTCTTCAAAATGGGCGATGATGGCGCCATCGGGCGCTTCTTCGTAGCGCAGAAATCGCTTATCGAATTTCACATCACCTTCCAGGCCGGCCAGCAGAATTCGGCGCAGGGTGATGCGGCTGATCGAGCGATGGCGCGCAATGCTGCCAGGGGCGCCGATTCTGGCGAGATTGAGGAGCTCCTGCAGTTGCTGGGTGACGATGCTGAAGCCCTGAGAGAAGTCTCCGCCTGTGGACGCAAAAAGATCCCACAGGTGTGAGGGCAAACATTGGTGGAGTGCTGTGCTGCCATGCGGGTCAATGTGGATGCGGTAACCCTGGGGGCGTGACTCGGGGGATTGGTCGCGCTCATAAACGGTTACTCTGATTCCCGCTTTCTTCAATCCGTTCGCCAGGCAGAGGCCGCCCAGGCCGCCGCCGATGATTGCTACGGTGTGTTTTTTCATTGTTTTCCTCCTTGTGGCTTGGCAAGTTTCTTCTTGCTTTGGGGGGAGAGGATCCAGTTCTCCGTATGATGGTGAGATAGAAGTGGCCGTCAGAAAACTCCTGGCGAAAGGCGGTCGAGGGCAGGAAATCCGGACGGACGCGGCGCCGGGCCATGCAGGGTGACAAACTTTGCGCGAATCAGCTGGGCCAACCCTTCGATCAGGTCCTGCTTGGAAGGAAAGTAATAGTGGAGGATGGCGATGTTCACCCCGGCGCGAGTGGCCACCGCGCGGGTGCGCAGGCCTTCAACGCCCGCCTGGGCGACTACATCGAAAGCAGCGTGCAACAGGGCGGCGCGGCGCTTACCGTGCTCATCGTGGGGGTGGAGAAGCGGGTGCCGCCGGTCGCCGCTGTGAGAATCCGTCATACCGATTATTTAATCAATCACTTGATTAAATGTCAATCAAGTGATTGACTAAAATTTGATCGCTCCCGCGGATCCCGCAGTTCCCTGCCCCGTGCAAGGTAACCGGTTTCATTGTGACCAGAATACGATTGCGTTCCGGCACGATCACCGATTAGCTTCTCCGAAGCCCTTCTGATCGAGGCTCCCCCGGGCGAGCAGCCACACGGAGACCAAATATGAAGTTGCCCGCCCTTCTTACCCTTCCCTTTCAATGCACGCTCGGCCTGGTGATGGTTGCCGGATTCACCAGCGATCTGACTGCAGGCGCCCAGGTGGCGGGCAGTCCCGCCACTGCCACTCCCATCAAGCACGTCATCATTGTCATTGGGGAAAACCGCAGCTTCGATAACCTGTTTGGGACCTACCAACCGGCCGACAAATCGCAGCAGGTCTGGAATCTGCTCTCTCAGGGCATTGTGACCGCGACCGGAGCACCGGGGTCCAACTTTGCCGCGGCGACGCAACACCAGGCTTCGGACACCGACGTCTTTCTGTTGGATCCACCGCAGACGGGAAGCTATCCCACGCTGCCGCAGCCCAACACGGGCCTGGGGCCGCTGCTGCTCTCGCCCCGGTTGCAGTTCGGCATCAAGTCAGATCCGGGACTCGCGGCGAGCGACCAAAACCTGCTCAAGGATGGCGGTATCCTCCCGCAAATCGACTTCTCACGGGACAAGCGCTTTCCCGCCAACCTGCCCAACGGACCATTCCCCATCACCCACTACGTCAAATACTCCGACACCACGGGCGATCCGATGCACCGCTTCTTTCAAATGTGGCAGCAAATCGATTGCAGTCCCGCCACCATGACCCGCGACAACCCCAGCGGCTGCGCGCACGATCTCTATCCCTGGGTTTCAACCACCATCGGCTGGGGACCGCTGGTCGACTACATGCCTCCGTGGCCCAACTTCACCGACCAATCCACCTGGCAGGGTTCGGTTGCAATGGGTTTCTACAATATGGCTCAGGGAGACGTACCCTATTTCGCTTCCCTGGCGAACAAGTATGCCATCAGCGACAACTATCACCAGTTTCAGCTCGGTGGAACCGGACCCAACTCCATCACCACCGGTACGGCAGACCCCTTGGTGTACACGAATGCTGAGGGCATCCAAGCCACTCCGCCACTGTTACAGGTAGAAGATCCGAATCCGTATCCGGGGAGCAATAACTGGTATCTCAAGGAAGGCTTCTATCTGTTCGACGCCGGCAACGAGAGCAACGCGTCTTATACCGACTGCTCCGACCCCACTCAGCCGGCCGTATCTGCGATCACGAACTACCTCGCCCAACTGCCATACAAGCCTTTCCGGGCCGGCAACTGCGCGCCCGGCGCCTATTACCTGATGAATAATCAGTATCCCGCTTACAACCGCGACGGTACGCTGCGCGCGGACCAAAGCCACACCGTAGGTCCCTCTACGGTTCCTACCATCGCCGACGCGCTTTCCACCGCGGGCATTTCCTGGAAGTACTACGGTGACGGGTTCAGCAAGGCCTCGGGCAAGCTTTACTCTCACTACTGCGACATCTGCAATCCCTTTGAATACGCCAAGTCCATCATGACCACCAAGCTGAAGAACAACATTCAGGACGTGCCGAATTTCTTTGAGGACCTGGAAAACGGCACCTTACCGGCGGTCTCGTTTATCAAGCCGGACGATCTGCTGGATATGCATCCCGGCACGTCGCTGCCGTTGTTGTTCGAGGCCTTCTCCCGCCACATCATCAACTCGGTGCAGGCGCAGGACGAAATCTGGGAGCAGACGGCTATCTTCATTACGACGGATGAATCCGGCGGCCTCTACGACTCCGGGTACATTCAGCCGATCGACTTCTTCGGAGACGGTCCGCGCATCCCGATGATCGTCGTTTCGCCCTATGCCAGGAAGGGGTACGTCGATCACACCTACGGCGACCATGCTTCCTTCCTGAAATTTGTCGAGAAAAACTGGGGATTGAAACCGCTGTCCGCGCGAAGCCGCGACAATCTGCCCAACCCCTTAAGCGGACTCAGCCCCTACGTTCCAGGAAACAGTCCCGCCGTCGGCGATTTGATGTCCATGTTTAATTTCTAGCGTTGGCCACAAGCGCCTCCAGGACAAACGAGTGCGGCGGCTTCCGCTTCGCCCTGTAGCCTTCGGTCGCCACTTCATCTCCAACCCCCACCTCCCGCTACGCATCCAGGAGGGCTTTCCTCTTACCCCCTACGGCGCTCACCACTTTGGTAAAGTCGGGCGCTGTACTGTGCCAGACCTGTCCAAATTAGGGTAATTATATACTTGACAAATCAAGATAGATAACCTAATCTAAGTACATCATGAAAGCACCAAGCACCCTTCAAGAAGCAATCATCTACTTCGCAAACGCCGATAACTGCCTCGCCTACATGGTTGAGCATCGTTGGCCGAACGGCGTCGTCTGCCCTACCTGCGGTCGCACTGATGTGACCTTCTTGAAGGCCCAGAGGAAATGGCAATGCAAGAGCGCCCACTCTAAGCGGCAATTCTCCGCGAAGGTTGGGACCATCTTCGAGGATTCGCCCTTGGGTCTTGAAAAGTGGCTTCCCGCTGTTTGGCTCATAGCTGGAGCCAAGAACGGTATTAGTTCGTGCGAAGTTTCCCGTGCTTTGGGTGTCACCCAGAAGACTGCATGGTTCATGCTCCACCGGATTCGCCTTGCGATGCAGAACGGCTCCTTCCTGAAGGTTGGTGGTGGTGGCCGTGAGGTTGAGGTAGACGAAAGCTTCATCGGCGGCAAATCCCGCAACATGCACAAACACATCCGCGCCCAGAGAATCACCCGCACTGGCGGTGGAGACAAGGCGATGGCGTTCGGGATTCTGGAGCGCGGTGGGCAGGTTCGCACCATGGTCCTGCCCGACCGGCAGAAGACTACCGTTCACCCGGTCATCAAGGAGCATGTTGAGGTTGGCGCGGCTCTGTTCACCGACGCGATGCTTGGCTATCGGGGCCTGGACGCCGATTATGTGCACGAGGTCATTGACCACGCCATTGCATACGTGGACGGCAAGATCCACACCAATGGCCTGGAGAACTACTGGAGTCTCCTCAAGCGCGCTCTGGGTGGAACCTACGTCAGCGTTGAGCCGTTCCATCTCTTCCGCTACCTCGACGAGCAATCGTTTCGGTACAATAACCGTGCGACCAAAGACAATCCGCTGAACGACGCGGATCGCTTCTCTGTCGTTTTGTCCCAAGTTTCCGGCAAGCGCCTCACCTACA
>JBAVQC010000397.1:0-2496 GCA_049693715.1 Acidobacteriaceae bacterium | reverse complement strand
GTATTCAGAAGCGGGACTTGCTCGGTTACCACAACTTGCTCAGATGTGGACCCAACCGCGAGCGTCAACCGTATAACCGCCGACTGGTTTACCTGCAGCGTAACCGATGGTATGACGAGAGTCTTGAAACCTGGCGACGAAGCGGCAATTCGATAATTGCCGATTGGAAGGTCCGGAATGGTGTAATGCCCATCCGAGCCGCTTTGGGTGTTGCGACTCTGTCCGGTATCGACCTGAGTTGCGACAACCGCCGCGTTCGGAATCACTGCTCCCTGTGAATCTGCAACTACGCCTGAGAGAGTGGCGTTGGTAGATTGAGCGGATGCCGACGAACAAAAACCGACGGTCAGCAAACCGGCAAGTATAGCGCGGATAATATAAAGCCGCATTTGGGATCCTCCTGCTTTTACTCCATCAAGTCACTGGCACACAGTGCTGACCCATTTGGGAGACGGCCTGAGCCGTGAAAATGAGACAGCGGCACGGTATAGTGGTAATACCACCCATGTCAAGGGAGGAAAAAAGATTGATTGAATCGTGGGGATTTCGAGGTTAACGTCAAACGCAGACGATCAAGGAGGGATGTCGAAACCCGCAATGAACACAGCGCCAGCAACTCCGATTGGACGGACGACCTTAGCTGCTACCGCTTTTGAGCAACTCATCTCAAACGTCGTCCACGGGAAGTGGAAGGCCGGTGAACGGCTTCCAGCCGAACGTGAACTCTGCCAGCAACTTGGAATCGCTCGCACCACCCTGCGCGAGGCTCTCAAGGCGATGGAACTGGTCGGTATGCTGGAAAGCCGCCTTGGCGATGGGACGTTCGTCTGCCCCCGCTCAGAATTCTTATCCCGGCCCCTGCTCTGGGCGTTCACGGGCACGAATCACGCCGAATTGGCTGACCTGATGGAAGCGCGGGTCTTCATGGAGCGGGATCTTGCCGGCCTGGCGGCAGAGCGAGCTACTCCAGAAGAACTCGCCCAGATCGAGAATACGATTCGGGTAATGGCCGACAAAATCGCAGCCGGAGAATCAGTTCTCGATGCGGACATGGCGTTTCATTTGGCTGTGGCGCAAGCGGCTCACAATGAGGTGCTGGCGAACGCCGCGCAACTGATCCGCAGCGTCATGAAGTATTGGATCCATCTGAAGTTGATGATGGCGGACGTCCCTGAAATGGCGATGGGCCGGCATAAGGTAATCTTCGCAGCCATTCAAAGCCGAAATCCGGAATCGGCCCGTCGTCTGATGCAGGACCACCTCAACGAGACTGCCTCGTTGATGACCGAGGTAATGGCAAAGGAGAAAGACCGATCTACAGTCAGTATTCGGGGGGCGAACCTGCTTGCTCCTGAACCCTGTAAACCAATGAAAACATGAAGCGGCATGCTCACAAACGTACATAAATTTTTCGTTTCGTGAGGTGACCCCATATAGTCTTTGATCGCTTGTGCCTGTCCTGTAGTGGTCATGGTCGCGGCGTTAATGGCTCCGTCAGGGGCGAGTAATAAAATCGTCAGTTTCTGACGGGTTTAGCGCGCTACCAGCTACACTCGGTTGCCGGCCGGTCGCCTTCCACAACCCCAGGTATCGCGATACTGCTAGCCGAATCAGGGTGTCCCGGTCGAAGCAAGTCTCCTCCGCGCGCCGGTCTAGTTCCGCAATTTGGGGTTTGAGGCGCGGTGGAACGGAAAACCGGGTTGAGAGTTCATGAGTTCGCATCAGCGGGATCAGGCAGGGGCCTCAGTTCGCCTTTGGCTACTGCCTCCGGCATCGAGAAAGAGTACCGACCAAGCATGTTGATGTGCTCGTGCAAGAGTGGCGAGAGTCGTAGTACGTGGGTATCCAGGAGCAGTGGAACAGAAAACTCGCTTAAAGAATCAAGAGACCTCGTCTATCAACCTTACTTTCGAACAGCGCCTATCCGCGATGAATATCGGACAGCTGCGGCCGGTGGTGGTCTAAACGAAGAGGAGTTCGTGGCGCTGCTGAAAAAGGCGGGCGTACCCTACGAGTGGCGCGCCTACAGCGCTCGGGTTCGTGGGGATTTGATACCCAGCCCTCCCGGCTGGGCTGACGTTTGGCCGCCGGCCCTCCGGGCCTGGACGAGCAACTTTGGCGAACCTTTGGGCACTCGTCCGATCCCTCCCGTCTCATTCATCTTCCGAACTTGAGATGGCATTGATGAATGCCTGATCGTCATGTGCATGGGCGCTGGATGACACCAAAACAGACTGGCGGTTGCGCTTCTGACCGGAAAGCTCGGGAGCGCACATCCGGCACCCAGATCTGTATGGGCCGCAGGCCCTGCTTACGGAGGCGCTCACGATGCTGTCGTACCTTCGCTTGTGAAGTCTTGGGTTTGGATGTTGAGCACATGTCTACACTTTCAGCCACATCGCACTCGCACTCAAAAGGGCTTTAGAGTCTGCGTGAGAGCCAAGATTTCCGGGCAAAATCAATACGATTGTGTGTTGATAGGTACCAAAAATCAAT
>JBAVQC010000396.1:0-1812 GCA_049693715.1 Acidobacteriaceae bacterium | reverse complement strand
GCTCGTCGGGGCGCGCGCGCAGCGCCAGATAGGCTTCGACGATATCCTCGACCACGTCAGCGACTTCGCCGTAGGGCACCGCGGGGCCGATCAACGTTCCGACCTCGGCCTTTTCATCGGCGCGGCCGCCGATCGTGATCTGGTAAAACTCCTCGCCGTTCTTCTCGACGCCGAGAATGCCGATGTGGCCAACATGGTGATGACCGCAGGCGTTGATGCAGCCGGAAATGTTGATGTGCAACCGGCCGATCAGTTCGGCGGTGTCGTGGTTGGCAAAGCGGCGGGTCAACTCCTGCGCGATCGGAATCGAGCGCGCGTTCGCCAGCGAACAATAATCCAGTCCCGGACAGGCGATGATGTCGGAGACCAGGTTGACGTTGGGCGTTGCCAATCCAAGTTTGTCGAGCGCCTTCCACAGTGCCGGCAGATCACGCCTGGCGACATGGGGCAACGCGAGATTTTGCTCATGGCCGACGCGGATTTCGCCGAAGGAATATTTGTCGGCGAGATCGGCCAGTGCATCCATCTGGTCGGCGGTGGCATCGCCCGGCGGTCCACCGACGGGCTTGAGCGACAGCGTCACGATCGCATAGCCCTGCACCTTGTGCGTAAAGACCGAGTTGCGCCGCCAGCGCTCGAATAGCGGATCATGCGCCGCCTTCCTCAGTTCTTCCGGCAAGTGCGGCAGCTTTTCGTAAACCGGATAGGTGAAGCGCGAGCGGATGTCCTCGATGACGCCGTCATCGACCGTGAGCGCGCTGTCGCTCATCGCGCGCCACTCCTCCTCGACCTCGGCGGCGAATTTCTCGATGCCGAGCTCGTGCACCAGGATCTTGATGCGCGCTTTGTAGATGTTGTCACGGCGGCCGTACTGGTTGTAGACGCGCAAGATCGCCTCGACATAGCTCAGCAGGTCGCGGCCATGGACGAACGGCTTGATGGTCTTGCCGATAAAGGGCGTGCGGCCCAACCCGCCACCGACCAGGACCTCAAATCCGATTTCGCCTTGCGCATTCCGGTGCAGTCGCAGCCCGATATCGTGAATCTTGATCGCCGCGCGGTCGTGCGCGGAAGCCGTGATCGCGAACTTGAACTTGCGTGGCAGGAAGGAGAACTCCGGATGCAGCGTGGTGTATTGCCGCAACAATTCCGACCAGATGCGGGGATCCTCGACCTCGCCCGGCGCCACGCCCGCCCATTGATCGGACGTAACGTTGCGCGTGTTGTTGCCCGACGTCTGCATGGCGTGGATGCCGACTTCGGCCAGATCGGCGAGCGCATCCGGCAGTTCGCCAAGCTTGATCCAGTTGAACTGGATGTTCTGCCGCGTGGTGAAATGCCCGTAGCCGCGATCGTATTTTCGCGCCACATGCGCCAGGCGCCGCAATTGTGGTGAGGACAGCGTGCCGTAGGGAATCGCGACGCGGAACATATAGGCGTGCAGTTGCAGATAGACGCCGTTCTGCAACCGCAGCATCTTGAATTCGTCTTCGGTGAGTTCACCGGACAGCCGGCGCTTCACCTGGTCGCGAAATTCCTCAACGCGTTCGTTGATGAGCGTTCGATCGAGTTCGTCATACGCGTACATGGCAGATTGGCCTTATGCCGGAACCGGAAGAAGATCGATGGTGACGCCCTTGAGGCGAATATGTTCGCGCAGATTGCCCGGTCTGATCTTGCCGTCATCGGCGATCTCGACCGGCGCAATATACGGGCCGACGGCGCCGACATCATCGGCGACCGCCGCCGCCAGAAGCGCGCGCGCCTCCTCGGCATTGCGAACGACCGCGGCTTCCGCCAGTTCAGTCGACC
>JBAVQC010000395.1:0-2038 GCA_049693715.1 Acidobacteriaceae bacterium | reverse complement strand
CCTTGACCCTGGTCGACCGCGACTTTGTGGAGGAGAGCAACCTGCAGCGGCAAGTGCTTTTCGACGAGGCCGATGCCCGCGAAGCACTGCCGAAGGCTGAAGCCGCCCGGCGCAAGATTGCGCAGTTCAACAGCCGGACCGAGGTGCGCGCACAGGTGGCGGATCTGGTGCCTTCCAACATCCATGCCCTGTTGGGCGAGGCGGCCATTCTGCTCGATGCTACGGATAATTTCGAGACTCGCTACCTGCTGAACGATTACGCCGTCGAGCAGGGCCGTCCCTGGATTTACGCAGCTGCCGTGGGCGCTTACGCGGCCACCATGAATATCCTGCCCGGAGAGACGGCTTGCCTGGCGTGCCTCTTTCCCCGGCCTCCGGCCGGCATGGTGGAAACCTGTGACACCTCAGGCATTTTGAACACTGCCGTGAATTTTGCCGCGTCGGTGGAGGTGACCGAGGCGCTCAAATTTCTGGTAGGCGCGCAGGACAAGATGCGGCGGACCCTTCTGGGCCGCGATCTTTGGACCAATGACCAGGCGGAAATCAGCGCCGCCACGCCCAGGGCGCGGTGCCCGGTTTGCCAGCAGCGGGATTTCGCCTATCTCCGCGGGGAAGATCGTCCCCAGATCACGCTCTGCGGGCGAAACTCGGTGCAGATCCATGAACACCATCGCCCGGTAGATTTTGCCGAGATGCAACGGCGGTTGGAACCGCACGGCAAAGTGAAGTTCAACCGGCTTCTGCTGCGTTTTGAGCGGGACAAATATACGGTTACGCTGTTTGCGGACGGCCGGGCGCTGGTGCAGGGCACAACCGACGTGACCGTGGCTCGGAGCCTGTATGCCCGGTTTATTGGCAGCTGAGTGTCTCGGAATTCAGGGGCTAAGCAACTCCCGACCCTCATTGTGCTTCCCACGAGAGGGCTTCCCTTTCCAAAATGAGTGATTTCCCATGCTGCAAGCGAACATCCGCCGACCGATCAAACCCAGCGGTGGGGTAATTTCACGATTAGAGGTAGCAATGTCTATACCCGGTAAGGACTTGGCGACGACGCCCGGGCCAACAGCCCCAGCCAAAGCGCCCAACGAGCATCTGCGCCGAAATCCTCCGATCGCCGGCGAAGCCGAGGCCATCCAAAAGGCCCAGGCGGGCGACGGGGCTTCTTTCGAAATGTTGTACGCACTGCACAAGCGGCGAGTCTATTCTTTGTGCCTGCGCATGCTGGGCAACGTGGCCGAAGCTGAGGACTTGACCCAGGAAGCTTTTCTTCAGCTGTATCGCAAGATTTCGACCTTCCGTGGAGATTCGGCGTTTTCCACCTGGCTGCATCGGCTGGCGGTGAACGTTGTGCTCATGCACCTGCGCAAAAAGGGCTTGCCCCAGGTTTCTCTGGAAGAGACGTTGGAGCCTTCCCAGGAAGATGGGCCACGTAAGGATATTGGCGCACGCGACCTGACGCTTTCCGGTTCTGTCGACCGGGTTACGCTGGAGCGAGCGATTGAGAATTTACCCCCGGGCTACCGGCTCGTATTTGTATTGCACGATGTGGAAGGGTATGAACACAATGAAATTGCCGGCATGTTGGAGTGCTCTATCGGCAACAGCAAGTCGCAACTGCATAAAGCGCGCATGAAGCTGCGTGACCTTCTGAAGTCGGGCCAACGGAAAGAGGCAGTTCTATGAACGATGTCCGGAAAGCAGCGAACGGGAAGACCGTCGATTGCGCCGTTTTTCAGGACCAGCTTCCGAGCTTGTTCGAGTCGGGTGAAGACCTTAGCGCGCAGGAACATTTGAAGGGTTGCGAGAACTGCAGCGCGCTGGTGCGCGATCTCGAATACATTGCCGAACAGGCCAAGCTATTGCTGCCTATCCACGACCCCAGCCCCGCGGTTTGGGAAAACATCCAGACGGCATTGAAGAAAGAACCCTCGCGCGCGAAGTAGGGCTTGTGGTCGACGATATGGACTGCAAATCGCAGAACTGAGACAGGCCCGTAGGGCCGGGGCCAAACTTCAGCCCAGCCCGGAAGGGTTGGGAC
>JBAVQC010000394.1:0-26961 GCA_049693715.1 Acidobacteriaceae bacterium | reverse complement strand
CCCTCGGCTTCGCTTCGGGATGACAAAGGAAAGGGTAACGGTTCCATAGAGAGTGGATGCTGGACCGAGGTGTTTTTCGTTACCTTGGGTGGGCCGTAGGCCAGGCCTTCGGCCAACCGAAGGTAATGAATAACGCTTCGGTTCGGCAACCGCCTCAATCTAACCGTTACCCTTTCCTTTGTCATCCCGAAGCGAAGCCGAGGGATCTGCAGTTCTACGGATCTTCGTGGGAATGTTTTTTAAGCTCACGCAGACTTTAGATCCACCACACCGGTGAGAGCACCACGGCCGCAGCTTTTCGGTGTTCACTTGGCTGCTGGAGCGGGCGGGGCCGCAGGTTTCTTTTCCTTGAAGTCCTCGACCTTCTTGTCGAGCGCTTGGCCTACAGAAGAATCAACTTTGTAGATTCCCTCAACCGCACTCGACTTCGCAAAATAGTCGTCCTTGTTCTTGCGCACTTCGAGTGTCTGGACGCCGGCATCGCCGGTCATCTTCGCTGTCGCCAGAGGAGTTGCCCGGGCAAATGCGGCCGCCGCATCGACGGTCGTGTTGAGGTCCATCCGGGCATTCGTCAACGTGCTGACCAACGCGTTGACCGCAGCACTATCTGCCGGCGACGACGAAGGTTTTAGGATCTGCCAACCATCCTTGGTCCGAGCAAACTCCATGTCTTCGCCTTTCTTGAGCAGCTCAACTCTGCTTACCTTGTCGGTGCCCAACGTGACCAGGCTCTTGTCCCGCAGGTCATTCAGGCTTTTCGCCAGGCTACCCTTCTGATAGCTGGCGACCGTAAAAACCCTGGGATCCGTCGCCAGCGCCGCATACACATCTCCACCCGCCGGCGTATCGTCGCCCAACAGCAACTGCCGCGTGCCGTTCTTGAGGGTAATGTCCAACTCGACTTGGGCCGGGTCGAGACCGTATTGCTTCCGATCGGAGGCCTTCTCTTCCACGATGCGATCGGCGTTCAACCCCGATAGCGTCGAGAGCACGCCGGCCACCGCCTCCTGATCAGCTGGGTACGGTTTCGGCTCAGTAATCTGCCACTCGCCGTTTGTCTTTTTCAACGTGACCGGCTCCTTCTGTTTGATGATGAGCTGGCTCACGTCTGCCGGATTGATTTTCACGATCACCGGAGCAGTACTGGCGGGAACAGCGGCACTCTCCGCCGCCGGCTCATGGTGCTGCGACCAATAAAGAACGCCGCCCAGCGTAGCGAGGACAACGACGGCGACGATCAGACCGCGAAAGTTCATGGAGCGCTTATCTTCTCTTCCACCAGACGAGCGTTCCGGCGATCACCACCATCAACGGCAGCACGAATTGGCTGGTCCCGCGGACCAGGTTCAATTGCGCCCTGGTCATGGTGATGCGGCGATCTTCCTGCGGCTTGGGCCGGATGGAGATCAAATCCTCATCGGAAGCAAGCCAGTTCACTGCGTTCAATGCCAAATCGCCGTTGCCATTGAAACCGAGAAAGCGATTCGCAGCCCACGACGAGCTGCCGGTCACTACAAAGCGTCCCTCTGAATTTTGTTTTCCGGTGTTATAGGTACCCGCCGCGGCAATGGTCAGCGGTCCCTTGCGGTTGTTGGGATCAGCGACGCTGACCTCGGCGGAACTCAGGTTGTTCGTGGCCAGGCTGCTGCTCGAGGAATCAAAAAGCTTCTCGACGTTCGTCTTATCCGTATTCTTGATTTCCAGCGAGCGGGAGAGAGGGAAACCGACCGCGCTTCCCCGCATCTGCGCCACGATCGGCTGCGAAGTGTATGTAGTGACCAGCGCTACCTGGGGCCCCAGTCCGGCCAGCTGGCCCACGGGGTTCAAATCCAGAATCATATCCTTGTCCAGGGTCACGCCCCAGCTCTGGAGCAAACCGGTCACCGCATCGTTGGCGGCAATGGTCGAACGGCCAAACTGAACCGGTGGATCCAGCATGAAGAACGCCCTGCCGCCATCCTCGACATACTTCTTGATTGCCTCCACCTGCGGCTGCTGATAGTCGTGGGTGGGGCCGGCGACCACCAGCGTGGTACAGTCGGCCGGCACCTCTGCTTTTTGCAGCAGATCGATGGCCTTCGACTCGTATTCATCTTTCGTCAGGAGATCCTTGAACTGTGACAATCCGTCGCGCTCAGTGTCGTCGATAGCGTGCTCGCCACTGCCGGTAACAAAACAAACCGTGCGCGTCGTGCTCTTCAGGTCGCGGATGAAGGCGCCGGTGATGCCCTCTTCCGTCATACTCTTTGCCGTGTCTTTTTTCGCGCCGATCTGGACCACGGCAGTCCCGAACTCGCGGACTCCGGCGGCACGCGCCAGCTCGGGAGCCTTATCCGGATCCACATACTCGACGCGCACCTTGGGCGAAAGGTTGGCGTATTGATCGAGCATGTCTTTCCCCTGCTGAAAACGTGTGCTCTGATTGAAGTAGGTGATGGTGGCGTTCTGTTTGAGGCCGCCCACAATCTTTTTTGTCTGATCCGACAGGCTATACCGTTTGCTCGAGGTGGTGTCGTACGACTTGTTGTAGCGGTCGGCCAACATATTTGCCACCACGGCAATGGCCAGTACCACCGCGATATAAATTGCGGCGTACGCTCCGTACTTTGTCTGCCTCGCTTTTAGCCATTGACTCGCCATCTACGACCTCCAGCGCAGAGATTCCATGGAGCGCGCTGTGAAAAACAGCCCCAGGAAGATCCCGGTGAGATAAAAGATGACGTCCTTGACTTGAATCACTCCCTTGGCAAACGATTCGAAGTGAGTAATGACGGAAAGGTAGGAGAGCACCTGGGCCCAGGTGGCCGATTCGTACCCGCTGGTCCACTCCAGCACCCAGAGCAAAAGGCAGACGCCAAAAGTGGCGGCCCCGGCAATAATCTGATTCCTGGTCAAGGTCGAGATGAAGGTTCCCAGAGCCAACAGCGTACCCGCCTGCAACAACAACCCCAGGTAGCCAACGGCGAGCGGCTTCCAATCGGGCTTACCGTAGTGGAAGAGAAAAGCAAAATTGAGCGCGGTAAAAAGCAGCAGGCAGGCGTAGAGAATCATGGCCGCCAGCCATTTCCCCAGAATCACTTCCATGTCGCGCACGGGAGACGTGGCCAGCAACTCAATCGTTCCCGAACGCTTTTCCTCGGCGAAGAGGCGCATGGTGATCATGGGGATGAAAAAAAGTCCCACCACGCTGGCGTTCGAAAGCAGCGGCCGGATGATCTGCTCATTGATGTTCATGGGGAACGCCTGACCGCGCATCTGCATCTCCATGCCCTCAATCACGAAATAACCGAGGGCATTCCAGAAGAAGAAGCCGAAGATCAGGGCAAACATGGTCAACAGGAGATAGGCAATGGGGGAGACGAAATAACTTCTCAGCTCTTTAGCGCAAATGGTCCAAACATTTCTCATGACGGCAGCTCGATCGCGGGATTTTGCTCAGCCTCGACCGGGGCCGGGCTACCGGTGAGTTGGAGGAAGACTTCTTCCAGGCTCTTAGCCGTCGAACGGAGTTCATAGAGATCCCAGCCGGAGGCGACGACGGCCCGCGCCAGGTCGCCGCGGACAAGCTGTCCCTTCTGGCTCTGCACCTCGAAGAGCAGGCTCGCGTCTTTGTGCTCGGTGCACAGCACGCGGCTTACTCCGGCAACAGCTTCGAGCTTTTGTTGAACCGCCAGAGCGTCGGCCTCTCGAGGCGCAACTTCCAGTAAGAGAGATTCGTCGCCGCGGGTGCGTGCCTGCAGGTTGCGCACCGAATCGGTCGCCACCAACTTTCCCTTGTTGATGATGATCACCTGTTCGCAGGTCTGTTCGACCTCAGGAAGAATGTGCGTACTGAGAATAATCGTGTGGTCGCCTGCCAGCCCCTTGATCAGGTCGCGGGTCTCATTGATCTGTTTGGGGTCAAGGCCGGCCGTGGGCTCGTCGAGAATCAATACGTCGGGGTTGTGAATGATGGCCTGCGCCAGGCCGACCCTCTGCCGGTACCCCTTCGACAGCTTGCCCAGGAGCTTGTTCTTCACGTCGCCGACAAAACAGCGGTCACACACATAGTCGATGCGCTTTTCCAGCTCAGCCCCGGAAAGGCCCTTGAGTTTGCCCACGAACCGAAGGTATTCGGCCGTCTCCATCTCAAAATACAGAGGAGGCGTTTCCGGCAGATACCCGATGCGCTTCTTGACCTCGAGCGGCTGCTCCAGAACATCGAAGCCCGCCACCGAGGCCGTGCCCGACGTTGGCGAGAGGAAGCAGGTGAGGATGCGCATGGTCGTTGTCTTGCCGGCGCCATTGGGGCCGAGAAAGCCAACGATCTGACCCTTGGCTACGGAGAAGGAAACCTGATCAACAGCAGTTGCGCGGGCGTACCTTTTTGTTACGTCTTTGACTATGATCATCGCTGACAAGGAATTCGACGGTATCCAGCAAGAATGGTGATCAACGCGGCGTTGCCACTCCTCGACTGGTTCGCGCGCGTTGCCAGCGAACCAGATAACATCGTAAAAAAGACACTCTGCCGATGTCAATTCCGGCAGGTGTGTTGCCGGGTACTCAGAACGCAGGATTCGCATCAACCCCGCTGTTCCGCGCATCCCTTAATTTTCGGTCAATTTCATGAAAGCCAAAATCGCATTGGCAACGCGAAGTAAGGGATGGGTATGAGCGCCGCCTCCGCCTCCGCTACGCTCACTCAGGCAGAGCAAGACTGGAAGCCGAAGACAAACCCCTGGCTGATTGCGTTTGTGGTTTCGCTGGCGGCGTTCATGGAAGTGCTCGACACCAGTATCGCCAACGTAGCCCTGCCGCATATCGCCGGAAACCTCGGCGCCAGCCAGGATCAGAGCACCTGGGTGCTCACCTCGTACCTGGTTTCGAACGCCATCGTTTTGCCCATCAGCGGCTGGCTGGTCAGCGTCTTCGGGCGCAAACGGTTCTTCATGACCTGCATTGTCCTCTTCACCATCAGTTCTCTTCTCTGCGGCATCGCGCCCAGCCTGGGGGTTTTGCTGATAGCCCGTGTAATCCAGGGCGGGGGAGGTGGCGGGCTGCAGCCGATGGCACAAGCCATTCTGGCGGACACCTTTCCGCCCCGCCTGCGTGGTCTCGCTTTCTCTTTGTATGGGGTGACGGCCATCTTCGCCCCCTCGATAGGACCAACGCTCGGTGGTTGGGTCACGGACAACTACTCCTGGCGATGGATTTTCCTGATGAACCTGCCGGTGGGCGTTCTCGCAGTTTTTCTGGTCTATACGTTGGTGGAAGATCCACCCTATCTGACCAGGGCACGCGAGCTGGGCAGGCGGGTCAAGCTCGACTATGTTGGCTTCTCGCTGTTGGCCCTGGGTGTTGGGGCATTGCAGATCCTGCTCGACAAAGGTCAGGAAGACGACTGGTTCGGTTCAGACTTTATCGTCACCCTGATGGTGATTGCCGGGGTTTGCCTAACCGTCCTGGTGATATGGGAGCTTTATCAGAAGAGCCCGATTGTGGACGTCAGACTGTTCAAGAATTTCAATTTCGCTACTTCCAGCATGATGATGTTCGTGGTGGGCGGCATGTCGTTTGCCACCACCGTGCTGGTGCCGCAGTTTTTGCAAGTGAACCTGGGGTACACCGCGGAATCGGCAGGTAAGGTTCTTTCGGCCGCCGGCTTTGTCTTGTTGGCGGCTTTGCCTTTGATTGGCATGTTGGCAGGCCGGTTCCAGGGCCGCTATCTGATCGCGATTGGATGGCTTCTGCTGACCGGCAGCATGTTTTTGTCGACCCGGCGGATCGACCTGCTGATTAGTTTCAACTCGGCCACCCTATTGCGGATTGCGCAATATGCTCCGCTCGGTCTGGTCTTCATCCCCGCGACCGCCGCCGCCTATTACGGCATGCCGAAAGACAAGAACAACGCTGTTGCCGGGCTGGTGAATTTCATGCGCAATATCGGCGCCAGTGTCGGGACCTCTGTCGTGACCACTGTGCTTGCGCGGCGTAATCAATTCCACCAGGAAAGGTTGGGCAGCAATATTACGGCGGGGAACCCTACGCTCCGCGGCGCCGTCGACGGTCTGACGCAGCAACTGCAGCACGGCGGGATGAGCGCGCACGACGCGCTCAACGGCGCCTATGGCCGTGTGTATCAAAATCTCCAGCTGCAGGCCTCCACTCTGTCGTACATCGACACCTTCTGGCTGCTGACGGTGGCGGCCGCCGCCATGTTCTGCTTGACGTTTGTATTAAAGGGGAATGATCCCCGCGGTGGAGAGAAGGTCGTCGCCCACTAAGACGCCGCAAGTGGTAGGCTGCCAGCATGGAACCCGTAGTGGGATCGACTCTCGATGCACATGGCATGTTGGCGATCGCATTGGAACACGCGCGCATCGGCTTTGCTGAGGGCGGCGTTCCCGTGGGCGGAGCGATCTTCCATGTCAACGGAACCTTGCTGGGTGCAGGGCACAACCGCCTGGTGCAGGAGGGCAACGGTTCGCTTCACGGAGAGACCGACGCTTTTCGGGCTGCCGGTCGCCGCCCAACCTGGCATGACACGATTCTGGTCACCACCCTGGCCCCGTGCTGGTACTGCAGCGGCCTGATCTACCAATTCCGATTCCACCACGTGATTGTCGGCGACAGCGTGAACGCCCAGGGCGGTATGCATTGGCTTAAGCAACAGGGGGTCGATATCGTCGACCTGCACTCCCAGGAATGTATTGACCTTGTTGCCAAATTCCAGCGCATGCGTCCGGATCTCTGGAAAGAATGCATCGGCGAGGCGTGAGTTGGAACCGCTAAAAGAAAGAATGCGCGCCACCTGGTCGGCCGGCGACTTCGGAAAGATCGCCGAACATTCCGCCGCGGAGGCTGAGCTGTTCGTTGACACGCTTGGCATTCAACCGGCGATGCGAGTACTGGACGTCGCCTGCGGCACCGGTAATCTGGCCATCCCTGCATCCCATAAAGGAGCGCTGGTCACGGGTGTCGACATCGCAGCCAACCTGTTGGAACAAGCGCGCGCGCGGGCTGCAGCCGAAGGCTTGCAGATAACCTTTCAAGAGGGCGACGCGGAACAGCTGCCTTTTCCTGACGCCCATTTCGATGTGGTCATGACCATGTTTGGAGCCATGTTCGCTCCGGATCCCGACCGGGCCGCGTCGGAGCTCGCCCGGGTCTGCCGCCATGGAGGAAAGATTGCCATGGCTAACTGGACTCCGGAGGGTTTTACGGGAAAGATGTTTCGCCTAACGAGCCGTTATCTGCCGCCACCGGTTGAACTCCCCGCTCCGACACTTTGGGGGGACGAGGCGGTGGCTCTGCTACGGCTCAAGTCGCATGGGGTGAAGGTCGAGAGCATGAGGCGGCGCAGTTTGCTGTTTGACTATCCGTTTCCTCCCCGCGAAGTGGTGCAGTTTTTTCGCGACTACTTCGGGCCGACCAGGGTTGCATTTTCGCACATGGACGAAGCCCGGCAAACCGAGTACCGAGACGATCTGGAAAAGCTATGGTCGGAACATAATGAGGCTCGCAGCGGAAAGACTCTCATCCAAAATGAGTATCTGGAAGTGATCGGCACCCGGTTGTAACGACCAGGAGTCCAAATGTTTTCCCCCTACTGGCCGCACTCCGCCAGCGGAGCAAGGTCGCGGCCGTAGTGACGAAGCGCGGTCTGCAGGATCGAGGCGGTGTGGGCCCACGTCTCATCGGCCGCGTCCACTTGTCCGTGCAGTCCGGTGAACAGTAGCGTTTTACTGCTGCCGCAGACCTCGATCTTCTCCGAGGGTCGCGAGGGTCCCATCTTTTCCAGGACATCCGGATCGCCATAAAGAGGCTCACCACCCACCACCACCAGCATTACCTGGGCGGCCGTGGCATGAGTCAGTGTCCAATAGGCGTCGTGTTTGGCATCCCCTTCCGGCCTGATCACCAGCAAGTCGGCATCGTGACCGGGTTCGAGCGCGCCCAGACGATCGCTGGCCCCAATCAGATCGGCAGGAGTGGACGTAGCCATGGCTACCAGTTCGCGATCGGTGAACAAATGCGGCGTCTGGGTGTCGTTCCAGGCGGCGGCATAGTTCAGTTCCGCCAGCAGACCGTCGCTGCCGGTGGGGCTCCAATCTGGTGACAATGCTATCTTGACGTGCGCATTCTTCGCGGCAGCCACATCGGCCGTGCTGCCATAAAGCTCAAGATTGCTGCGCGGAGACCAAATCAGGTTGACGTTATGAGCAGCCATCTCCACGTAATTGGCGGGTTGCAGCGCAACTCCATGGATCAGCGAGACCCCCGGAACCAGCAATCCGCGGCCCTTCAGCATCTCGAACTCTCGTGCTGCGGATGCGTCCTCGTGACCACCCTCGCTGAGATGAATCAGAAACGCGTGCAGCTGATGGTTTGCCAGTTTCTGACGAATGGGGGCCAGGTCCGTTTCCGTCATCTGCAGCGGGAACACGTTGTAGGCAACATGCCACTCGTCTTCTGTGTCGAGATTATGCGCCAGGCCCATGCTGCAGGCGTTGGCCAGGCTGCCGACGGCGGCGGTCTCGCCTTCTGAGATCGCCTTCACTTCGGCGTAGCGCTCCATCTCACATTCCAGGCCGTCGGCCATCATCCCCGCATGCGGGGTTTCGATTAAGGTCTGATAGATCGGCTTTTGCTGCCAGTCGTAGCGATTGCCGAACTCGCTCGAAGGATGCCAGCGAGGAAACACGTTGTAGGTGAGATGGTTGTGCAGGTCGATGAGGCCAGGGGCAATGACCCCATGGGTGTCGATCACGGTCGTGTTCGCCGGCACCTTCACCTTGGCGCCGGCCGCTGTGATCTTGTTTTGTTGAATCACGACGGTCCCGTTTTCGACAATGCCGCCGGGCGTGACCAGGGTGCCACGCAGGGCAAAGCTGCCAGACGGGGATTGGGCTAACAATGGACAGGCGATCAGCGGACAGGTGATCAGCCCTAGCGTCACCAGCCGGATGAGATTTGGCATTCATCCATTATGGGGCTGGACCAGCGGGATTGCCTCTTGCCGGGAAAGAAGAAACTTGCGGAAGGGGATGCCGCAAAAGACAATGACCACCCCAATCAACGCCGGCACCGGGTCGTGCATAAGGATCAGCAAGGCGACCAGCGCGGACAAGACCATGAAGCCAATAGGGGCGATGGGAAACCACCATCCCTTTACCGGCTCTCTCAGCCGGAAAAGAGTGGAAGCGGCCAGCGCCAGAAAAATGACTGCCGAAAAGATGATGTAAGACAGGACCCGGTCGAAAGCGCCGAGGAAAAGCACCGCCAGCGCCAGCACGGTTTGCAGAAGCACGGCATTCGCCGGCGTCCCGAAGCGGGGGTGCAACCTCCCGAACACCGAAAAAAAGGCGCCGGACTGCGCCATCGCATAACAGACGCGGGGAGCTGCCATGGTGATAGCGGCGATCCCTCCGCAAACGCACACCAGTACACAGGCCGACAGGACGCGCGCGCCCGCGGCGCCAAAGAGCACCCCACCAAACTGGGCGACAAAGGCGGTGTTTGAGGTGACCTGAGCGAGAGGCAGAACAGCGAGGAACGTAGCGCTGATCAGCAAATAGATAACGGTAACCAGGGTGACTCCACCCACAAAGGCCAGCGGCAGGGTGCGCTTCGGATTCCGAATCTCACCCGCGATCTTGCTTGCTTCCCACCAACCGCCGAAGCTGAAGAATGCGCTCATCACCCCTCCGGCAATCGCCGGAAACAGCGCGTCCGATCCCGGGCGGCGGACAGTGAAAGGCTCCAGGTTGGCCATATGGGCGTGGCCCGAAGCAACGGCCCAGCCAACCAGCGCGAACAGGATGAGAAGTTTGAAGCCATTGACGAACGACATGACTGCAGCGCTGATGCGCGTACCAATGAGATTCACGGCGCCGAACAGGCAGAGGAGCAACGCGGGAGCAGCGGCTAGTCCGGCCCGCCCCAACGGCAGTATCTGGGCTACGTACGGCGCGGCGCCCACGGCCAGCGCGGCGGCTACCCCCGGGTACATGACGATCGAACTCATCCACCCATAGAGGAAGGCCACTTGATCGCCGTAGCCGGCCCGCAGATACACATATTCGCCTCCAGATTCAGGGAAGCGAATGGCGAGCTCAGAATAAGAGAGGGCGCCGCACATGGCCATCAGCGCGACACCTAGCCACACCAGGCCGAGCAGCAACGGCGAGCCCAACGACTTCGCCATCGCCGCAGGGGTAAGAAAAATTCCCAGGGCAATGGCTTCGCCCGTAACCACAGCGATGGCTGCCGCCAGGCCGAGCTGCCGTTGCGGCTGCTGCTTGCTTTGCTGTTGCATGTGGCGACCATCTTACGTTGCCGGTTCCCATTGCGCCTCCACCCTGAGGATGGCTTTGCAACCCACCGGCAGGCTGATGACAGCATCACTTGCTTTATTTAGATTTGCCCCGCACCTCAATAGAAAGAACCGAGTACCTTTGAGAAGCCACGCCATCTCCGGACGTGTCCGCCGGCTTGGCCGAGAAAGGTAGCCCTTCGCGATTGAGAAGCCACAAGGTTTGGCGCTCCCGTATACCATCCTGTCTGCTGTTGGCATTTGCTTTTGCTACTGTCGCTGCGGCTGCTCAGACAACAGGCGAAACCGCCGCACACGACTTCTTTCGTGTGTCGCTCGACCATAGCTTCCCCCGCCCGGTTTCCGGTAGGCTTTTGCTGTTCATCGCCCCCAAAGCCGCGGATGCAAAGGATGGGGCCTCGGTTGACATGAACATGATGTCTCCCGCCGGCGTGTATGTCGTGGCCAGGGAAGTCCCGCATCTGGCACCCGGAGAATGGGTTGATATCGATGCCGACGACATTGTCTTTCCCGGGCCTCTCTCCCGTTCGCCTGCAGGCAACTATCTCCTGCAGGCCGTGCTCGATGTCGGTCACAACTACAACTATCAAGGTCGCGTCCCCGGTGACATTATCAGCGCGCCGGTGAACGTGAACGTTCCACTGGGGCCGCCTCCAGCGGTAACCCTGTCGCAGACGGTACCGGAGCCGCCTGATCCACTGGCACAAAGGCCGGATGTGGATTCGGCCCTGAACCCACTGGACATGATCAGCCCCGTGCTCTCCAGCTATTGGGGACGCGAGATTCACTTGCGCGGATGGGTGTTGTTGCCGCCCGGGTACGCAGCTCATCCTAAGGAGCACTATCCTACGGTTTATTTCACCCACGGCTTCGGTGGCACACTGGCGGGCCTGCGGGAGCGCTACGCAGCCATGCTTTACGACCGCATGAAGCAGGGCCGCATGCCGGAGATGATCTGGGTGTTGCTCGACGAGAGCAGCCCGACAGGCACACATGAGTTCGCTGACTCAGTCAACAATGGACCGTGGGGCACTGCCCTGACCACGGAATGCATCCCCGCGATCGAGAGTCAGTACCGCATGGATGCGCGTCCATCGGGGCGGTTCCTACAAGGCCATTCCTCTGGTGGATGGGCAACGTTGTGGCTGCAAACACGCTATCCGAAAATCTTCGGAGGTACCTGGTCCACATCACCCGACCCCAGTGACTTCCACGTCTTCAGCACCGTCGATATCTACGCCGCAAACGCGAATATGTATCGCAACCGTGACGGTGCACCGAGCCCGATCATCCGCGTGCATGGCCAGCCTCGAGCGACCATGCAGCAGCTGGCCCAGCTTGAGGCCGTTGTCGGTCCGTACGGCGGCCAGCTCGCATCGTTCGAATGGGTCTTTTCGCCTCGAGGCCCAGACGGCCGTCCGGCGCCTCTCTTCGACCGCGCCACCGGCGACATTGACCCCACCGTCGCTGCCTACTGGCGTGCTCATTACGACATTGTCCAACGACTGAATAGCGACTGGAAAACCATCGGCCCAGACCTGCAGGGCAAGATTCACCTCATCGTGGGCACAGACGACACCTTCTACCTGGATGGAGCGGCGCACAGTCTGCAATCGACCCTCGATCACCTTGGCGGTAAGGCGGAGTTCACCTTCCTGCCAGGCCGTTCCCACTTCGACGTATATAAGGAGGGAGACGATCGCTTCGCCCTCTTCGACCGCATCGCAGCGGAGATGTATCGCGTGGCCCGGCCGAACCAGCAGTCCCGCTGAGCTATCGGGCGTTCCTATGGACATCGCAAAGGAGTGCATGGTAGCTTCTTTGGTGTATCCAAAGGAGCGGTCATGGGCGGCAAGAAATCCGAGGTGCTGCAAGGAACGCTGGACCTGATGATCCTGAAGACCCTGCATGCCCTGGGGCCTTTGCATGGCTTTGGCATTGCCCGGCGTATTGAGCAGTTGAGTGAGGACGTACTGCAACTGAACGAAGGCACGGTGTACACCTCATTGCTCCGTCTGCAACAGCAAGGCTGGATCGTATCCGAATGGGGAACTTCAGAAAACAACCGCAAGGCGAGGTTTTACTCCGTCACCAAGCGTGGACTGAAACAACTGGCGGTCGAGAGCGAGAACTGGGAGCGTATATCAGGTGTGATTGGCCGTGTACTGCGGCTTGAGAGGCAAGGATGACCCCCGGGGCACTGCTGCGTGTTTTCGCGGCAAAACTAAAAGCCCGGTTCGCGCAGGATAAGCAGAATCGCGAACTTGACGAGGAGTTGCGGGCGCATCTGCAATTGCTCACGGAGCGCTACCTTCGCCAGGGCATCTCAGCGGAAGAGGCCTCTCTCGCAGCGCGCCGTCAATTTGGCAATTCCTCCCTGGTACGAGAGCGGCACAGGGAGGCGCGTAGCTTTCTCTCGCTGTCTGCTTTTTTGCGGGATGTGCGCTTTGGGGCGCGGCAGCTGGCGCGCAACCCGTTGTTTACGGCCATCGCCGTATCCTCACTGTCATTGGGCATCGGGGCGAATACGGCTATCTTTAGTGCTGCCAAAAGAGTGCTCCTCGACACCTTGCCGGTCAGCAACCCGCATGAGCTACGCCTGTTGACATGGGTCAGCGGCCACCAACAGCCCGTACCGCAGGTATGGGGTGATGTATGGTCGACCGATGGCGGCGGCCTGGCCAGCAACGCTTTCTCCTATCCTGTATTCCAGGAGATGGGCAAGAAGCCGGATCTCGGTCGCGGCGTCATCGCTTTCAAAGACGTCAAGATGACGGCGAATGTCAACCGGCACCCCGAGTTGGTCAGCGGGGAATTGATAAGTGGAGGCGCCTTTGACGCCCTCGGGGTAAAACCGATTCTTGGCCGTCTGTTGAACTCCGCGGATGACTCCGGCCCCGGCAAGGGTCCGGTTGCGCTGATCGGCGAAGGCTACTGGGCCGCGCGTTTCGGCCGGTCGAAGGCCGTGCTCGGCGACTCCCTGGTTCTCAACGGAGTGGGCCTGACGATTGTCGGGGTCCTCCCCGCTCAATTCACCGGCCTCCAGATGGGTAGCATAGCGCAGGTGTTTGTGCCGCTGACCATGCAGCCTGTGGTTGCGCCGCGGGCCCAGCTACTGGCCGGCGACACTTCTTTACTCAACAATCCGCAAGCGTGGTGGATACATATCCTCGTTCGCCTGCGGCCGGATGTGTCCGAAGCGCGCACCCAGTCTGCGCTCAATCTCAGCCTGCGCCAGACCGCGATGGATACGCTACCCAAGGCGAAGAGTCTAGACCAGCTTGGCCTGCAGCTAGTGCAAGGAGATCGGGGAGTCGATGATCTTCGCGGTCAATTTGCCGACCCGTCGTATCTCCTGCTGGCGCTGGCCGGCCTGGTGCTGCTCCTGGCCTGCGTAAACCTGGCTAACCTATTGCTCGCGCGAGCTGCCGGCCGCCAGCGGGAAATGAGTACCCGGCTGGCTCTCGGAGCAGGCAAAGCGCAGATCCTGCGCCAGGTACTGACCGAAAGCCTTTTGCTTTCGAGTCTCGGCGGGATGGCTGGCCTCGGGCTCGGATTCTTGCTGCGTAATGCTATCCCTGGGCTGCTCGGTAACTCCTCAAACGACTCTTGGAGCGGGCCGGTCATCAAGGTCGTGTTCGACTGGCAAGTGTTGGCCTTTGCCGCCGCCATCTCGCTTGCGGCCGGTCTCCTGTTTGGCATGATTCCGGCGTGGCAGGCCATGCACATCAACGTCAACCGATCGTTGAAAGGAACGGGTAACACCACCGTCGGACGGAACACCAGGTGGTTGGGCAAAGGACTGGTCATCACCCAGATCGCGCTCTCCATGGTCCTGCTGATAGGCGCCGGGCTTTTTGTGCGCACGCTGGTGAATCTAAATCGCACGACCCTCGGCTTCCGCAGTGATCGGCTTCTACTGTTCGAACTCGACCCGCCCCGCACCCGCTATTCCGGCGCGCAGATGAGCATGCTTTACCGGCAACTGGAAGAGAAGATCGCCGCTATCCCAGGCGTTCGATCCGTTTCCTTGAGCAATATCGCGATCATTGGCGACGGCTATTCGGGCACGACCTTTCATCTGCCAGGGCGCTCGGCCCAGTCCAACCAGGAACGTGTGCAGATCAACAGCGTGGGTACGGATTTCTTTCGCACCATGGGCATTCCTCTTCTGCAAGGGCGCGCATTTAGCGCACATGACACGTCTGCTGCTCCTACCGTGGCCGTGGTGAACCAGGCTCTTGCCCGGAGGTTTTTTCCCAGGGAGAACCCGGTCGGCCAGATATTTGAAGCGGACTCCGAGGACGCGAACGGCCCCGTCCAGATCGTCGGCGTGGCAGCGGATACCCGCTATGCTGACCTGCGTGCCGAGACTCCGCCAATTTTCTATATCCCTTATCAGCAGCAGCCCAACGCAGGTCACATGGTAGTCGAGGTGCATACCGCGGCTGAGCCCGGCGCCGTCCTGAGCCAGGTGCGTGCGTCGGTCGAAGCGCTCGATCGCGAACTGCCCATGATCGATGTACGCACCATGACGGATCAGCTTACGGCCAGCCTCTCCGCCGAACGCGTCTTTGCCCATTTGACCGCCGGCTTTGGACTTCTTGCGCTGGTGCTTGCCGCCATTGGTATTTACGGCATCATGACTTACACCGTTTCTCGCCGCAACCAGGAGATTGGCTTGCGCATGGCGCTGGGAGAGCAGCCGGCTTCTGTCGTCTGGATGGTGCTGCGCGAGGCACTCGGAATGCTCGCCATCGGCCTGGTCGCCGGCATAGGCTGCTCGCTGGCACTTAGCCGCTTTGTCGCTGCGCAGTTGTTCGGCGTGCGGGCTGTCGACATCCGGACCTATGTTGCCGCCATTGCTCTGCTGAGTGCGGTTGCCGTCGTCTCCAGCTTCCTGCCGGCGCGACGAGCCAGCGCCATCGATCCGCTTACAACCCTGCGCTATGAATGAACTAACATAAGCAACGGAATGGCAAAACGCAGTGCAGGTTTGCTGATGTATCGCCGGCACAATCAGGAGCTGCAGGTTTTCCTGGTACACCCGGGTGGCCCGTTCTGGGCTAAGAAGGACATGGGCGCGTGGTCCATTTCGAAGGGTGAGTACGTGGACGGCGAAGTTCCCCTCGAGGCAGCAAAGCGTGAATTCCAGGAGGAGACGGGTTTCGCTGCGCAGGGATCTTTTCTCGAACTCGGCACTGTGCAGCAGTCAGGCGGTAAGGTTGTTTCTGCCTGGGCTTTTGCGGGCGATTGTGACCCCGCCGCGCTGGTCAGCAATCGCTGCGAGATCGAATGGCCGCCGCGGTCCCGCCGTATGATCGAGATTCCCGAGGTGGATCGCGGAGGTTGGTTTTCCATCGCCGAGAGCCGGGAGCGTATTTTGAAAAGCCAGGCGCCGTTCCTCGATCGACTCTGCCAGATGCTGCAGTGCGTGGAGTAGTATGCGGCTCTTTGTTGGGATTCCGCTGACTGCTGCGGTCATCGAGGAGCTGTCTGCGATCTCGATGCGCCTTCAATCGCAGGCAGATGGCCTGCGCTGGTCCGCTCCGGAATCCTGGCACATCACTTTGCAGTTTTTAGGCAATACCCAGCAATACGAATGCATAGTCAGCCGGCTTCGCGAGTTGCGCTTGCCGCCCCTGCCTATTCAGCTCGAGGGGCTGGGCTTCTTCGATCGCGCTGGTGTTTTCTTTGCCGGTGTCAACCTCACCCCGGAACTCGAGGCGCTGCAGCTACGCGTCACCGCGGCAACCGGCCTTTGCGGATTCATCCCCGAGACTCGTCCTTACCATCCCCACATCACTCTGGCGCGCAGCAAAGCAAAAGGGGGCCGCGGGCTCCGCGAACTCAAAGGGAAAATCCATCGCGATCCGCGATTCAGTGGTTTCGTCGCCGACGTATTCGTTCTCTACGAAAGCGTGCCTGGACAAGGAGGCTCCCGATATGAAATTCGCGACCGGTTCACCCTCGGTAGCTAAGCTAGTTCTGGTTCATCGCCTTAGGGGACGGCTTTCGGCAAACCAGTCCCGGAAGGGACGGAAGAATCCAGAGCCCGGCACCGGAGTGCCGGGAAAGGAAAGCAAAGGAAACCAAGTCCCCTTTAGGGGACGGCACAACCAACTTTGCTCGACCAAGATGATCAAGGTGATCAAAGTTAATTGATTGGGTCGGACCTAAGTCCTTTGTTTCATCAAAGGTGCTCAAGATGCTCAAGATGCTCAAATTTAATTAATTAATTTGTCTCCCTCTCGCCCGGCTGACGAGATTAGTAATCCAGGGGCCAATCTGAAGCCGTGGGAAGTTGGTGCGATTTCTTATGTAAGTATGTGCGTACCTAAGCGCACTAAGCGCCCTCGTACTGGATTTCGCCGGGGGGGAAGCGTGCGCCTTAAGCGCCTTATGCGCCATAAGTCCCCCCTTTTCGAGTTGAAAGGGGCTGAAGCGGCAGCTTTCAACTCGTTCATGATGATCTTCCCCCACGGACAGGACGGTGTCCGGTTCGGTTGTGGTGCCAAGTTGTCAAAGAGCTGCCCATCTAAGAGAGCGCCTGGGCGCACTCCTGCTTATCGCGCAAATCACCTGCTCACTCTGCGGCCTCGTCGCTGGGCGTAGGAATACAGAGTGGAAGTGTAATCAGTCTTGTTCAACCATGAACAGCTTGCGATCGCCGAGAAATGATGCAGCCGTCAGCGTGGAAGGCGCTCCGGGCACTCGTGCTCTCCGTAAGCTGGTGGCGCGGCGGCACGGAACCCGTGGTTCGGTGCAAAGCCGGGCAGCGCCGTCGGGATGAGGCGGCGCCGGAATATGATTTGTTACTTCCACAGTAGTACGGTTTTTCGAATGCGTCGAGAGGCTTTAAAGGTTTTTTTTCCCATTGGGGTGGGCGTCATACTTAGCATGGATTAGGGGCCGGGATGCCGACCGCCCGACAAAAGTAGCAGTCCCGGCCACAAATCCTTTGCTCAGACCTCGGCCACCAGTTGAAAACGGCCGGCCGCCGCGGTCACAACCTGCACTTGACCGTGACCCGGATTCGGTTCCTTTCGCAGAAGCAACATCCCTACCGAATGGAGAGCCTGGACATCACGGTGCACAGCTTTGCGGTCACGCTGAAGCACCGACGCCAATTCTGTGATGGAACGAGGTTTCTCCCTTGCCACCTCACAGAGACGGATACGCTTGGGGGTGATGTGCGACAGCATCTCGTCCGCAGTGGCGAACGTGATGCGCTTCGCTGAAGGAATGTGCTCCTTACGGTCCAGCTTGCGCGCGCGAGTCAGCTTGCGTTCTCTCAATTCAGCAAAACTGTTTGTACCGATTTTTGTTTTCATCCCTTCTCCTTCAGAGCTTCCACCTCGTCGAGGAAATGACGGAGGGTTCGTTCATAGCTGATAAAGCCTACTCGTTCCTTGCTTCCCATCCAATGACGTTCATGGTGTCCATGAGCGTTGTCGTAGCCGAGCACCCTGCCGTTGTCCTGCCGGCACATACCGAGATGAATGAAGACCAGGTTGTATTTCGCCACCGCCCCGGCATCGTCTACATACACCTCTTCGCGGATGACGCCATAGCTTCCGGATTTGCACCGCACCTGGTCGATCTCGTCGACAACTTTGGGGGTTCGTACTCGCTTCGCCACATTCCATGCTATCACAGGTGTGTCATTAGAGGACATACCTGCGCTGGACCAGAGAGAGACCCGGAAATTTGATGTCGATAGGCTTTAAAGATTTTTTTCAGTTAGGAACTCGCAGGGTTTTGAAAGTGAGAACTGGATGAGAGCCACTTACGAGGCGCAACGTCTCACTATTGCAGCGCACCCTAAAGTCATTGCGATAAGAAATGAACTTTTGAGGTTTCTGTCGAATGAGTCCGACTTCTGATCGGCTCTACTTCGTCGTTAGGGCTTCCGCTTGCTCGTTCGGGTTGCGCAGCCCAATCAGAAACACTTATCATCGTCTTCCACCCAGGTGCCATCGACCGCTCTGCAGGAAAAGAGGTGACGGGACGTAACCCTCGATCATCGGTCGTGAATGCTCCGCCAGGTCACTGATGACTCGAATGCTGACGTACGAGCTGGGCATTGTGCCGTCCCCTAAAGAGGACTGATCAATATAGATCGTTTCAAGATAGGGAGCCAAGCCGCTTATTTCTCCTACGTCGAGAGCCAAAAGGTCACCATCGAATCACCTCCACCCTCGCCCTCGCCGCCGACTGGCACACCGGCAAACTGATGGACTCCGAAAAGCAGGAAGTCCCCACCGGAAGCACAACCACTTACAACACCGACTCCCAGGCCAAAAACGGCAAGTACTCCCAGAACACCACCGCCAACAAAGTCGAAAACACCGACACCTACCAGGTCTTCACCATCCAGACCCCCACCAAGACCTACGTGGTCCGCCAAAAACTTAACTTCCCCTGGTCCAAGCCCGCCAACATTGCCCTTGGCGAGGAGGTCAAGTTCACCGTTCAGGGCAACAAGATGACGATCCTCGACGACGACCAGAAGCAGCAGAAAGCCACCGTCGTCAAAGCCAGCGTCACCCAATCACAATAGGGCGGCTGGTGACCTTCCCGCGTTCTCAAAGCAAGGTGCGCCCAACGGACGCCCTACTCGCCCGATGTCTTCCTCCGCGAGAACCGCAAAACACAAAAAAGTTATTCCATCCCCTTTCCCGAAACTCCCCGGTGCTCCGTCGCCGGCACCGTTCCCGAAATGTAATGTTTTCTGCCCGCCAATCACAATCAAAGGAGAATTCATCATTGAGGAGATTCGTGGCATGCCCTACATCAGGACTGGTTTACCCAATGGCGGACGAACGCAGTTCTTCACTTTCCCATACGACTCCGCTCTTATGCAGGCTAGGGGACTCGATTTCGGGAGATGACGCCGGTACCATCGGGAAAGAGGCGCGTTTGCAAGCGCTTGGCCAGGTCGACAACAGCGGTAAACGAAAGGTTGGGCAGGCATGTCATCCCTGCTTTACAAAGTTGAAAAAACGCAAGTTTTGATAGCAACCGATACCCTGGCGACCATGAACGGAAGGGCGATGGGGTTCGCAACGAAAGCGTTCCCGTTGCCACATTTGCGCATGGTGATTGCGGGGACTGGATTGGCTGGTTTCCTGGATCATTGGCTCGTCGCCGTTAACGCCTCGCCGGTGCGAGGGATCGACGCACTGAACGAGCAAGCACAGGCTGGCTTGTTAAACGTGCTACGGACCTTTAAGGCGCAATTTCCGAGTATGAATGAGGCCACCAGTGTCTATCACTTCGGCTTCTCAGAGAATACGGGCGTCATTCAATCGTTTGCGTACAAGTCGGAAGAGATGTTCGAGCCTCGCCCAATTGCGTATGGACTCTACATCAAGCCCAACGTTCCCGAAAACGCGATTCCCAAGGACACACTCCACCCTAGTGACATTCCAAGGATCATGGCGGCACAGCGCGCCATCCAGGCGAAGCTTCCGAAGGAAGCACGCGTCTCTATCGGAGGCGAGATGCAGATGCACCATCTGGAGCTAGCAGGGTATAAAGCGTATCGGTTGGGGCAGTTCGAAGACTACGTGGAAACTCGACGGGCCATTCTTGGCGACAGAGGCCCGTCAGCCAGTTCGTAATTTCGGCGACAGTTTAGCTATTGCAGCAAATTCAACTGCTCGCCTACCGGGATCACCACGACCTTGCGCGCTGGAACGCGACGGGCAATCGGTCGGGTGGAAAGTTTTGTGAGCGGAACTAGCACTTTCGGCCGCACCCAAATCGTAGGTCATGTTACGCAGGTCCTTCCCGGCGCCGACGTGAAATAGTGAACAGGACGGGACGTAACCCTCGATCATCGGTCGTGAATGCTCCGCAAGGTCACTCATGACTCGAACGCTGACGTACGAGCCGGGCATTGTGAAGTCCCCTAAAGGGGACTTGGTTTCCGTTGCTTTCCTTTCCCGGCACTCCCGTGCCGGGCTCTGGATTCTTCCGTCCCTTGCGGGACTGGTTTGTGGAAGGGATTTGTGGTCTGGCTGGACTGGAACCTTGCTGGGATTGGAATTGAGGCGAACCAGCAAGTGCCCTAAAGTGAGGTGGGGCACCCATTCGTTGCAGGGGGAGAGTCTTTGGACGAGGGGTCTCTACTTAGGGAACAAAGCGAAGTAACCTTTCCTCTAATCCGCGGCGAAATCGCTGTCCTGCTGGCCCTTTTTTCGAAATGGATTCCATGGCCGAGGTCCCTTGGGATCATCAGCGCAGTAGACGATACCCGCCGGCACCTGCAGATCGATCTGTGTTCCGCCGTTCGTGAATCGCCCCACGCGCAACTCGCCGCGCATCTTGCCGGCGCGTTCCCGCATACCCGGCAGGCCCCAGTGACCACTGCGATAACCAGCCTGCAGCACGCCCTCATCGATGCCGCGGCCGTCATCGCTTACGCACACATGCAAAGCCGCGGTTTGGTAGGACAACTCCGCCACGATATTCTGCGCCCCCGAGTGGCTAAACGCATTGGTCAACGCCTCCCGCCCGATTAGCAAAATCTCTTCCTGCACGATGGCTTCCAGCGGCCGCGGCTGGCCTTTCACGGAAATTTGGAAATTGGCCGGGTGAATTGCCCGCAGCTGATTACCGATCTCGGCCAGCGCCTCTGCCAGGCTGGCGCTCTCGGTATGCCGGACGCGCAGATTCATCACCCGTTCTCGCCCCTCCTGCATCACTTTGTCCGATTGCTGCAACGCGTCGTCGAGCGCTTCACGCGCCGGGTCGCCAACCGGCAGCCGGTTGGCCGCAGTGTGAAAGCGGAGCGTCAGCCCGAAGAGACTTTGCAGCAGCGTATCGTGCAGCTCGCGGGCGATGCGCTCGCGTTCGGCCATTCGTTCTGCAAGCCGGCCCTGCAGTTGACGCGCGATACTGGTGATGCGCAGGCGCACCATCCACCAAAGAAGCGCGGCCGCGCCAAACGCCACCAGCGCCGTGAACCACCACGTCTGGTAGAAGGCGGGCTTTATGACTACGCCCAGTTTCGCCCCGGTCTCGTTCCATACTCCGTCGTTGTTGCTGGCGATCACGCGAAAGCGATAGTTTCCCGGCGACAGATGGGTATAGAACGCCTGCCGCCGGCTTCCCGGATCCTGCCAATCGGAATCGACACCCTCAAGTTTGTAACGAAACATCACTCGTTCGGGAATGGCGAGGCTTAGGGCGGTGTAGTCAATCTCGAGCCGGTCAGCGTGCGCAGGAAGGGTGACGTCGCTCGAACCCGGATAGGTCTTTCCATTAGAGATAACGGAAGAAATGATCACCGGAGGCGGAAGGCGGTTGCGATTTTTGTGTACTGTCGCCGGATCAAGCCAGGCAATGCCTCGCGTGGTGGCGAACCACAGTCGTCCGTCGGGCGATTCAGCCAGTGATGGCTCGGGGATTCTCTCCGCCGAAAGTCCCGGAAGCCCGTCCAGCGCATCAAGGCGCTCGGCGGAAACGGCGTAGTCCGGATCGCGCAGCCAATGTGCCAAATCTCCACTAGCTACATGAGTGATGCCGGAAGACCCGTTCATCCACAGGTCGCCCGTCCGCGTTTCCAACACCCCGGAAACCCGGCCGGGCATATCTTCGTTTTCCCACCGCATGATGTAGAAGTGTCCGTGGGTAAACAGCTCCACCCCGCCCGAGCCGCCAAGCCAAACGCGGTCACCCAAAGCCGACATAGTCGTTTCTGAAACCCCGCGACTGCCGTTGGGGAAAGAGAATTTCTGATAGCCATTTCCATCCCACTTGACCAGGTAGTTGGAGAAGCCAAACCAGACGTTGCCGGACTCGTCCCCCGTCATCGTTCCCAGGATGCCCGGTTTTTTCCCGAGTATCTCGTTCTGCCGGTTCCACGAGCCGTGCGCCAAGTGGTAGACCCCGCCCATGGCCGTAGAGATCCACAGATCGTGGTTTCGATCGACAGCCAGAGAAATCACCGGGCCCACCTCTTTCTCCGGATACGGCACAGGTGACCACCCTGAGCCTGAAGAACGATACAGGCGCGCGTCCACACCGCCGGTCGACCAGATGGTTCCATCGCGATCGCGGCGAATACAAATAGTCCCCCGCGTCCTGGGAAAGCTGGTGATCCGGCCATCGGCCGCTACATGGGTGAGGGGCAGGCTTCTGTTTCCGGTCCATATTGAGCCTTGATTTCCAGCCAGGATGCTGAAGTCGTGCTCCATGGCCGGGGGAAGCGGCACAGTGGTGAGGGCGGTGTTTCGAAGCCGGTCGAGGCCGGAGTTGGTCCCGACCCAAATGGTGCCCTCGCGATCGAGGAACACCTTCCACACGGCGTCGGAGCTGAGCCCCTGGCGGGTGGTGAAACTCTCGCCAGGAGCGCTTTCCGTGGCTTGCGTCGTAGGCCACCGGTCCAGGTGATCGAACCGCCGCAGGCCTTGGTCGCTGACCGCCCACATGGAACCGTCGGCGGCAAAGGTAAAGTCTCCGAACTGAATGTTCCCTTTTTTCCTCTGGGCGCGAGGCGCGGGCAGGATACGCGCAGCTCCCTGGTTGGTCACCCGGCGAAGGCCATGATCGTCGGAAAGCCAGATGGAGCCGTCCGGGGCCTCATGGAGAAAGGTGTTATGCGTGGCCGTAGCCAGAACGAAGGCGGCAGAGGTGGCGCCGGCGTCGTATGCGATTCGTTGAAATTCAGATTGACCTGGGGCGAGAAAGAGAATGGCGCCGCCCAGCGTTCTGACCCAGACGTTTCCTTCGCGGTCGACCAGAATAGCCGCGGGAAAGCCACCTGGATAACCGTGTTCCGGTCCAATCTGCTCACAGGTTGAGCCACGCATATGGAATAAGCCACCCGATGTCTGCAGCCATAGCGAACCATCGCGGTCCTCGGCGATCCCTTCCATTTGCAGCACCGGAGTGCAGCGCCGGTCGGTGAAGGTGGTCAGTCGTCCTTCTTTCCAGAACAGAAGGCCGGCCGCGCGTGTCTTAAGCCAGACACCACCGGAAGCGGCTAGAAAAACAGCATGAATTTCTCGGTTGGGCACAGCCCCGTTGGTGGCTTCTTCAACGGATTGAAAGCGCACTCCGTCAAAGCGGAAGACGCCGGTCGACGTGGTGAGCCAGAGATATCCATCGGCCGCCTGCTGGATATCGAAGACAGCTCCCAGGCCATCTTCTGAGGTCCACCTGGTGTGATGAAAGTTTGTCGATTCCGGGGCCGCGGCCCAGGCGGTTGATCCGCGCGCTCCGCCCAAGGCAAAGATCGCGGTGAGTAACCATCCGATCTTCCGTAATAGGCTGCTCATAGGGTGATTGGAACAATTCCGCTGAACGGTTGCTGCAACAGGTGGGCTAGCCGGCAGGAGGGTGCTGCCCGATTGTCAATTGTAGCTCCAGACGATGAATGCCGTGTGCCGGCGGCTTTCCATGTGACATACCACTGGACGATATGGCATGCTTGTGTGGTATTCACACAGGAGTGGTTGATGACCGAATCGAAGCTCGATTTACTGCAAGGCACGCTTGACGTGATGGTGCTGCAGACATTGTTGACCATGGGTGCGATGCACGGCTATGGCGTTGCGCGGCGCATCGAGCAGGTGAGCGGCGATGAAATACTGCTCAACCAGGGCACTATCTACGCGTCGCTGGTACGGCTGCAGCAACGGGGATGGATCGCCGCCGAGTGGGGCACGTCGGACAACAACCGTAAGGCGAAGTTCTATTCCATTACCAGGAACGGTCGCAAGCAGTTGGCGGAAGATGCCGCTTATTGGGCGCGGTTGGCCCGTGTCATGGGACGTGTGTTGGCCCTGCCGGCTGAAGGAAAGCTGTAATGGGAACTCTACGCGAGGTCCTGCAACGGGTGCTGTGCTTCTTTCAGAAGGAGCATCGGGACTCTGAACTGGATGCTGAGGTAGCGGCGCATCTTGAACTTGCAGTGGAAGAGAACAAGCAGCGCGGCCTGTCTGAGGAAGAGGCCCGGCGTCAAGCAATGGTTCGCTTTGGCGGAGTGGCTCAGGCTAAGGAGCAGCAGCGTGAGGCACGAGGATTACCGTGGCTCGATGTGCTGCTGCAGGATCTGCGGTTCACCTTCCGCACCCTGGGCCGCGATCGTGGTTTCACGGCCGTCGCCGTCGTCATTCTGGGATTAGGGATTGGCGCTAACATCGCCGTTTTCAGCGTCGTCAATACGCTCCTGCTGCGGCCCTTGCCGTTGCGCAATCCCCAGCAACTAGTCCGGATACTTTCAAAGAACCCCGCCGGCGGGGAGTCCAGCATGACTTATTCCGCGGATGCCACCGAGGAGTTTCAACGGCGAAACAGTTCGTTTCAGTCCGTGTCCGGTTATTTCGCGTTCTCCGGGCCGGAAAACCTAAAGCTGATGGGCAGTGGCCAACCCATCCCGGTCACCGGGTTGATGGTGGGGGGAAATTTCTTTCAAACCCTTGGCGTAGAGCCGTCGCTCGGACGGCTCTTCACTGCAGAGGAGTGTCTCCACAACAGTCGCCCCGTAGTGCTGCTCGGTCACGCGTTCTGGAAACGGCAGTACGCCGGCGATCGCGGCATTGTTGGCAAGGCCATCGATGTGAACGGGACGCCCGTTACCGTGATTGGTGTGATGCCGGACGGCTTCGACTTCGGTTCGATTTTCTCTCCCGGCTACAAGGTCGATATGTACGGGCCCGTCATCTACGACGATATCCGGGATGAGGGAAATACCATGGCCCTGGTGGGTCGCCTCAAACCGGGAGTCAGCTTGGCGCAGGCACAGGCTGAGGCGGACCTCCTCTTTCCTACCCTTCATTTCAGTGTGAAGCATCCCGAGTATGGAGGCGACTACACCGGCAACCTGCTGGGGTTGAAGGATTACGTGAGCGGGAAATTGCGCCGGTCTCTGATCGTGTTGTGGTGCGCCGTGGGCTTGATTCTGCTCATCGTGTGCGTGAACCTGTCGAATCTGCTCTTGGCGCGAGCGGCCGCGCGCAGCAAGGAATTTGCCATGCGGACCGCGTTGGGGGCCAGCCGTGGCAGGCTGGTGCGGCAACTGCTGACGGAGAGTCTGATGCTCTCGTTTGCCGGCGCAGTGCTTGGCCTCGCTATCGCGTTCAGTATCACCCTCTATCTCGCCCACCAGGGCTCGATCGCCCTACCCTTGTTGAGCAGTGTTGGCATCGATGGGGCAGCGCTGGCCTGGACACTGTTCGTGGCCACGAGCGCGGCGGTTCTCTTCGGTCTTGTTCCGGCGCTGAAGATCTCCAGCGGTAACTTGCAGGAGTCGCTCAAAGATTCGGGCCATGGGGCGAGCGACGGTAAGAAACATGATGGGTTGCGCTCGGCGTTGATCGTTTCAGAGATTGCCTTGGCCTGCGTTTTGCTCGTCGGGGCCGGATTATTGTTGCGAAGTTTTCTCCGCATCCTGGATGTCGATCTTGGCTTTAAGCCGAGCCGGGCCGCCTCGATCAGCCTGGATTATGACGACGGTGGTAATCCCGCCAAGAGAAGCGTTTTCTGGCAGGAGGTTCTGCGCCGGGTGGAGTCTATTCCGGGTGTGGAGACCGCTGGCATCGCTGACAACTTGCCCATGAGCCGAAACCGAAGCTGGGGCATCTCGGCTAAGGGCAAAAGCTATCGCAAGGGGGAACTGGAACCTCCTTTTGTCTACATCGTTTCCCCGGGCTATCTAAATGCCATTGGCATACATCTGTTGAAGGGCCGCGACATTCAGTGGGATGACACCGACAAGAAAATAGGAGTCGTCATCATCAACGAAACGATCGCTCGCAAGCTCTGGCCCGGTCAAGACCCGATTGGCCAAATTGCGAACGTTACCGGCATGGATGCCCGCGTCATCGGGGTAGTGGCCGATGTCCATGAGAGTAGTGTCGAAGGCAAACCGGGTTGGCAAATGTACCTGTCCGGAGTCTCGCCGCAATTCGGGCCAGAGGGGGCGCAGCTAGTGGTACGAACCAAGTTGCCTCCGGGAATCCTTGCTTCCAGCGTGATGAGTACTGTGCGCCAAATCAATCCGGGACAGCCGGCAACGGAATTCCGGCCAATCCAGCTTTTGGTGGACCATGCAGTTTCGCCGCGACGCTTCTTCGTCTTGTTGGTGGGAGTGTTTGCAGGACTGGGATTGATATTGGCTTCGTTGGGGATTTATGGCGTGATCTCCTACTCGATCACGCAGCGAACACAGGAAATTGGGATCCGCATGGCGTTGGGGGCAAGCCAGGGACGAGTTCAGTTGGCAGTCCTGGGAAAGACGCTGTTGCTGGCACTCATCGGAATCGCAACCGGGACGGTGGCGTCATTCGCGATCTCCAGTTTGATTGCGTCGCTTCTGTTCGGAACGCGGGCTACGGACGGAGCCACCTTCCTGAGTATGATCCTGTTGCTGTTGTCGGTGGCGTTGCTCGCCGGGTATATACCAGCGCGAAGGGCCTCGCGCATTCACCCGATGGTTGCTCTGCGCAATAACTGAAAAACATTTCCATGAAGGGTCCGAGGAACCGCAGATCCGCTCGGCTTTCCCGGATTTCCTGTTCAGAGTTGTGGCATCGGTCGACTGCATGTGGTTCTCTTGGGAGAGAACCACATAAGTTCTCGCCGGTGAGAGCGGTGAAGTAGGAAATCCGGGTACGCTCGGGATGACAGAA
>JBAVQC010000393.1:0-7390 GCA_049693715.1 Acidobacteriaceae bacterium | reverse complement strand
GCTGCACTCTGATCGACCACCTCGATGACCGGCAGGCCGATGTTGCCCGCGACCACTGTTTTGAGCCCGCCGGCGGAGAAGATCTCGCCGCACAGGGTGGTGGTGGTGGTCTTTCCGTTCGAACCGGTAATCGCCAGCACATCTCCCTTGAGAAAGCGGGCGGCCAATTCTAACTCGCCAATGATCGGCAGGCCCAGGTTGCGCACCTGCACCAATTCCGGGGTGGACGAGGGCACCCCCGGGGAGACCACGATCAAGTCCTGGCGGCGAAAGGTCAGCAGGCCATGACCGCCGGCTTCGACCGCGATCCCCGCTTCCATCAGTGAGGGAATCTCCTTGCTCAGCGCCTCGGCACTGCGCAAATCTGAGACGGTCACCTGCGCCCCGCGCCGCCGCAGAAAGAGCGCTGCAGCGAGGCCCGACTTACCCAGGCCAACAACCAATACTTTCTTGCCTTTTAATTCCATCCAGCGGTCCATGGTTTAACGTAGTTTCAGGGTAGTGAGTGCCAGGAGCGCAAACACGAGCGCCAGAATCCAAAAGCGCACAATTATTTTGGACTCCGACCAGCCCATCAACTCGAAGTGATGATGCAAAGGAGCCATCTTAAAGATACGCTTCTTGCGCAGCTTGTAACTGCCTACCTGTAGTATGACGCTGATTACCTCGAGAACGAAAATGCCCCCGATAAACGGCAGCAGCAATTCCTGCTTGATGACCACGGCGACGGTGCCGATGGCTCCGCCCAGGGCGAGCGAACCTACATCGCCCATGAACACCTCGGCCGGGTGAGCGTTGTACCAAAGAAAGCCGATGCTGGCGCCCACCATGGCCCCGCAGAATACAGTGACTTCGCTGACCATCGCCATGCGCTGCAACTCGAGATAGTCAGAAAAGACGGCGTTTCCGCTGACGTAGGTAAGCACGGTGAGCGCCGCCGCGGCAATGATAGTGCAACCGATCGCCAGGCCATCCAGTCCATCGGTGAGGTTCACCGCATTGCTCGAACCGACGATGATCAGGGTGACAAAAATGACGAAAGGCACAAAAGCGAGGACACCTAAATGGGGAATCCCACCGAGAAAGTGTATGGAGAGATCGGGACGGAAGCGCTTAAGAAACGGAACCATGAGATGGGTGGAGTAAACGCCCTCACTGCGCATGGCCAACAGCACCAACGCAATGGCCACTCCGGTGATCATCTGCAGACCAATTTTTTGCCTCGCGGTCAGGCCGAGACTTCGACGTTGGATGACTTTGATGTAGTCATCCGCGAAGCCGATGGCGCCGAAGGCCAGCGTGGAACACATCACTAACCAGACGAAGGGATTGGAGAGGTCGCTCCATAACAGCGTGGGCAAAAGGATGGCGATACAGATGAGAACCCCGCCCATCGTGGGGGTGCCGGCTTTTTTCTGATGGTCCTTCGGACCGTCTTCGCGGATGTACTGGCCGATCTGAAATTCGCGCAGCTTGTCGATGACGAAGGGCCCGATGAGGAGGGCAATGAGCATTGCGGTGAGGCTGGCAAAAGCGGTGCGGAACGTCAGATACCGGAAGATGCGGAAGGGTCTGAAGTAGGGAAAAAGCTTTTGATAAAGGAGCCAGTAAAGCAAACTTCCTCCGCTACCCGCACAAGGTTACCCGTGGCTATCTTACAAGCGTTCTCGGGTATGTCCGTGTCGCATTTCGGCGCGAACCATAGGGGCAACTAGGAACAGAGGTTGAATTTGCGGTCTATCCTTGCAGAACGCGGAGAGCTTGCTCCAGGCCTACGCCGCGAGAGGCCTTGAGCAGCGCGGCGTCGCCGGGTCGTAGCTCGGCTTTCAGCCACTCGCCGGCTTCTAGCGGCAAAGGAAGGAAGATAGCCAGTGCTCCGGCTTGGCGCGCTCCTTCGACTAGGTGTTGAGCGTTTCCTCGCACTCCCACGACCAGGTCGATGCCGGCTTCGGCAGCAACTCTACCGCACTCACGATGCAAAGAGATGGACTCCGGCCCCAGCTCCAGCATTTCACCAGCGACCAGGATCCGCCTCTTGGCCGGCATGGCGGCCAGGGTCGAGATCATCGACTTGAGCGCTTCCGGATTGGAGTTGTAGCAATCATTGATCACCGTGGCATCGCCAATGCGCAGCACTTCGCCCCGCTTGTCAGGGGGCCGGAGGCGGCCGGCCGCAGCGGCGCACTCAGCAAGCGGGATGCCCGCTTCCAACCCGGCTGCGATCGCAGCCATCGCGTTCCAAATGTTGTGCCGGCCAAGCAGCGGCAAGGTGACGGTTGCCTGGGTTTCGCCTGCGGTGACTTGAAAGCGCATTCCCTCAGCGCCAAGTTCCTCGATGTTGGAGGCGCGTGGGTCGGCGCACGGTCCCATTCCGAAGTAAATGGAACGCCCGTGGAAGTCTCGCCCGAACTGGCCTACGTAGGGATCGTCACAATTAAGGATCGCGACACCGGAAACCGGCAGGCTTTGCACCAGCTCATATTTGGCGCGCGCGATGCCGGCCACACCATCAGGAAAATTCTGCGCGTGAGCGCTGCCGACGTTGGTGACGACCCCCCAATCAGGGTGAGCAATCCGAGCCAGGGCTGCGATTTCCCCAGTGTGCGACATGCCCATCTCGATCACAGCCATCTCGTGCTCCGGCTCCAGCTTGAGCAGTTGCAAGGGCATGCCGAATTCATTGTTGAGGTTCCCTTGCGATTTAAGAACTGCGAAGCGCGCTCCCAGAACCGCCGCTACTGCCTCCTTGGTCGTGGTCTTTCCGGCGCTGCCGGTTATCCCGATGACGCGTTTGTTCCAATGTCTGCGCACGGCGGCGGCCAGCGTCTGCAACGCGATCAGCGGATCGTCGACAATCAGGAGGGTATGGGTATGGGCCAGGTCGAGCAACTCGGTGACCTTGCTGCGAGCAACCACGGCCGCACGAGCTCCTCGCTCGAGCGCGGCGGCGACAAAGTCATGAGCATCATAGCGTTCACCCCGGACAGCGAAGAACAAGTCTCCCGGCGAGAGCGTGCGCGTGTCGATGGAGTATCCCGTTGCCGGCTGTTGCAGGGGGTCGCCCTCCCGCGGCCTGAGCTCGGCTCCCATATAACCCGCGATGTCTTGTAGTTGCAGCTTCATTGGCTTCGTTCCCGGCCGCGCAAAACCTGCCGCGCGATGGCCACATCATCGAACGGTATCACCTGGCCGCCGATTGTCTGCGTTTTTTCATGTCCTTTGCCGGCTAGAAGCACCAGATCCCCTGGCCGTGCCTGGGCGATGGCCAATTCAATCGCGTGACGTCGATCTGGTTCGACGATGACCGGAGCCGAGGTTTCGCTTAGACCGGGCAGCACCTGGTCGATGATCGCCAACGGATCTTCTCCCCGCGGATTATCAGAGGTGAGCACGACCACGTCACTGCCTGCTCCGGCCGCACGGCCCATCAGCGGACGCTTCGTTCGATCACGATCGCCGCCGCACCCGAACATGGTGATCACCCGGCCGCTTCTCAGGCTCACGAACTCGCGGGCCGCGGCAATGATGTTGCGCAGAGCATCGTCGGTGTGCGCGTAGTCAACCACCACGGCAAAATCCTGGCCGCAATCGACCGATTGAAAACGGCCGGGGACAAAGTCCAGCGAGGCTGCGCCTTGCGCAACCTGGTCGAGAGTGAGACCGCGAGCCGAGGCTGCAGCTCCCGCGGCCAGCAAGTTGTAGACATTCACCCCTCCGGTTAAGCGCGTTGCAACTGGCACCTCTCCGAAGGGCGTGACCATGGCGAAACGCATGCCCGCAGGGTTCATCTGCAACTTCTCGGCGCGGAAATCCCCTTGATGCAGGCCGTAGGTATAGACGATCGAGCGGTGCGTGTGGGACTTCAACATTGCCCCGTACGCATCATCCTGGTTGAGGATTGCGACCCGGGGCGGCGTTCCCAGGGAGCCATCGAACAGTTTCAACTTCGCGGCGAAGTAGTTCTCCATGGTGCCGTGGTAGTCGAGATGATCGCGGGTAAGGTTGGTGAAGATAGCCACGTCAAAATGCAGACCGGCAATTCTTTCCTGGTCGAGAGCATGGGAGGACACTTCCATGACGGCCTCGGTTGCACCACCGTCCACACCTTCGCGAAAGAGCTCCAGCAGGTCGCGCGATTCGGGCGTAGTGTGTGGGGCGGGAAAGACCCTGCCTGCAGCGTGATATTCGATGGTTCCAGCGAGCACTGTTTTGCGCCCACAGTTACGCAGCATCGCCTCAAGAAGAAAGGCTGTCGTCGTCTTGCCGTTGGTCCCGGTGACACCGCTCAGTTTGAGCTGGGCTTCGGGATGGGCAAAGAGATTTGCCGAGAGGGCAGCCAGCGCACGGCGGCCATGGGCCACTTCAACGACCGCTAACCCCGGATGCGCGGTTGCCGCGGCAAAGCCCGCGGCGGAATCGGTAACAATGGTTCGGGCACCTTGGGCAATTGCCTGTGGCACGAACCGGTTGCCATCTGTCGTGCCACCGCGAAAGGCAACAAAGAGAGAGCCTTCGCGGATCCGCCGCGAGTCGTACTCAACGCCCATGACCGCCGGGTTGGGCCCGGCGCGCCGTACGAAGTCGACTCCGTGCAAGATGCTGTCGAGATGCAAAGGGCCGCTCACGCTTCGCGGTTGCTTTTGCGGCATGTGGCTTCGCGTCCCATGGGTGACAGTTTAAGGGAAGATCAGCGCGAGAAGCGGACCACGATTTCCGTACCTGGAGGCACCATGCTCCCCGGCGCCGGAACCTGCTCCCGGGCGATACCGCTGCCCACAATCTGCAGCGCCAAGCCGGCGGTTCCGGCTGTTTCCACAGCCACCCGTAGTGGTTCACCCAGGAAAGAAGGAACTCCAACCCGATTCGCGGCAGTGACCACGATGCCGTGGCCGCTCACATGTGGCTCGGGCGTTGCAACCGCTGCCTCTTCGAGGGGCGGTGGTTCTGGTTTCGCTTCAGGCGCCTGCACGGGGATGGCTGGTGATCGATCGAGAGAAGTCGCGGGAGGGGCCGGTGGTGCGGGCATAGCCTGGGGCTGATCTGGACCGGACGATGGACTGGACGCCGGCTCGTTCGCCGCGGAAGGGACCGGCTGTTGCCCGGCCACCGTGCCGCGAAGGGGATCATCGGCCGGCAGATTGTTCACCTCGGCAAAGAGCTTGTCGAGATCGCCGGTGGGCTCAGACGGCGCCTCCTCCATCTCTGGCTCAGACTGCGTTTTCGCCAGATCGTTTTGCGGGGTGAGAGCGGTGTCGTGGGGAACCCCCAGATACTCGAGCGCCTCCTGCGCCACCTCACGGAATACGGGCGCGGCGTTCACATTGCCGTAGTGGTTCCCTTGCGGGGAGTCGATGATCACCGCCACGCTGATGGCAGGATTGTTGAGCGGCGCGATGCCCACAAACGAAGCAATGTACTTGGTCTTGGAATAGCGATGGGTCAATACATCGATCTTCTGTGCGGTGCCGGTTTTTCCTCCGGAGGTGTAGCCATTCAGCCGGGCAATATTCTTGGCTGTGCCAAACAGCACCACGCCTTCCATCATTTTGCGCATCTGGGCCGCAGTCATGGTGGAGACCACGCGGTGGGCGCCAGGAGGCAGCGGATCGGGCAGTTCGGCCCGGGGATGAAAGGCAACTGGCCGAAGCTTGCCGGCCGTCCCGCCACTTCGTTCCATCAGAATGTGCGGAGGCAGGTAGACGCCGCCGTTGGCCATGGCAGAGACCATGGTGACCAACTGAATGGGAGTCACCCCGACCTCCTGTCCTATGGCAATAGAGCCGATGCTCGATCCTGACCAGCGCTTGGTGGGCGCGAGCAAACCCCGTGTCTCGGCCGGCAGTTCAATGTCGCTGCGAGATCCGAACCCGAAATCGTGAACGTATCTGTTAAAGGTTTGCGGCCCCATGCGCAGAGCAAGCTTGACCGCAGCGACATCGCTGGACTCCGCCAATGCCTGCGCGACAGTCAATACGCCATTGGCATGGCTATCGTGAATGATTCTCCCCGCCAGCTCCATCTTGCCGCCCTGGCAATCGATCAACTGCTCGGGGGTGGTCACCTTTTGTTCCAACGCCGCTGAATAGGTCACCAGCTTGAAGGTCGAGCCCGGCTCATAGATATCGCTGACCGCGTGGTTCTTGAGCAGACTGGTGGTGGCGTGGCGAAAGTCGTTGGGGTTGAAGGTGGGCCGGATAGCCAAAGCCAGAATCTGGCCGGTATAAGGATCCTGTACAACGACGGTTCCATTCAAGGCATGCGTGCGTTCGAGCGCGGAATCCAGAGCACGCTCGGCCATGAACTGGATATTTTCGTCGATGGTGAGGACCAGGTTTTGTCCCGGGTCAGGCTCACGCTCCTGGCTGTCCAGCACATGCCGGCGAGCATCGAGGGCGGTGAGCATGCGGCCGGGAACACCGTGCAGATCGCGGTCGAACTTGCGCTCCATGCCTCCCAGGCCATTGTCGTCGGTGCCTACGTATCCCAGCACCTGCGCGGCAAGCTGGCTGTTGGGATAGAAGCGCTTGAATTCCTTTTGGAAGTACACCCCTTTGAGATTGAGTGTTTTCACCCGGGCGATTTCCGCTGGCGTGAGTTTGCGCGCGATCCAGGCGAAGTTTCTTGAGGCGTTCAACCGGGCGTCAATCTGATGGGCGGAAGTGAAGCGATCGGTAGGGTCGGTGTGGACTACTCTGGCCAACGCCGCGGCAACCTCTTGCCGCTTTGCATCGCCTTCAATTTCTGACGGAACGGCGTACACCGAGTCTGCCAGGGTGGTCATGGCCAACTCGTGCAGGTTGCGGTCGTAGAGGACGCCGCGGCGCGGCGCGACCTCGAAGGTGCGCTGTTGTTGCCTGGCGGCGCGGTCCACAAAGTCTTTGTGATGGATGACCTGCAGCCAGACCAGGCGGCCGCAGATCAAAACCACCCAGGCCACGAAGAAAAGTGAAATATTGAGCAGGCCGAGTCGGCGGCGCACGGTGCCGGTGCTCACCGGGCGTGCAGAGGAATCACCCGGCTTCTGGGGTTGCGTTCGTTGCGGTTCGCGCTGGAAAAGCTGTTTCAACTGCACCTGCCATGAAGGAGTTCTACATCTGCGCTAGTCCGAATCTCTCACTAGCGCCGAGCGCTGGACAGTGGCACTTGATGTACCCAGGCTAAGCCTTACGATAAGAGCGTACGTCAGGGCTTTGGAGTCTGCGCGAGAACCGAAAAACTTATCCACGAAAGGTCCGTAGAACCGCAGGTCCCTCGGCTTCGCTCGGGATGACAACAAGGAGAGGTTTGCTGTAAGGGGAGAGGTTTGCTGTAAGGGGAGAGGTTTGCTGTAAGGGGAGGGCGGTTGCTGTAAGGGGAGGGCGGTTGCTAACGCAGAGGGCATTGCTAAGGG
>JBAVQC010000392.1:0-2574 GCA_049693715.1 Acidobacteriaceae bacterium | reverse complement strand
GTCGGCACCGATGTGATGCAATCGCTACCAACCCGGTTCACTGCTTGATATTGCGAAGGCCGAGGCTCTCCGCCTCTGCGGATTTCGGTGGCGTCCTAATTTCGATCTCTAGTGCGATGAACGGCTTCTTGATTGGCAATAGACCGAAGTAGTACAGTTCTAGGCGATTTCAGAAGTTCAGTCTGATGATCACCAGCATCCACACCCTGATTTATTCCGACGATGCCCCCGCAACGCGCGCATTCCTTCGCGACGTCCTGGGCTGGCCCTTCGTCGAGGATGCGCTGGGCGGAGGCGCGGGTTGGCTGATCTTCAAGACCGGGCCGAGCGAGATGGGCGTGCACCCGACCCACAGCGTCTACGATGGCAAGACGTACGAGGCGCCGCGGCACCATCTGATCTCCCTGATGTGTGACGACATCTCACACACGGTCGCTGAACTGAAGGGCAAAGGAGCGGAGTTCCGCGGCGAAGTGCAGGATCACGGGTACGGACTCGTGGTCATGATGGCCGTACCGGGCGCCGACGACATCATGCTTTACGAGCCCAACCATCCGCTGGCGTATAGCCTTTGACCGATGGAAAGTCCAGATTGTAATCCGGCTTGCAAAGCAGGAGTTCTTGGCGGATTACCGCCGATCCGGAACTGATCCCCAAATGCGGTTCTTGCCTGGTTAGGCGACATCGCCCGCGACTCGGTCGATAGGTGCATTGTCCCAAAGTCGTCAATCGAGGATTTGCGCTCGCAAAGTTAGACTTCAGGCGCATACCAGCGCTGACGGTCAGCCAGTTCGACACAGCGTGGGCAAACGACAGAGCGAGCGGATTCAACACCGCAACGGAGACAGTCCCGTAGAGCTTGCCCTGAGCTTGTCGAACGGGGACGTAACAGCCTGTAGAGCCTGCGTGAGAACTCCATCTCCAAGCTCAGTCCCGGAGGGACGGCTGAACTTCAGGCTTGTCCAAATTAAAGTTGAAAAACACTCTCGGTCCAGTAACCACTCTTTATGGAACCGCTACCCTTTCCTTTTTGTCGTCCCGAGCGAAGCCGATCTGCAGTTTCACTCCACCAGCAACTAATCTCAGATGGGAGGCGCACTCTCCCCCTTTGTCATCCCGACCGGAGCGAAGCGAAGCGGAGGGACCTGCGGTTCCTTTCAGTTCTCGAGATGCGTCGACAGCGTACCTATCCCCCGAAACTCCAAGAGCGAGGGGAATAAGTATGACGTCGACGCATTAGACGCGCTCGAAATACCCCGGTTGGGAATTGAACTGCATTTCGGATGGGGGACGCCCAGCCACACACGCACCCGACACAGAGCGGATCACGCGTGTCCCTACCGCGACCGAATACCTATTCACAGTCGGGAGTGTATGTTGCTGCGACCACACAGGATGTTTACGACGCATTGGCCAAGGCGGGTCATCCCTCGACTCATCCGAATGGGGCCTGCTCACGAGGATAGATGAGGTGCTGCGAGGCTGATGAATTCCCGAGAGGTGATGATCTTGGTCTTCTTCCAGAACTGCGGAAAATGCCTCTGGTTGCCGGTAATGAGGTAGTCAGCACTGGCTTTGTCAGCGCATTCCAGAAATACGTTGTCGTCCGGGTCGCTCGCCACTTCCAAGCCGTGTGACGGCACGACGATATGGCTGATGTTCTTGATGAGCTGCAGCAGTTGCAGGCGTACACCCTTGCGAATTTTGAGGTGCGGACGGGCAAGCACACCCGCATACTCCTCCAAAATAGGAGGCGAGACGTAGAGTCGGGCGGGCTTGGTAATGGCGAGTAGGATCGTGGTGCGCTCGAGTCCGTCCGGATTGAGCGCGGCAGATACCAGCACGTTCGTGTCAATGACAAGGCGAAGCGGAAGCATCAGCGCTTTTTCGTTTGCGCCCGGTATGCCTTGATTTCCTGATCGATCTGGCGTTGAGTCATCTTGTGGGTCCCGTTGCGCTTCGATTCCTCACCGATGATGCGCAGCACTTCCGGCTCCGGGGCCGCCAGCTTGACGTAATCACGGATGCTGAGGAGCACGGCTCTAGGTGTGCCACGCTTCTCGATGACAAGGGACCCGCGCTCATTGGCAACGCGGTCCAGGAGCTTGCCGAAATTCGCGCGCGCACGCAGCGCCGAAACTACGATGCTGCCGCTCTTATCCGTCAGGGCACCCATAAACTCTCCACTTCACTACTCTGAACTGTACCGTTCGCCGGGGAGACAGTCAATGGGAGGTTCGGGGCCTGCCCCGAACCCTGGGAGTGGGCCATTACCCATCCTCTCTCCAAGGGAGGCGGCGCAATCCGCTCTGGCTGAGCGAGCGGATTCAACACCGCCACGGAGACAGTCCCGTAGAGCTTGCCCTGAGCTTGTCGAACGGGGACGTAACAGCCTGGAGCCCGGCACTTCAGTGCCGGGTCTGGAGTTTCTACATTTTCGGAGGGTAGAGAAGACCAAATCTGGCTGGAATGCGTGAATTCTTTGCGCTTCACCGCGCTGGTGCTTTGTATCAGGGCACGACTTTAGTCGGGCCGCTCAGGCTCAACAAAAGATCTGGGCTTTAGCCCCTGCGC
>JBAVQC010000391.1:0-1668 GCA_049693715.1 Acidobacteriaceae bacterium | reverse complement strand
AGAACCCCGGATTACGAATTGCTGCGGCGGCGAGCCTGGTCTTGTGCGGATGGCCGCGTCATTCACGCCGGATCGGGGTCCACTCACTTTGGTTTGCAGCACTTCGAAGAACTGCCTCCACAAACCTCATGCCCTCGACTCCATCGTCCACTGTCGTAAGTAGCTTGCTGCTTTCGGGGATCTCCTTCTGTTCAATGACCGCAGATATTTGCAATGCTGCATCACGATACAGCTGAGCAAATGCTTCCAGGAAACCCTGCGGATGCCCAGCCCCGAGGCGCGTCGCATGTTCGGCTCCCGGACTGTGAACTCTTCCCTTCGTTAGCCGAACGGTACTGCCGTTGAGCGGCGTATACCAAAGGAAGTCTGGCTTTTCCTGATCGAACGAGATCGCAGCTTTGGTTCCATAGATGCGCAGCCGCAGAGCATTTCCTTCACCCGTCGCAACTTGACTCGCGATGAGAACCCCGCGGCTTCCGGATGGATACCGTAACATCGCCTGGACATGATCATCCAGCCTGCGTCCCGGTACCATGGCGACGACTTCTGAGGAGACCTGCGAAGGAAAGATTCCTGAGATGTAAGAAGCCAGGTGGTAGGCATGTGTGCCGATGTCCCCGAGACACCCCCCCGGCCCCGAACGCTCCGGATCGGTTCTCCATTCGGCTTGCCGATTGCCAGATCTTTCAACGGCCTCAGCCAGCCACTCCTGAACATATTCGACATGAATAAACCTGATTTCACCCAGTTCGCCTTGAGAAACTAATTCCTTCGCATGGCGTACCATCGGGTAACCGGAATAGGTATGCGTCAGAACAAGAAGCATTCCCGTTGAACGAGACAATGCCTGTAGCTCCAGTGCCTCTTGAAGAGAAATCGTGAGCGGTTTGTCACAAATTACGTGAATACCAGCATTCAGAAACTCTTTAGCAATCGGCGCGTGGAGATGGTTTGGTGTCACAATAGCAACAACATCTATGCCGTCTTTCCGCCGTGATTCAACCCGCGCCATGTCTCGATAATCCGCGTAGCTGCGCGCTGGATCGAGCTGGAGCTCCTGGGCACTTTCAACACTACGCAACGGATCGGAGGATAGCGCACCGGCTACCAATTCGTAGCAGTCGTCTATTCGCGCAGCAAGACGGTGAGTTGGGCCTATATAGCCTCCCTTGCCGCCGCCCACCATGCCTAGTCTCAAACGTCGATTCATAATCTCTCCTCGGAAACATCCAGCGGTCCTTACAAAACAAGGTCATCCATCGAGGCCGCTTAGGCCTGGACTTCCGCTCCTATGGGGTGCAACTCGATGGCCAGCCAGATCGCATCTGAATCGGAAAAATATCGATGCCACGGATATTCAGGTGCTCCCGATGAATCCAAACGAACGAACGGATCGTGGGTATAACCCGGCGCCATCGTGATCTCCTCGTAGAGTGTGGCGTCGTTGCGCTCCCGGAACTTCTGGATTCGTCCGCTGCCGTAGATCTGTGTGTGTATTTCGAGGAATGGGTGTTCGTTGTGCGTATAGCAGTCCGTTCCCGTCGGTGACCACCAAAGGTTCAACCGCATCCGATAAGACCGCAATGCGTGTGGTGTGGAACTCTGGTTGGTAAAAACCAGCGGGTCCACTTTAATTTCGCCTATCTCGTCGTATCGTGAGATATACAG
>JBAVQC010000390.1:0-10436 GCA_049693715.1 Acidobacteriaceae bacterium | reverse complement strand
CTCCTGGAGCGCGTGGACGAGCTGGATGTATCTCTCTTTGCTCGAGCGATCCCTCACCCACGACTAAAAACTCCCATGCGGTTGGTGGACCATTTGTATTTCGTCGCGGAGCATGACGATCATCACTTGGCGTGCATGTGGGTGTTGATTCACCCCCCTGCGTAGCAGCTTGCGACAAGACTCTTTGTACGAAGGGCACGGCTTCTGCCGTCGAGATGTATATGGTCCCGCGCTCTAAAGGTCGGAACGAAGCTCTGTTGCACCCGTTCCGAACCTCTGCTGCGGTTGGGAGATAAAGGCTGGCAGACCCCTCGTTATTTCTGCAGCTGCAGCCACGAGTTCATGTTTTGCTGTTGAATCTTCTGGAACTCGATACAGTTGTCGATGCGCTCCAGGCTCTGGTTCACGGTACGTTGCGCGCCCGGAGCCGGATGCTGTTGAAAGAACTGAGCAACATCGGCACGTTTTTCTGCGGAGCAGAAGCTCCCTAAGGCAGACACCGCACCCCTTCCACCGAAGGAAGTTACCTTTTCCGCCAGATCGCTCCAGTGCTCCTTCAAGTAGGCCCAGGCTGCATCCTGGGTATGGGTGTTTGCCAGTAACACGCCAAACAGTAACGGATACTCTTGCTGCCGCACTTTGCCAGCGTCGACCAGGGCTATCGTTTGCTCCGCCAGGTTTGCCTGGCTGAATTGAGCCAGCGCGATCAGATAGGTGTTGTATTCTCCGGTCGATCGCGCTTTGGGTAACGCGTCGCTGATCCGTTGGTAAAGGTTGGCATCCCCGTGAGCCGCAGCGGTCGCGAAGGCCGGGGACACGAGGGTTCCCTCAACGGACGAGGGGTCTTGGATATAGCGCTGCACCAGTTCCTGTGCCGTGGCAACTGCCTGGGGATCGCCGATTCGACCCAGGATGGATAGCAAGCTCGCGCGGACTGCCTTTTGTTCGTCGCTATCGCCCGCGCGGACGGTCCAACCCAAGGAGCTCTCGTTCGCTTCGAACTGCTTGCGGACAAACTCGTTGAAGTGCCCGGACTCGCTCTCCGGCACAAGCGAACTGCCGATGTACTCGAGATCGCCGGCCAAAAGATTGATTGCCGCCAAGTCCCGCTCCGATTGAAGCGCATGCGCCAGGCCCAGAAAGTCTCCTACTGCGTTTTTTCCCACCCGAGTCATTGCCCACGTGTCCTCAATAAGCGCAATCCGCTCGGGCGCGTTCAGCTGGCTTTCTGCGACCCCTGCCACCGCATCCAGCTCGGCCTTTGTATAGGCGACGCGGTAGTAGCCTTTGGCATTGCGGTTGGCGAACAGCCAGGCCGGACATTGGCCAAGCGAGGCTTCCTGCGTCTTTGGCGTGACCAGCGAGCAGGTGTCAGTCCCGCCGAATTTCATGCAGACGGGGATCTGCCACTGTTCCGGAGAGCCGGCGTTCAGCCGTTCCGGAGATAGGAAAAATCTCTGCTGAGTGAAGGCAACCTCGGCCTCATCCCCGTTACAAGAGCTGGTAACCGTCAGCATGGGCACGCCCGGCTGGAGCACGAAGGTGGGCATTACCTGATCGATCGGTTTGCCCGAAGCTTGTGCCTCGGCCTGCCAGAAATCAGCCGAGGTAGCATTCCCGTTTGCATGCGCTCGCAGGTAGGCATTCACGCCTTTGCGAAACACTTCAGGACCGACGTATGACTCCAACATGCTGAGCACAGCGCCGCCCTTTTCATAGGTGATGCCGTCGAACATCTCCTTGATCTCTGCGGAAGTTTTTGGGTCACCATGGATGGCGCGCGTGGCGCTCAACGAATCAAGGCCGATAATCTGCTGGCTGGTGGCAGCTACATCATCTTCAAGATGCCACTCGGGGTGCCAGGCCTCTATCGGCTTAGTTTGCATCCAAGTGGCGAATCCCTCATTCAACCAGATGTCATCCCACCATGCCGCGGTGACTAAATCGCCAAACCACTGATGCGCGATCTCGTGGGCGATGACCGTTGCATGGCTGCGCCGGCTGAATACAGAAGCGGTTGCCTCGTCCAACAGCAACGAGGTGTCACGATAGAAGATAGACGCAGTGTTCTCCATCCCGCCCCACTCATAATCGGGGATGGCGAGCATATCCAGCTTTCCAAAGGGATACTTGATGCCATACCACTGGTTGTAAAACTGAACGGAATGAGTCGCAACATCCAGTGCAAATTGCGCCTTGTCTTTGCTTTCGGGCACGGCGCAAACGCGGATAGGTACGGCATCGACGTTCCGTTCGAGGCACTGCCAATCACCCACGGCAAGGGCCACCAGGTAAGTCGACATTTTAGGTGAAGTCGAAAACGTAAGCGTATGGCGATCCGGGTCAACCGCGGGCACATCATGGATGATGCGGCCGTTAGAGATCGCGGTATCTTGCTTGTCGGCAACCACAGTCAGGTCGAAGGTGGCTTTAAACGCGGGTTCATCAAAGCCCGGAAACATCATGCGAGCATACGTGCCTTCGAACTGTGTGACGGCATAGGATCGCCGCGCGGTCTTGCTCAGATACAGGCCACGCAGCCCCGCAGTGAGCTTGCCGGAAAACTTGAGATGCAGTGCAGCCGGTCCTGAGGGAATCGCCTCCGTTACCGTGAGCCGGACCATTTCGTCCGGCTGGTCGTAACTCACCTTCGCCTGCTGTGTCTTGCCACCGGCAATCACCTCGGCACTGCCGATCTCGAGATTGAGCGAGTTCAGGACGATCTCATGGCTCGTTTGCGCGAGTTGCACGTCAATCGTCTCTTCCCCGGAAAATTTTTGCTGTTCGATACCTGGATCGATCCAGAGCTTGTAGTGACTGGGAATGACGCTGGTGGGCAGACGCTGCGCTCCGGCAAGATTGCCGAGGGCCGGCAACAACAGAAGGACGATAAGAATTCTTACTCGCAATTAGCCCCCCGGCCCGCGGGCACGACAGATACGATATCGTATTCTTGCGACCGACAAGAGTTCAAATAGGAAAACCGAAGCCCTGTTCTCTGGACCCGTCCAGAACCCAGGCCGTGCGCTTCGTTGATATATGGTCATGACAGGCCTCACCATGATGACGATCGGCCATTCGACGCTTCCACTGGAGATTTTCCTGCGCGCACTCAAGGAAAACGCATGCCGTCTCCTGGTAGATGTGCGCCGTTACCCTGGCTCACGGAGATACCCGCACTTCGGTCAAAAGGAACTTTTTGCGTCCCTCGAAAACGAGGGCATCACCGCGGTATGGCGCGAAGGACTTGGCGGCCGGCGGCCGGCACAGAAGAACAGCATCAACCTGGGCTGGCGGAACGAAAGCTTTCGAGGGTATGCGGATTACATGCAAACCCAGGAATTCGCTGATCACATCGACTGGTTGATGGGGCAGCCACAACTCGACAACGCGGTGATCATGTGCGCCGAGGCAGTTCCCTGGCGTTGTCACCGATCCCTGATTGGGGACGCAGTTCTCGCCCGCAAGGGCGTGGTCGAAGATATTTTCGTGCAACCCGATGGCGGTTCGTCGCGGAAAGCACATAGCCTGACTCCGTTCGCCCGGGTGGAAGGCGGCCGCCTGTTCTATCCGCCGGAGCAGCCATGGATGAGCTTCCGGGAAAATGCCTAGCGAGAGGTTGCAGCAGAAAATTCCTGATCAAGATGAAGGATCGCGCCGTGTTCGCGCAGCTTCTGTTGCAGCTCAGGGATCGCCACATCGTGAACATCCCGATGACCCTGGACCGCGAGCGCCGCGGCCACGCCTGCAGCCTGGCCGATGATCATGTACTGCGGCTCCATGCGCACGGAAGAGTACGCGGCGTGGCTGGCAGAGAGGCAGACAGGCACCAGCAGGTTCTCTGCTTCCGATCGTTTGGGCAGGATACTGCGATAGGCGATCTCATAGGGCTCCACCGGTACCTGGACATCGCCTTCATTCTGCACCGAGCCGTCGGGCATGGCAACGCGCTGAATGTTATGCGAGTCGCTGTTGTACGATCCCATCCCGATGGAATCCGGCTTGGTTCGCTCGGTCTGCAGATCGGCCTGACGCATGACATACTCGCCCACTAACCTGCGCCCTTCACGAATGTAGAGCTGGTTCGGCCAGTGGTCTGTATCGGCAAACTCATCCTTCGGCAGACCCCACTGGTTGACCTCTGCCCGCAGGCTCGCCGGTACCTTGGCATCCTGGGAAAGGAAATAGAAAAACGATTGGGTATAGAGCAAGTGATCCCGCCAGATAGCGGCCTTTTCGGCATAGGTGGCTTGGGGATACTTCCAGCTGTGGCCGATGTAGTCGGTAGAGACGGGACCGTTATTGTTGAAGTCCGCCTTATGGTTCGGGATGATGACCGGATTGGTTAAATCGTGAAGCCCGGGTTCACGATGCAGGTATTGCGGAAACTCAATGAGGTAGCGTTCCAGCAGCGCGAATCGCGAACGATCGTATCCCGGTGGACGAGGAAAGGGCAGGCGATCCGCTGCATCGTCGGTGAGGATGAGGCGAAAGTTATAGGCCTGGACCTTCTTGTCACCAGATCCAGGCGCGGCCAGCGGGCCCGGATCAATCTCGGGCAGAAGCTGGTGATGTTCGTCGTAGGCCGACAGCGGCCACAGGAACTGGTGCTTGGGTGTGTTCCCGCGAACCCCCGCTAAGTCTTCCCCATACTCAGTCGAGGCTTCCCTGCCCCAGGTATAGCTGACTCTGGCCTGGGCCATCAGATCGCCTTCATAGCTGCAGTCGGCAAAGACCTTTGCCGGCCAGTGTTTGCCATCCGCCGTGGTGATCGAGACGAGATGTTTGCCGTGCAGTTCGACACCTCGCTGCTCGCGCAGGCGTTCGTGGAAGTGAACAGCCACGCCGCTCTCCTGCAACATGGTGCGAAAGATTTCTTCATCCACATGGGGTTCGGAACGCCAATTTTCCGGACGATCCAGATCATGGACTCCATAGTGTGCGGCGGCTTTCACATAGAAGTCCCGGGCGTACCCGCCAATGATGGTGTAGTGTCCGAGATCGGTTGCCGAGAGGCCGCCGGTGACCATGCCGCCTAAGTGCACGCCAGGTTCCAGCAGCACCACGCGAAGTCCCTCGCGTGCTGCCGCGTATGCGGTCATGACGCCAGACGCAGTTCCCCCGTAAACCACCAGATCCGGGGAAGCCGCGGGGGCTGCCGCGTGCAGCCGCGCAGCGAAGAGGGCTCCCAACAGGAAGGAAATGATTCGCAACCGGCGGACACTCATAGGGGCAACATAGCAGCAGGTTACGAGGCCTGCATCAGGGTGCAACACGAAGCTACAACCCCGGGGATATCGTACTTGACCGCCTCACGTGCCGGTTCCCACTTGTGCTGGCGCAGGGTTTTGGTCGTGACCGGGCCGATCGAGACTGCCCTTAATCCCTGCGGAAGCTCGACCTTTGCCGCAGCGAGCAGGGCAAAGAAGTTGTTCACGGTGGAGGAACTGGTGAAGGTGACCGCATCGGGCAAGGGCTTTCCCGGCGAAAACAATGCTCGCACATGCTCGATCGAATCCGCGGGGATCACGGTGCGGTACGCCTCGACCACGTGAATATCCGCACCGCATTTTCGCAGCTGCTCGGGGATGACGTCGCGGGCCACGGCCGCGCGGGCCAACAGGACACGCCGCCCGGCCACCTTGCCCTTCAGCATGGCCACTACGGCCTCGGCCACATACTCATCCGGCATCGCGGACACCGTGAGCCCTATACGGCCGAGAGCCACCGCCGTAGCTGGACCAATGGCGGCAATCTGTAAATGTTTCAGTTGTTCCGGTCGAATTTGCAGAAACTGCATGCGGCCGGCGAGCGATGCCGCTCCGTTGGCGCTGGTGACGATCAGCCAATCGAAACCGCTGATCACCTCCAGGAGCGCATCCAGATGAGCATAGGTTTCAGGAGGAACAATCTCGATCGTGGGCAGCCGCAGCACTTCAGCGCCCTTCTCCTCAAGAGCTTCTGCCAATCGGCCAGCCTGGTGGCGTGCGCGTGTGATGAGGATGCGCTTGCCGGCTAAAGGCTGGTGCGTGCTCATGCCCGTTTCTCCTCCAGGCCCAGGATGACGCCCGCTCCCTGATCGAGCAACTGCTGCGCGAGCCGCTCTCCCAATCGTTCAGGATTGTTGTGCGTTTGTTGCGCACAGATCATCTGCCGGCCATCCGGCGAAGCGACCACGGCCCGCAACGACCATTCGTCGCCGATACGGTGGCAATAGGCGCCGATAGGCACCAGGCATCCTCCGCCCAGGGCAGCCAGGCATCCACGCTCCGCGGTGATGGCGTGGCGGGTATCAGGATCTTCCAGCGGCTGCAAAACGGCGTGCATGGACTCGTCCCCTGCCCTGCACTCGATGGCCAGCGCACCCTGGCCGGGCGCGGGACACAACACTTCGGGGGCAAACCGTTCCCGGATTACGCCGGTTTTCTGCAAACGATCCAGGCCGGCCGCAGCCAGAATAATCGCATCCGCCTTGCCCTGCATCAGTTTGGCGAGCCGGGTGTCTACATTGCCGCGGAACTCTACATATTCAAGATCCGGACGCCGGGCGCGCAGTTGTGCCTGGCGGCGCAAGCTGCTGGTGCCCACAACCGCACCGGCAGGCAAGGCATCGAAGCTTGCGTACCGTTCCGACACCAGCACATCGCGGGGATCAGCGCGTTGGGGTATCGCCGCCAAGCGAAACGGCTCGGCCAATTCCGTGGGCAAATCCTTCAGACTATGGACGGCTAGATCGATGGTGTTCGCCTGCAGCGCTTCTTCGATCTCGCGGGTGAACATTCCCTTGGCGCCGACCGAGGCAAAAGCGACGTTCTGCATACGGTCGCCTGTGGTGCGGATGACCTCGATCGAAACTTCATGCCCGAGCGCGCGCAACGCGCCGGCAATGTGATTCGCTTGCCACAACGCCAGCTGCGATCCCCGGGAACCAATGCGGATCAATGATTAACGTCCTCTGGATCACGATCACGGTCGAGAGCCGTCGTGACATCTTCGAATACGTCGTCATCGGCTTCCATCTCGTCCGAGGCCTTTACGCCGAAGGCTTCGCGGATGGCATCCACCGCAGCGACGTTGCCGTCGCTGGCGGCAGCCTTGATGGCCCGCAGCGGCAGATGGAGAAATTTGTTCACCAGGCCTTTTGTCAGAGCTTCCACGGCGGCCTGTTGTTCCAGGGAGAGACTCTGCAGGCGGCCTCCCAGGCGGCGCATTTCCGCACGCCGAATTTGTTCTGCCGATTGCTGCAACTGCACAATCTCCGGCCCGATGTTGAGTGCGTGCATCCGTCGCTGATACTTGTTCACCTCGGCCACGATCATGGCTTCGGCCAGCTCAGCTTCTTTGCCGCGTTCCTTCAGGTGCGACCCAGCGACCGACTGCAGGTCGTCAATGTCGTAGAGGAAGATGCCATCCAGCTTGTTGACTTCGGGGTCGACGTCCCGGGGCACCGCGATGTCGATAAAGAACATGGGCCGTCCACGGCGCTGCTGCAAAAAGTGCTGCGCGTGCTCGCGGCGGAAAACGGGATGGGCAGAACCGGTGGAAGTGATGATGATGTCTGCCTGGTCCGCATGGGAGTAGAGCTCGTCGAAACGAATCGCCCGGCCGCCGAAGCGAGCCGCCATCTGCGCTGCGCGCTCATGGGTGCGGTTGGCAACCAGCACCGCTCCGGCGCCTTGGCCCAGGAGGTGGCGAGCCGCCTGCTCGCTCATCTTTCCTGCGCCGACCAGCAGAATCTTTTTGCCTTCGAGCGACCCAAATATCTTCCGCGCCAGTTCTACTGCGACCGAAGCAATCGATACCGACGAGCTTCCGATCTGAGTCTCGCTGCGCACCCGCTTGGCTACCACAAAGGCGCGTTGCAGCACTCTATCCAGATGGCCGCGGATGGCTCCTGCGGAGCGAGCCGCCAGGTAGCTGCTCTTTACCTGGCCCAGTATCTGGGGCTCGCCGATGACCATGGAATCGAGGCTGCAGGCGACGCGGAAGAGGTGGCGTACAGCCTCCTCCTGGCGGTACTCGTACATGTGCGGAGCCAGCTGCTGGCAGTCAATACCAAAATAGCGGCCGACGAAATCCAGCAAGTGCGGCGCATCCGGCTTCTGGCTAGTGAGCAGCTCCACCCGGTTGCAGGTGGAGAGGATCATTCCTTCCATCACACCCGGCGCCTGCATCAGGGAGCGCGTCGCCTCTTCCAGCTGGTGCGGCCCAATGGCCAGCCGCTCGCGCAGCGCGATGGGCGCGGTTTTGTGGTTTAGCCCCAATAGGACGATGTTCATGGGGCGGTGAACCTATGGACCGAGCTTAGTTGGTTGGCCGCCCAGACGCTGATCACGACCAGGAAGGTGAGGCTGGAGAGATAAACCGCTCGCCTTCCCCTGAGTCCCACCTGCCGGCGCACGAAAAGCATCACCAGGTAAAGCGCCCACATGGCGAACGAAAGCAGTACTTTAGGGTCTTTAAAGTAGGCCGGTCCGACGCTCTCCTGTGCGATCAACGATCCGGCGAGTAATCCCAGGGTCATGAAGGGAAAGCCGATGAGCAGCATGCCGGAGGCGATGCGCTCCATGGTCTCGAGTGGCGGGAGCCAGGCCAGAAAATCAACATTGCTTTTGTTTTTGAGGCGCCGCTCCTGAACCAGGTAGAGGAAGTTGGCAATCAAGCTGAAGATGAGGGCAGCATAAGCCGCCAGCAGAGCGAGGATGTGCAGGTAGAGCCAGCCGCTACGGATCTCAGGAGAATGGAAGGTCCAGCGGTCGGGTCCTATGGCGGGACCCAGCACCAGCAGCAGGGCGAGGGGTAGGGCGAAAACGCCAAACGAGACCGTACGGTAGAGCAAGGCTACGAGGAGAAAGGCGGCGCATATGAGTAGCGCCAGCAATGACTGTACCTCGTGCATGCCGACTGGTAGCGAATGGTGAGAGGCGGAAAGCATCTCGATGAGAGAGACGAAGTGGAAGAAAAAGGCCGAGACGGCGGCGGGAACACAGATTTTCTTCCACCCCGGACGGTCATAAAGCACCGCCGGCAGGGCAGAAACGCTGGCAACAGCGTAGAGCACGACCGCCACTCTTAACCACAATAGGAACATGCCGATTCCCGCAAGTTTTCAGTATAACCGCCTACGTATTGGAGCGTCTTCACGGGCTATTGGGACCGAGAAAGGGGGGAAACATTTCCAAGATGGGGCGTCAAAAGGTGCAGAATCCTCGGCTTCAAGCTTGAGAGGGGCAGATGGTCAAACAGCACGGGTCCGACGCTGGGGTGAACCAGGATTCCAAAATCGTTGCTTAGGAATCCGTAAGCAGCCCTGCCCCGTTTTCCAAAACGCCGGCATGTCATTCACGATATGCTGGCGTTTTGCGTGTCTAATCTTCCTCCAGCTCCAGCGGCCGACGCAACCACTACGCCCCTCATGCGCCAGTACGCGGCTGCCAAGCGTCAGAACCCCGACGCCCTGCTGTTTTTTCGCATGGGAGACTTCTACGAGCTCTTTTTCGAAGATGCGCAGGTAGCTGCCCGGGAACTGCAAATTACGCTCACAGCACGGGATAGGGAACGTTCGGTGCCCATGTGCGGGGTGCCCTACCACGCCGCCGACACCTACCTGTCTCGCCTGCTCCGGAAGGGGTACCGGGTCGCCATCTGCGAGCAGATGGAAGATCCCAAGCTTACCAAGAAGATTGTCCGCCGCGAGGTCACCCGGGTACTCACACCCGGAACCGCGATCGATCCGGCCCTCGCTTCAGAACGAAACAACTACCTCGCGGCGCTACACATAGCTGGTCCGGTGGCGGCCCTGGCCCTGCTCGATCTTTCGACCGGCGACTTTCGCACCATGGAGTTCACCGGGACGGGGAGCATCGGCTTCTGTGTTGATGAGTTGATGAAGGCCCAGCCCAGTGAGCTGCTGCTCGCCTCAGAGTTACCCCCGCTCGACCCGCAACTGGAAGCGGAGATCGACAAGATCGGCACCAAAACCCGGCTTGAGGAGTGGGTCTACACCGCGGATTATGCTATTCCGCTCCTGGAGAGGCAGTTGGGCGCGAACGGGCTCGAAGGCTTTGGATTGGCGAGTGCCCGTTCCGCCGCCATTGCCGCCGGAGCCGTGGTTCATTACGCGCGCAGCACCCAGCAGATCGAACTGCAGCACGTCAATAACATCCGGTATTACGAGCGCGCAGAAAACCTGCAATTAGACGCAGTGACGGTGCGTAACCTGGAGTTGATTGAACCGCTCTTCTCCGGCGGCGCAACCGAGGCGACCCTTTTCGCGAATCTCGATTGCTGCATGACGCCCATGGGCAAGCGGCTTCTGCGGGCGTCCCTGGTGCGGCCGCTGATCGACCGGGCGGAGATCGAATCGCGGCTGGAGGCGGTGGGCATCGCGGCCCACAGCCTGATCGACCGCGAGCACCTGCGCAAGACCCTGGGCG